>NZ_JBFBJI010000019.1:0-161560 GCF_040702065.1 Streptomyces sp. NPDC086777 | reverse complement strand
GTACCAGCCGTCGCCGTTGTCGATGAGTTGCCAGAGGTGGTCGGCGGTGCCGTTGTCGTCGTACTGGACGACGTGTGCGCTGTTGGCGGTGGACATGAGGTCGACGCCGAGGACCTTGCCGGAGTTCTTGTTGCGGATGCGGTACCAGCCGTCGCCGTTGTCGATGAGTTGCCAGAGGTGGTCGGCGGTGCCGTTGTCGTCGTACTGGACGACGTGTGCGCTGTTGGCGGTGGACATCAGGTCGACACCCATGACCTTGCCGGAGTTCCTGTTGCGGAGCACCCGGTACACGGCGACCGGCTGCCACGGGTGGCCGGTCGGTGAGACGGTGGGGAACGCGGAGATCCGCAGCCGGGCGGCGCCCATCGGAATCAGCGTCACGCTCTCCACGGCAGCCGTGCTGCGTGCCGGCGAGTCCTGTACCGAAGACACCACGTGCTGGTCGTCCGCCTGCCATTCGGCGATCCTGCGCGCCGGCGCGGTGATCCGGAGCGGCGTCGTGCCGCTGTCGAACGGATCGTCCGGCAGCGGTCCGCCGCTGCGAGTGAACGTCCAGGTCCCGTCGTCCGGCGCGAGTCCGTAGTTCCACGCCGTGGTGGCGTGCACCTCGTACTCGGGGAACTGGGAACTGCCGCCGTACCGCACGTAGTTCTCACCGATGCTCAGCGAGTACGTGAGCGGTCCCCGGTCGACCGCGGTGACCCCGTGGTTGCCGGGCCAGGTGCGCAGCACCGTCGACTGCGGAAAGCGCAGCGTGACGGTGTCGCCGTCGCTCCAGGTGCGCCGGAGCACGGTCCAGGACGGTCCGGCCGACGCGGAGACGGCCGCGCCCGCCACGGTGACCTGCGGCGACCCGCACCAGCCGGGGATCCGCAGGTACAGCGGGAAGGCGAGCGGGGCGGGCGTGGAGACGGTCAGGGTGACCGTGTCGCCGAAGGGGTAGTCGGTGGTCTCGGCGATGGTCACCGCGGTGCCGTCGGCGACCTTCGCGGTGACCTGGCTGGGCGCGTACATCGCGGCCGCCAGCCCGTCGTCCGGGGTGCCGAGCCACAGTTCCTCGGTGAAGTAGGGCCAGCCCATCCCGTAGTTGTGCGGGCAGCAGCGGTACTGGTCGACGCCCGGCATGAACGCCTGCATGGCGAAGCCGTTCTGGAACTGCCCCTGGGTCTTGGCAGCGTCGTCGAGGTCGACGCTGTTCGCGCCGGTGATGTAGTGGACCGCCCTGCCGGACGGATCGAGCGCCGCGGGCAGCGAGTTGAAGGCCAGGTCCTCGCAGCGGTCGGCCCACACCGCGTCCCCGGTGATCCGGGTCAGCAGTTGGTGGCTGGCCATGAACTCGACGATGCCGCAGGTCTCGAAGCCCTGCCGGGGGTCGCCGAACCCGGGCCGCGCGTTCTCGTCGCCCGCGAATCCGCCGCCCGGGAACTGGCCGTACGAGGTCATCACCGACGTGTAGTTCTGGTACGCCGCCTGGGTGAGCGCGGCCGACGGCGAGCGCAGCGCGTACTGGGCGGGCTCCCGGAACCCCTGCGCGATGTTGACGTTGTGCAGGGACGGCAGGTTGCCGACCCAGTCGGCGCCGTTGGCATGGATCTTGTCCGCGAGGGCGAGCAGGAACGAGTCGCCCGTACGGTTGTACAGCCAGAAGACGCTGTCCAGACCGTCGCCCCAGCGCACCGACACCCAGCTCTGGTCGAACGCCGACGGGCCCTGCGCGTTCATGAAGCGGAAGAAGCCGGTGAGCAGCGGGATGATCCGGCTGTCCCCGCTGTACTCCTGCCAGTTGCGCAGCGCCCAGGTGAGCGGCAGGAAGGGCCAGAAGTCCGGGCCGCCGCCGAGCGACGTGCGCAGGGCGGTCGGACCGAACCAGCCGTCGGACTGCCGGGTGGCGACGATCGCGTCGATCCACTGCCGGACGGCGGCCAGTGCGGTGGCGTCCTGCGTGAGGATCGCCAGGTCGACGTATCCGCGCAGCCAGTACGGGACCTCCTCCCAGCCGGTGAGCTCGGGGTGCACCCAGCCCGAGTCGGACATCACCAGGAAGTGCGAGATCGCGGCGTACTGGCCGCACAGACCGGCGAGTTGCCGGCGCAGTTGGCCGTCGAGCCAGCCGCGCGCGGTGACCGCGCCGGGCGGCAGGCGCAGAAAGGCCGTGGGGGACAGGGGCGACGCGTTGGGGGAGTAGAGCCCGCCGGGGGCAGGCGCCACGCGCGCCGACGCCGCGGCCTGTGCGGTCCGAGGGCCGCGCGCCGCCTGGGCGGGGCCGGCCACGGCGAGCGGGAGACCGCTCGCCCCGGCCGCGGTGAGCGCGCCGGCGACGAAGTGTCTGCGGTTCAGGGGCATGGGGGAGCCTCCTGGCACGATCCGGGACGTGCGGGGACCAGGGCCTGCGAGCGTGTCGCCGAGGCGCCCGGGGCGTTCCAACGTTGGAAGGTAGAGACCAATCGGCATGACAGCACGGACCGGGGGGCGTGTCCAGGGGGTGCGCAGGAGCCGGGGCGGTCCGCCGCCGTTCGGGCGGCGGCGGACCGCACTCCTCCTACAGATGGCTCAGGACCCTCGGCGTGGCGCGGGGAGGCGTGCGCCGACTCCGGACGGGCGTCAGGACGCGCACCCGGCCGGTGTGGCCCGTGAGGCGTCGGAGATCAGCGCCTGCTGGGCCGTCCTGAGCCGTTGGACATCGGGCTTGACCACCTTGCGGTCGTACGTCAGCAGGCCGTTGAGCTCACCCTCGACGTCCGAGATCTGGGTGTACACCGCGCCGTTGCCGCCCTGGCAGGCCAGCGCGTGGACCTCGGCGAGCTTGGCCAGGTAGTCGTCGGTGTAGCTCGCCGGGTCGACGTCGACGTACGACTGCTGCACCGACCAGGCGTGTCCGGGCACCGCGAGGCCGAGACCGCCGTACTCGCCGCTGACCAGGGCGCGCCGGCCGTCTGGGTGGGGCGGCAGGGCCGGACTGGGATAGCCGTGCTCGTCCATGATGTCGCCGGTGCCGCCGTCCTCGCCGAGGTTGAGCCCGGACATGGAGTTGACCAGCCGGGTCGGGTCCCAGGACTTGGCCTGGTCGGCGATGCGGGCCATGTCGTACTGGCCCCATCCCTCGTTGAAGGTGACCCACATGACGACCGACGGGCTGCTGTAGTGCTCGTCGATCATCTGCTTCATCTCGCGCTCGTACTCGGCGCGCGCCTGCGTGGACGGGTTCACCCCGGCCGTCATCGCGGGCATGTCCTGCCACACCATCAGGCCGAGCCGGTCGGCCCAGTAGAACCAGCGGTCGGGCTCCACCTTGATGTGCTTGCGCACCGCGTTGAAGCCCATGCTCTTGTGCATCTTCAGGTCGTAGGCGAGTGCCTCGTCCGTCGGGGCGGTGTACAGCCCGTCCGGCCAGAAGCCCTGGTCCAGGGTGGCCATCATGAAGACCGGTCTGCCGTTGAGCAGGGTGCGCGGGACGCCGTTCACCTTCCCGACCCTCACCGACCGCATCCCGAAGTAGCTGCCGACACGGTCGGCCCCGACGCTCACCTTCAGGTCGTAGAGGAACGGGTCGTCGGGGGACCACAGCCGCGGGTTGCGGATGCGCAGGGTCAGCGGTGTGCCGCTGCGGCCGGTGGCCGTGGCCACCTTGCGCTTGCCCGCGTAGGCGGTCGCCGTGACCGGCAGACCGTCGCGGACGCCCTGCGGCTCGACGGTGAGGGTGCCGGCGTCGACGTCCGGGGTGAGCCTGAGCTGGTCCACGTGGTCGGCGGCCACCGGCTCCATCCACACCGTCTGCCAGATCCCGGAGGTCGGCGTGTACCAGATGCCGCTCGGGTCCAGGCGCTGTTTGCCGACCGGCGGGTTCTCGCCGTCGGCCGCGTCGGTGGGGTCGTAGACGCCGACGATCAGCTCCTGGGTGCGCCCGGGCTTCAGCGCGTCGGTGATGTCGGCGCTGAACTTGTCGTACCCGCCCTGGTGTTCGGCCACCTTGGTGCCGTTGACGTACACCTCCGCCCGCCAGTCGACCGCGCCGAAGTTCAGCTGCAGCCGCTTGCCGGAGCCGATCTTCCAGCCGGCCGGGACGGTGAAGGTACGCCGGTACCACATGCGGTCCTCGTGCCGTTCGAGCCCGGACAGCTGGGACTCGACGGGGTACGGGACCAGGATCCTCTCGCCGAGCTTCCTGCCCACCGGCGGCTGTTCTCCCGCCGTGGCGGCGGCGAACTGCCAGGTGCCGTTGAGGTTCTGCCAGTCACCGCGCGTGAGCTGGGGCCTCGGGTACTCCGGGTGGGCGTTGTCGGGGCCGACCTGGTCGGCCCACTTGGTGCGCAGCTCGTAGGTCGACTTGTTGGCGCCGCTGCTCCAGAAGGAGCTGACAACGTTGCCATCGGCGCCTGCCAGTCCGCCCTGACCGTCGTAGCGCACGTCGGCGAGACCGGAGGCGGTGCCGGTCCTGTTGCCGACGACGGGCTCCTTCAGCGTGATCAGCAGCTTCCGGGGGTCTGCGGAGTCCAACCGGGCCTTCCCCAGCGGCCAGGTGGCGCCCCCGATGACGGCGTCCAGGTGCTCGGCCAGACCGGCCGGCAAAGCGCCGAGCGGCTGTGCGAACTCCAGGGCGAGGGTGCGGCCGTTCGCCTGCACGGCGGTGGAGACGGCGCCGTCGTAGTCGAAACCGTCGGGGAGCCGGAACGCGGACTGCGGGACGGCCGTCTTGGTGCCACCGGGCGGGGTCCAGCGCAGGTGGAGGTTGGAGCCGCCGTAGTGCTCGAAGTACTCGACCTTGATGTCGTAGGCGGTGCCCGCGGTCAGCTCGACCGGCTGGCCCGTCTGTTCGATGTCCCAGTCGTCCACCCAGTGGTCGATGACCAGCCGGCCGTCCACCCACAGGCGGAAGCCGTTGTCGCCGATGATGGAGAAGGTGGTGGGGCCGGTCTTCTCCGGGACGATCTTCCCCGTCCAGCGGACGCTGACGTCGTCCGACTGGCCGGTGGCGAAGTCCAGGCGCGGCTCCAGGGTGTCGAAGTCGAGGTTCGGGTCGAACCCGGTGGCCTTGAGCTCGTGGAAGTCGAAGGCGCCGGGGGCGGACTGGGTGTAGTAGTCGCCCTTGAGGCCGTGGACTTCGACGGGATCGACGGCCGCGGAGGCCGCGGTGGCGGCCGGGGGAGCGGTGAGGCCGGCCAGGCCCAGTGCCGCGGCGAGCAGCAGGGCGAGGCGTTGTCCGAGAGGTCTGATGCGCACGAATCCTCCTTGGGTGAGGAAGGGTGGCGGCTCGTTGCTTCTGTCTGTACAACGTTGGAAGGAACGGCAGTTGGCATGAGAGCACGGCTCTCGGCCTGTGTCCAGGGACATGACAATCCCCGGGGGCGGGGGCACCCATCGACGCTGAGGAGATCCCTTGCGGGTCAGCCTGAGGGACGTGGCGGAACGCGCGGGCGTTTCGATCAAGACCGTGTCCAACGTGGTGAACAACTATCCGCACGTCACCCCGGCGATGCGCGCCCGGGTGCAGGCGGCGATCGACGAGCTCGGGTACCGGCCCAACCTGACGGCGCGGCATCTGCGCAAGGGCCGTACGGGGATCATCGCGCTCGCCGTTCCCGAGCTCGGCAACCCTTACTTCGCGGAGCTGGCCGGCGCGGTGATCGATGCGGCCGCGGAGCACGAGTTCACTGTCCTGCTCGACCACACGCGGGGTGAACGCGAACAGGAGATCCTGGTCAGCCAGGGTTTCCGGGGCGGGGTGATCGACGGGCTGATCCTCAGCCCGCTGACCCTGGAGGCCGAGGACCTGCGGGGCCGGCCGGGCGACGTGCCGATGGTGCTGCTCGGGGAACGCGAGTACGGCCTGCCCTTCGACCACATCGCGATCGACAACGTGGCGGCGGCCCGGTGCGCCGTGCGCCATCTGCTGGGCCGCGGCCGGACCCGGATCGCCTACCTCGGCGTGCGCACCGACTCCGTGAACCGGCCCGCCCACCTGCGCCTGGACGGCTGGCGCGCGGAACTGGCGGCGGCCGGGGTGCCCGCGCCGGACAGCCTGGTGGTGCCGGTCGGCGGCTGGGACCGGGACGACGGGGCGCGGGCCATGGCCGAGCTGCTGGACTCGGGCGTGCGTCCGGACGCCGTCTTCGCATTCAACGACCTGATCGCGATCGGGGCGATGCGCGTGCTCCACGAGCGGGGTCTGCGGGTCCCCTGGGACGTGGCGGTGGTGGGGTTCGACGACATCGCGGAGGGGCGCTTCGGCGCCGTCACCCTGACGACGGTGTCACCGGACAAGCAGGCCATCGCCAGGATGGCCGTGGCCTCGCTGCTGCGCAGCCTGTCGGGCCGCGCGGAGCCCGGCGGCCGCGAACTGACCGCGGACTTCGAGCTGGTGGAGCGGGAGAGCACCTTGGGCCGACGCTGACGAGATTTCGGACGGAAGGCTTTACACGCCCCTTCCAACGATGTAAAAACCTCCCCTGAACGACGAGCACGCCGAGTTGACGCAAGAGCAAGTCTCCCCCGAGAGCGCTCTCAGCTCCGGGGCCGTGCCATTTGGGGACACTCATGAAGCCCACCGCACCTGCCCGTCGCACCGCCGCTCGAACACTTCTCGCCGCCGGCCTGGTGACGAGCCTCGCGCTCGCGACCGGCTGCACCAAGTCCGAGGACGACCCGGACACCAAGCCCTCCGCCGCGCAGCAGGACAACGCCGGCCAGGCCGTCGCCTCGCCCGGCACCGCCACCGGCCCGACCTGCACCGTCGACGCCTACGGCGGCCGGAAGACCGACCTGAAGACCGCCACCGTCGGCTTCTCCCAGTCCGAGAAGGAGGCCAACCCCTTCCGCATCGCGGAGACCGCCTCCATCAAGGCCGAAGCAAAGGCGGAGGGCGTCAAACTGCTCACCGCCAACGCCCAGTCGCAGTTCTCCAAGCAGATCAGCGACGTCCAGGACCTCATCGCCAAGGGCGCGGACCTCCTGGTCATCGCCCCGCTCAACTCCGACGGCTGGGAGCCGGTGCTGCGCACCGCGGCCGCCAGGCACATTCCGATCGTCACCATCGACCGCAAGATCAACGCGACGGCCTGCAAGGACTACGTGAGCTTCATCGGCTCCGACTTCACCGAGCAGGGCAGACGGGCCGCGGACCAGATGATCGCGGCGACCGGCGGCAAGGGCGAGATCGCGATCCTCCTCGGCTCGGCCGGCAACAACGTCACCACCGAGCGCACCAAGGGCTTCGAGGACCGCATCAAGGAGAAGGCGCCCGGTCTGAAGGTCGTGTTCCGCCAGACCGGCGAATTCGCCCGCGAGAAGGGCCAGTCGGTCACCGAGAACCTCATCCAGTCCAAGCCCGGGATCACCGGGATCTACGCCGAGAACGACGAGATGGGCCTCGGCGCCGTCAACGCCCTCAAGGGCGCGGGCAAGAAGCCCGGCGACGTCAAGATCGTGACGATCGACGGCACCCGCAACGCCGTACAGGGCATCGTGGACGGCTGGATCTACGCGGTCATCGAGTCCAACCCGCGCTTCGGACCGCTCGCCTTCCAGACCCTCGGCACCTTCACCAAGGGCGGGCAGGTCGGGCAGGACATCGTCATCAAGGACAGCGCCTACGACAAGGGCAACGCCCAGGCGGACCTCGGCAAGGCGTACTGACGTGCTCTCGGTCACCGGGCTGTCCAAGACCTTCCCCGGCGTGCGCGCGCTGTCCGACGTGGACTTCACCGCACGCGCCGGACACGTCCACGCGCTCGTCGGGGAGAACGGCGCGGGCAAGTCGACGCTCATCAAGGTGCTCACCGGCGTGTACCGGCCCGACCACGGCGAGGTGACCTACGACGGCGAACCCGTCCGCTTCACCACCCCGCTGCAGGCCCAGCAGGCCGGCATCTCCACCATCTACCAGGAGGTCAACCTCGTTCCGCTGATGAGTGTGGCCCGCAACCTGTTCCTCGGCCGCGAACCGTTGAACCGGCTGGGCCTGATCGACTTCCGGCGCATGCACCGGGAGGCCGACGAGGCACTGCGCGGACTCGGCATCCGGGTCGACGTCCGCCGGCCGCTGCGCGAACTCGGCGTCGGCGCCCAGCAGATGGTCGCGCTTGCCCGTGCCGTCGCCGTCGAGGCCCGCGTCGTCATCATGGACGAACCGACCTCCTCCCTCGAACCGCGCGAGGTGCAGACCCTGTTCGAGGTGATCCGCATGCTGCGCGAGCGCGGTGTCGCGGTCGTCTACGTCAGCCACCGCATGGACGAGCTGTACGAACTCTGCGACACGATCACCGTCCTGCGCGACGGCCGCGTCGTGCACACCGGACCGCTCGCCGCACTCGACCGGCTGCGGCTGGTCGCCATGATGCTCGGCCGGGAGACCGGCGAGGTGCGTGCGCAGGGCATGACCAAGTTCTCCGGCTCGCACGGCACCGAAGCCGAACCGGTCCTGACCGCAACCGACCTGACGGCCCGGCACCAGCTGCGGAGCGTGTCGCTGTCGATCCGCCCCGGCGAGGTCGTGGGCCTCGGCGGACTGCTCGGCTCCGGACGCAGCGAGACCGCGAAGGCCATCGCCGGCGCCCTGCCCACCGACGCCGGCCGGGTCGTCGTCGCCGGCGTCCCGGTGCGGCCGGGCTCGACCGCCGCGGCCATCCGCGCCGGCATCAGCCTGCTGCCGGAGGACCGCAAGAGCGAGGGCATCCTGCCGGGCCTGTCGGTCCGCGAGAATATCGCGCTCGCCGCCCTGCCCGGCCTGTCCCGCTTCGGCCTCGTCGACGACGCCCGGGTCGACCGGATCGTGGAGACGTTCACGAAACGGCTCCGCATCAAGGCCGCGGGCGTGCACCAGAAGGTCGGCGAACTCTCCGGCGGCAACCAGCAGAAGGTCCTGCTGGCCCGCTGGCTCGCCCTGCACCCCAAGGTCCTGCTGCTGGACGAACCGACCCGCGGCATCGACGTCGGCGCCAAGGCCGAGGTGCAGGCGCTCATCGACGAACTCGCCGACGACGGCCTGGCCGTGCTGCTGATCTCCTCCGACACCGAGGAACTGATCGAAGGCAGCGACCGCGTGGTCGTCCTCAAGGACGGCGTCGTGGTCCGCGAGCTGACCGGTGACGCCGTCACCGAGGGCGAACTGATGCGCGCCATCGCCGCCGTACCCGCCGGAGGGAGCGATGACTGAACTGACCCTGGCCCGCGGCACGCCGGACCGCGCCCGGCTGCTGCGCCTGCTCCAGGACTACGGCGTGTACACCGGGGTCCTGGTGCTGCTGCTGTTCAACTTCGCCTTCACCCCGCACTTCGCCTCCACGGAGAACTTCCGCACCCAGGCCGTCCAGGTCGCCCCCGTCCTGATCGTCGCGCTCGGCATGGCGCTGGCGATCGGCACCGAGGGCGTCGACCTGTCGGTGGGCTCGGTGATGGCGCTGGCCACCTCCCTGCTCTCGCTGTACCTCGGGTACGGGCCCTGGATCGCCACGCTCGTCGCGGTCGTCGCCGGTGCCGCGGTCGGCGTCGCGAACGGCGCGCTGATCGCGTTCGTCGGCGTCCAGCCCATCGTCGCCACCCTCGCCCTCATGGTCGCCGGACGCGGCCTCGCCCTGGTCCTGCTGCCCCAGCTCAAGGACGTGCACGACCCGGGCCTGGCGGCACTCGGCTCCGGCGACGTCCTCGGGTTGCCCTACCTGGTCCTCATCGCCGCGGCGCTCGCGGTGCTGGTCGCGTTCGTGATGCGGCGCACCACCTTCGGACGTCAGGTCCTGGCCATCGGCGACAGCCGGGCCGCGGCCCGGCTCGCCGGACTCCCGGTACGCCGGGTCCTGGTCGTGGTCTACGTCTGCTCCGGCGCCCTCGCCGCGGTCGCGGGCGTGCTGGCCACCGCCCGGCTCGCCGCGAGCGACCCCACTTCCCTCGGCTCCCTGATGGAGCTGTCCGCCATCACCGCCGTGGTCGTCGGCGGCACCCCGCTCAGCGGCGGACGGGTCCGCATCGGTGGCACGGCCGCCGGCGCGGTGCTCATCCAGCTGCTCACCACCACCCTCATCAAGCACGATCTGCCGCCGTCGTGGACCCAGATCGCCCAGGCCGTGGTGATCGTCCTGGCCGTCTACGCGGCCCGGGAACGAGGCAGGCGATGACCACGCAGACCGAAGAGGCCGGCATGCCGGCCGGCACCGCGAACCACCAGGACGCCGGTCCGGGGCGGGCGAACCGCTCGGAACGACTGAGCGGGCTCGCACAGCAGCACGGCGCCCTCGTCACCCTCGTGATCGCCATGGTGGCGGCGTCGCTGAGCTTCGACACCTTCCTGACCGGCGACAACCTGGAGAACATGGCGCTGTCCTCGGCGTTCCTCGCCGTGGTCGCCCTCGGTATGACATTCGTGATCGTCACCGGCGGCATCGACCTGTCGGTGGGCTCGCTGTTCGCCCTCGGCGGCGTCCTCGCCGCCTGGGGCTCGCGGTACGGCACGGCGGTGGCCCTGCTGTTGCCGCTCGCCGTCTGCGGACTGATCGGCCTGGTCAACGGAGTGCTCATCGCACGGGTCCGGCTCGCACCGTTCATCGTCACCCTGGCCGCGATGCTGGGCGCCCGTGGCATTCTGCTGGCCATCACCGACGAGGGCTCCACGACGTATCTCGTCGACAAGGACTCCTTCTTCGCCACCCTCGGGCAGGGTTCCCTGGGCGGCATCGGAGTTCCGGTGTGGATCACCCTGGCGCTGTTCGTGCTCGGCGCGGTCGTGCTGCGCCGGACCAGATTCGGGCAGTACGTCTACGCGGTCGGCGGCAACGAGGACGCCGGCGCCCTGATGGGTGCACCGGTGGCCCGCACGAAGATCTCCGTCTACACGCTCTCCGGGCTGTGCGCCGGGCTCGCCGGCGCGCTCAACGCGGCCTGGCTGCTGTCCGGCGTGACGATCCTCGGCAGCGGCATGGAACTGGAGGCCATCTCCGCCGTGGTCATCGGCGGCACGCTGCTCAGCGGCGGCTCCGGCTTCATCAGCGGCTCCCTGGTCGGAGTGCTGCTGCTGAAGGTCATCCAGAACGTGATCAACCAGATCGGCTCGCTCGACTCCGCCTACCAGCAGGTCGTCAGCGGTGCCTTTCTGGCCGTGGTGGTAGTCGCCCAGACATGGCTGGGCCGGAGACGGAGAGTGCTGTGAAACCCTTCTCGTCGAGATCCCGCCGCACGCCGACCGCACTCGTGGTGGCCGGCGCACTGGCGGGGCTCTGCCTGACATCACCGGGCGTCGCCGCAGCGGGCACCGCGCACCACAGGCCCCGCACCGCCACGGTGAGCGTGGACAACGCCCGATTCGAGGTCCTGTCACCGACGTTGATCCGGACCGAGTACGCCGGAGACGGCCACTTCGAGGACCGTGCCACCTTCAACGCGATCGGCCGGGACTCCTTCACCCCACCGCGCTACACCTCGTCCGTGAGCGACGGTGTCCTGACCATCACCACCAGTGCCATGACCCTGCGCTACCGGGTCGGCTCCGGCCCGTTCGACGCCGACAACCTGACCACGTCCTTCGAGGCGGGCCGGACGCCGGTGCTGGCGGCGCCCTGGCAGCACGACGTCTGCACCGTCGGCGCCCTGTGCGAGGCCGAGGACCAGCAGTACGACGGTCCGGGCCTCGCCGCCGACCACGGCGGATTCACCGGCAAGGGCTTCCTCGCCGGATTCGAGGTCGACAACAACTCCCTCGCTGCGGACGTGAGTTCACCGGCATCCGGCACCTACGACCTGGCCGTGCGCTACTCCAACGCCGTCGGCAGCGACGGCCGGCACGAGGCCCGTACCCTCAGCCTCGGCGTGGACGGCGGCGCCGACAGGACCTTCACGCTGCCCGCGACAACGGACTGGAACACCTGGGGCGTGGCCCGGCTGCCGCTGACCCTCGGCGCCGGCCCGCACACCGTCCGGCTGCACCGCACCGCCGCCGACTCCGGAAGCGTCAACATCGACAGCCTCGCCCTGCTCACCCCCGGAGCGGACTACCCCACCCGCGCGCAGAGTACGGTCAACGGCTGCCGGTTCGGAACCAGTTGCGAGGCCGAGGACGCCCTCCTGGCGGGCTCCGCGACCGTCGCCACCGACCACAGGAACCACGCTGGCTACGGATTCACCGCCGAACTCAACCAGGGATCACGTGTCTCGGACCGCGTCACGGGCGTCCCCGCGGACGGCACGTACCTGCTGAACCTGCGCTACGCCAACGGCACGGGCAGCGACGGCCTGCACCAGGCCCGCACCATCGACGTCGCCACCGGCGACGGTGCCGCCGAGACCCTCACGCTCCCGGCCACCGACAACTGGGACACCTGGCAATCAGCCTCCGTCCCCGTCGAGTTGAAGGCGGGCACCGACGACCTCGCGCTGAGCTGCCCGCAGACGGCCGACTGCCACGTCAACATCGACACCCTCGCGCTGAGCCGGCAGGGCGAGGCCGCCCCGGCGCCCCACCTCGCCCTGGGCGGCTACCGGCGCAGCCTCGACGGACTCAACGGCGACGACGACCCGACCCCCTGGACCACACCGGGCCTGCTGCACCGCGACGGCTGGTACCTGCTCGACGACACCCCGTCCGCGATCTACGACACCGACACCGAGCAGGCGTCCGCACGCCCTGCCCACGACGGCCGCCCCTACCAGGACGGCTACCTCTTCGCCTTCGGCCACGACTACCAGCAGGGCCTGTCCGACCTCGCGACCCTGACCGGCCCGTCCCAGCTGCTGCCCCGCTGGGCCTACGGCGTCTGGTACTCCGAATACCTCGACCGCACCGCGAGCGACTACGAGAACACCGTCCTGCCCGCGTTCCGCGCCGCGGACGTCCCCCTGGACGTCCTGGTGACGGACACCGACTTCAAGTCGCCCAACACCTGGAGCGGCTGGAACTTCGACCCGGCCAAGTTCCCCGACCCCAGGGGCTTCTTCGACTGGTCAGCCGGCCAGGGGCTGCACAACACGCTGAACGTGCACCCGAGCATCCTCGGCACCGACCCGCAGTTCGCGACGGCACAGGCGACGGCCAAGGGCAAGCTGCGCAAGGGCGGTTGCGCCGGCAGCGCCGGCTCGGACTGCTACACCTTCGACTTCGGTGACCCCGACCAGCTCAAGGCCTACCTCGACCTGCACCGGCCGATGGACCAGGCCGGCAACGACTTCTGGTGGCTCGACTGGTGCTGCGACGCCTCCCGCTCGTCCCGGTCCGGCGTCACCCCGGACGCGTGGATCAACCAGCAGTACGCCGGCCTCACCGCCTCGGAGACCGGCGACCGCGGCTTCGTCCTGTCCCGGGCCTACGGCTCCCTCCAGGCCGGCGGCTACAGCGGCGGCGTGGGCCTGCCCACCGGGCCCTGGGCCGACAAGCGCAGCACCCTCCACTTCACCGGTGACACCACCTCGAACTGGGGCACCCTGCGCGCCGAGGTCGGCTACACGCCGGGAGAGTCGGCCGCCACCGGCCTCGCCGCCGTCAGCCACGACATCGGCGGCCACAACGACGGGTACGGCATCCCCGGGGCCGAGACCTACACCTCGAACGGCCAGACCCACCGCACCACCAGACTGCCCGACGACCTGTACGCACGCTGGGTGCAGTTCGGCACCTTCCAGCCCGTCGACCGGCTGCACAGCAACCACAGCGACCGCCTGCCGTGGCAGTACGGCCCCGAAGCGGAGAAGTCCGCGGAGAAGTTCCTCCGGCTGCGCGAGGCGCTCGTGCCGTACACGTACACCCTGGCGCAGCAGGCCAACACCAGCGGCACCCCGATCGTGCGCCCGCTGTACCTCCAGTACCCGGAGGAGGAGAACGCCTACACCCGGGCGGACAGCGAGTACCTCTACGGCCCCGACATGCTGGTCGCCCCGGTCACCACCCCCGGCACCGCCACGACCACGTCGGTGTGGTTCCCGCCGGGCCGCTGGACGGACTACTTCACCGGCCGCACCTACACCGCACCCGCCGGCGGGGCCACGTACGACATCACGACCACCCTGGACACCATGCCGGTCTTCGTCCGGGCGGGCGGCATCGTCACCACCCGGTCCGACGACGTGCCGAACGACAGCCGGAGCCCGCTCGACAAGGTCACCGTCACCGTGGCCCCTGGAGCGTCCGGCGCGTTCTCCCTCTACGAGGACGACGGCACGACCCCACACCCGGGACGTACGGCAACCACCCGGATCCGCTACGCCGAGCACAAGGGCACCCATCTGCTGAAGATCGCACCCGCCGGAGGAACCTTCCCCGGCCGGGCTACCCAACGCACCTGGACCGTGTCCTTCCTCGGCGTCGGCGCGGCACCGAGCCGAGTGAGCGCGGACGGTGCCCGGTTGGCGGCCTCGGCCTGGCACTGGGACGCCGGCGCCCAGGTGCTGCGGATCACCCTGCCCGCGCGGAGCAGCCACGCCGCCACGGCCGTCTCGTACCGATAGGAGGACAGGATCCGGCAGACCTCGGCGCGGTCGGCGCGCCGAGGTCTGCCGCCGGTCACCGCTGCCCGTCGGCCGGGGCCGGTGACTCGGGCCTCTCCTCGGGGGCGGAGTCGGTGCCGGTGACGATGCGGTGGATCGTCTCCAGCGGCAGCTTCGGCGAACCGTCCGCGTACAGCAGGCCGTTGGTCTCCTGTGCGGTGTCCATGAACTGCGTGTAGCAGAAGCCCGCGACGACCGGGCTCCTGTGCAGCACCCCGAAGACGTCGTCGAGCAGGGCGGCGTACTGCGCGTCCGTGCTGGTCCGCGTGTAGGAGAACTCGTCCTCCTCGGCGCCCACGGACAGTCCGCCGAACTCGGTGACCATCAGGGGGGCGTCACCGGCCCGGTAGCGCTCCGTCTGCCGTGCGTTGAGGGAGAGGGTGCGCCCGGCCGGACCCGGCGAGGCCAGCAGCGCCTCGAACCCGGCGGCGGCGCCGTAGCGGCGGGTGAGCAGCCCGGGGTCGGAGGAGTAGTCGTGCACGCCCATGATGTCGCTGTCGGTGTGCTCCCAGCCCTCGTTGGACATGACCGGCCGGGTCGGGTCCAGCGCCCGGGTGAGGTTCGCGAGCGCCACCGTGTAGGCCTGCTGCGCGGGGTCGTCGGCGATGTCGGAGCAGCCCCAGCTCTCGTTGACCGGCACCCAGGTGACGATCGAGGGATGGCTGCGGTCCCGCCGCACCAGGTCCAGCCACTCCCGGGTGAGCAGCTCCACGGCCTCGGTGCCGTACTCGTACGCGGCACCGGTCTCGCCCCACACCAGCAGGCCGAGCCGGTCGGCCCAGTAGAGGAAGCGGGGGTCCTCGGCCTTCTGGTGGATGCGGACCGCGTTGAAGCCCATGGCCTTGATCAGCTCGACCTCGCGGCGCAGTTCGGCGGTGCCGGAGTTCGCGATCAGGGTGTCGGGGCGGTAGCCCTGGTTGAGGACCGAACGCACGTAGTAGGGGCGGTCGTTGAGCAGGAAGGCGCCCCGGCCCACGCCGGCGCTGCGCAGGCCGACGTAGCTGTCGACGGTGTCGAGCACCTCGGAGGTGGCGGCGTCGCGGACGGTCACCCGGGCGTCGACCAGCGTGGGCCGCTCGGGGCTCCACAGCAGGTCCTCGCGGTCGATGCCGTTGCGCAGGGCGGGCACGACGAGGTCGACTCGGCCGCGCGGGCTGCCCACGGTGGTGGTGGACTCGGCGAGCACCTCGCCGTCGTGGCGCAGCACGATCTCCACGCTCACCGGGGTGGCCGGCACCGAGGCCAGGGTGATCTCGGCCGCGACGCCGCGCCTGGGGTCGGGGATCCAGGCCAGGTCGGTGAGGTGCTGCGCGGAGACGGTCTCGGTCCACACGGTCTGCCAGATGCCGGTGGTCCGCTCGTACCAGACGGCGTGCGGGCGGTCCTGCCAGTCCTGCTTGCCGCGCGGCTGCGCCAGGTCGGCCGGATCGTCCTCGGCGCGGACGACGAGCACGTGCTCCTCGGCGCCGGGGAGCAGCGCGTCGGTGACGTCCGCGGTGAACGGCGTCTGACCGCCCACGTGTTCGGCGACCAGGCGGCCGTCCAGCCAGACCTTCGCGCGGTGGTCGACGGCTCCGAAGTGCACCAGGGCCCGGTCACCGCCGCCGACGGCGAGGACCTCGTGGGGAATGCGGCGGCGGTACCAGACCACCGCGTGCGCGGCGGTCTCGCCGATACCGGAGGCGGGAGCCTCGGGCGGGTACGGGACGGTGATCTCCCGGTCGAACGCACCCGTCGCCGGAGCGGAGAACCACGCGTCGCGCTCGCCCTCGCGGGCGTCGTCGTACCCGAACTCCCAGACGCCGTCGAGGCTGTGCCACCGTTCCCGCCGCAGGATCGGCCTCGGATACGTCCCGTCCTGCTCGCTCGCCTTCACGAACCCTCCTCCTGCCTTTTCCGGAATTCCCGGCATAGGCGTTTCCATGGTCGAAGTCCTGCCATCATGAGTGATCGTTTGCATCGATGCAATACCCAGGTGGGATGCGACGATGAGGCGGGGCTCCCCGGTGCGGCAGACTCGGACAGCCTGCCCGGCGCCGATCGGGGCGGGCCGCCGGGCGCCGGCGCGACGGGAAGGAGGCCCCAGTGGCCAAGGTGCGGATGCGGGACGTGGCCGAGCACGCCGGGGTGTCGGTGCGGACGGTGTCGAACGTGGTCAACGGCTTCTCGCACGTCAGCCCCGACACCCGCGCGAAGGTTCAGCGCTCGCTCGACGAGCTGGGCTACCGCATGGACTACCTGGCCCGTGGCCTGCGTTCGGGCCGCACCGGCTTCATCGCCCTGGCGGTGCCGTTCCTCGCCGAGCCCTACTTCGCCGAGCTCGCCCAGGCCGTGATCCGGGCGGCGGGCCGGCGGGGCATCACGGTGCTCGTCGAGTCGACCGCGGGCGACAGCGAGGTGGAGCGGCGGATCATCGAGGGCGGTCTGACCAATGTCGCCGACGGTGTGCTGCTCAGTGCCCTGACGCTGCCGGCCGGCGACATCGCCGCCAAGAAGCCGGACTTCCCGCTGGTCATGCTGGGTGAGCACAGCGTCGGCGACCAGTTCCCGCGGGTCGGCATCGACAACGTGGCGGCCGCGCGCACGGCCGTCGAGCACCTGCTGGAGCAGGGCTGCCGCTGGATCGTCGCGCTCGGCCGCAACGGCAGCGAGAACGGCCGTCAGCGCACCGAGGGGTACGAGCAGGCGATGTCGGCGGCCCGGGTGCGGCGGGTGAACTGGCTGGTCGTACCGGTCGAGGACTGGACCAGGGAGCAGGGCTACGTGGCCGTGCGCGAGCTGCTGGAGGGCGACGGCCCGCTGCCCGACGCGATCTTCGCCTTCAACGACGCGCTCGCCGTCGGCGCGCTGCGGGCCCTGGACGCCTCCGGGGTGCGGGTGCCCGAGGAGGTCGCGGTCGTCGGTATCGACGCGGTCCAGGAGTCCGCCTACACCCATCCGCCGCTCACCTCGATCGCCCCGGACCTCGACGCCATCGCCGAGCGTTCGCTGGCCCTGCTGGAGGAGCGGATGGCGGCCCCGGGCGAGCCCGAGGAGGCCCTGCCGGGCGAGGACCCGCAGGCGGGGGCGGTGGTGGCGGCCCCCCAGGTGGCCACGCCGTACCGGCTGGTCGTCCGCGAGTCCTCGCGCCGGGCGCCCGCGTCGGAGTGATCCCGGGCCGCGACCGCAGCCGTGGGAGACTTCTTCACGGCGATCTATTGCATCGATGCAAAACGTGTGCGAGGGTCTGCGCCATCGAGTTCACATCGAATTAACGAGGTGAATAACCCCATGAGCGGAGCGATGGCGCGCCGACGGTTTCTTGCCCTCGGCGGTGGCGTTGCCCTGACCGGAGGGCTCGCGGCGTGCTCCTCCCCGCTCGCGTCCGGTCTGACGGGCTCGCAACCGAACACGGCGGACGTCGTCTTCTGGAACCTCTTCACCGGCGGTGACGGCGCCAACATGGTGCTGATGGAGAAGGCGTTCCAGAAGGCCAACCCGGGAACGACGGTCGAGGCGACCGTCCTGGGGTGGGGCAACCCGTACTACACCAAGCTGGCCCTGGCCATCGCGAGCGGCACGCCCCCGGACGTCGGCATCACCCACCTCTCGCGGCTTCCGCTGCTGGCCGCCGCGGGTCTGCTGGAGCCGATCGAGCGGACCCCCCTCGGCGAACTGGGTGTCACCGAGGACAAGTTCACCCCGGCGGCCTGGAAGAAGGCGACCGTGGACGGCACCGTGTACGCGGTCCCGCTCGACACACACCCCTTCGTCCTCTATTACAACGTGGACCTCGCCCGCAAGGCCGGCCTGCTGAACCCGGCGGGCGACGATCTCGTGCCCCTCAAGGGCAAGGAGGACTTCGTCGACGCGGTGAAGGCGATGAAGGACGCGGGCGGCGCCCAGTACGGCGCGGTCATGTCGATCACCGCGGACCCGTCCACGGCCTGGCGCTTCTTCAGCATGGTCTACTCCGGCCTCGCCGGCCCGATCGTCACCGACTCCGGCACGAAGATCGCCATCGACGACGAGGCGATGCGGGAGACGGTCGCCTTCATGCAGAGCCTGACCGGCCCGGAGCTGATGCCCAGGAACCTCACCGGCGCCGGCGCCAACGCCCTCTTCAGCACCGGCAAGGCCGGCTTCCTCTTCGACGGCGAGTGGCAGATCCCCACGTACCGCGCGGTCAAGAACCTGAGGTTCAACGTCGTGCCGTTCCCGGCGCTGCTCGGCCCGAAGCCGGTGGCGTACGCCGACTCGCACGCGCTGGTCCTGCCGCGCAACGACCGCGGCGACGAGACCCGCACCCGCAACGCGGCGAAGTTCGTCAGGAGCCTCCTCGACAGCAGCGCGGTCTGGGCCGAGGGCGGCCACATCCCCGCCTGGCTGCCGACGCAGCGCAGCAAGGCGTTCCTCGACCAGTCGCCGCAACGCAACTACGTCGAGGCCGCCTTCAACGCCCGCTACGACCCGGTCGCCTGGTACACCGGCGCCGGCTCGGACTTCCAGGGCGTGATCGGCGGCACGGTCATCGAGGCGCTCGCCGGGCGGATCACGCCCACGGGCATGGCGTCCGCGATGCGCTCCGCCCTGCAGCGGTACACCACGTCCCGACCGCCGGTCACGATGAAGTAGGAGGCAGCCACCATGACGACCGTCGTCTCTACGCGACCGGCACCCGCCGCCCCCGGCGGCCTCGCGGCCGACCGGCCCACCCCTTCCGAACGCCGGGCGGGCCGGCTGCTCTCCGCCCCCTTCCTCGTGGTCTACCTGCTGTTCCTGGTCGGCCCGCTGCTCGTCGGCGTGGTGCTCAGCTTCTTCAACACCACCACCGTCAAGAGCGGTCTCGGGGACTTCGTCGGCCTGTCGAACTACCGCGAGGTGCTCACCGACTCCCTCTTCTGGGAGAGCATGTGGCACTCGGTGCTCTTCACGCTGCTGACCACGCCCCCGCTGGTGATCCTCGCGCTCGGCGTCGCCGTCCTGGCCTCGCGCATCCGCCGCGGCCGGCTCTTCTACCGCATCGCCTTCTTCGTGCCGTACGTCGTGCCGTCCTCCGTGGTCACCCTGGTCTTCCTGTGGATGTACACCCCGCAGATCGGCCTCGTCCCAAAGGTCTTCGACGCCGTCGGACTGCCGGTACCGGACTTCATCGGCAGCACCTCGGGCGGCTGGACCGCCGTTGTGCTGATGACCGTGTGGTGGACCTTCGGCTTCAACTTCGTCCTCTACACCGCAGCCATCCAGGACGTCCCCGCGGACGTCTACGAGGCGGCGGCCATCGACGGCGCGAGCCCCTGGCAGCAGATCCGCCACATCACGGTCCCGCTGCTCGGCCGGACCACCAGCCTGGTGCTGATCCTGCAGATCCTCGCCTCGCTGAAGGTGTTCGACCAGATCTACCAGCTGCTCGGCGGCGGACCCAACCAATCCACCCGGCCCGTCATCGAGTACATCTACGACACCGGCTTCACCGCCTACCGGGGTGGCTACGGCGCTGCCGCCACCATGGTCTATTTCGTCATCATCGTCGCGATCTCGGCGGCCTGGTACGGGCTGCGGCGCCGTCGCGCGACCGGCAGCGCGGCCTGAGCGGAGGATCCATGACCACCATCACCCAGCCGCGGACCGCCGACCCGAAGGGCGCGGTCGACGGGGCGAAACTCTTCAACCGGCTCTGCGCCGTGTGCCTGACCCTGTTCGCCCTGATCTGGCTGGTGCCCTTCGCCTGGGCACTGATCACCTCGCTGCGCGACGACGCGGCCATCACCCAGAGCCCCACGTCGGTCTTCGCCGGCGGCTGGTCGCTGGACGCCTACGCGACCGCCTGGGACAACCACCCGATCGGCACCTGGTACCTCAACAGCCTGGTCATCTCGACCCTCGCCGTGGTCTTCACGGTGGCGTTCTGCTCGATGGCCGGATTCGCCCTGGCCTTCCTGCGCTTCCGCGGCCGCGCCCTGGTCATGGCCGTCGTCACCGCAGGCCTGATGCTGCCGACCGAGGCGCTGGTGCTGCCCCAGTTCATCGAGTACCGCTCGTTCCACCTGCTCGGCACGTTCTGGGCGCTGGTCCTGCCGTCGGTCGCGGCACCGATCTCGGTGTTCGTCTTCCACTCGTTCTTCCGCGGCATCCCGACCGCGCTGATCGAGGCGGCCCGCATCGACGGCGCGAGCTGGTGGCGCATCTACGCCACCGTCTGCATGCCGATCTGCCGCCCGGCGGTGTCCACGGTCGCGATCCTCACCTTCATCGGCTCCTGGAACTCCTTCCTGTGGCCGCTGCTGGTCCTCAGCCAGACCAGGTCCCAGACCATCCCGGTCGGCCTCGCCTCCCTGGTGGACCCGACCAGCCCCCAGTACGCCGAGATCATGGCCTCCTCGGTCCTCGGCTTCATCCCGCTCGTCGCCGTCTTCCTGGTCTTCCAGCGCCAGATCGTCCAGGGAATCGCCACGACGGGCATCAAGTGACGGGTGATCGGCCCGGTCGGCAACCGCCGTGATCACGGTGGGCACCCGGACCGAACGCCCGCTTGTTCAGGCGGGGCCCGGAGGAAGTGCGGCGAGAACGGCCGCCAGGCTGCGCGGGTCGCGGCGGGCGATGTTGTGGCCGACCGGAATCTCGTGCACCCGCCAGTCCGGGTCGGCGCGCAGCCGTTCGGTGAGGGAGACGAACGGGCTGCCCGCCCACGCGCCACCGCTGATGTACGTCCGACCGAACGTGCCGCCGGTGCCGCCCTCCAGCCTGACCGACTGGACGAGGCTCGGCATCGGATGCGGGCGCGCGCGGGGGTCGAGGCCCTCGGGGACGGCCACCCAGCGACCGTCGCCCCGCACGCCGGCGACGAACAGCTCCCGGAAGCTGTCGCTGGTCAGAGACCAGCACGAGTCGCCGTCGGCGGGCACGTAGGCGTCGATGAAGACGAGCTGGGCGAGCCGGTCGCCGAGCCGGTCCGCGACACCGGCGATCACCAGACCGGCGTAACTGTGCCCGCACAGGGCGAGGGGCGATCCGTCGCTCCGCTCGACCGTCCCGGCCACCTGCGCGATGTGGTCGTCGAGATTCGGCGGGCGGTCCACGTCGGCCGGGGCGTCCGGCTCCAGACCCGACAGGGTCACCGCCTCGACCTGATGACCGTCCCGGTGCAACTCGGCGGCGACCGCGTCGAACACCCAGCCGCCCTGCCAACCGCCCGGCACCATGAGGAACTTCACCGCGTCATCGTAGATCGGCGCGATCCCGCCGGGGGAGGGGGCGCCCGGCCGCGCCGGGCACCCCCTCGTCGGTCAGCGGGTCACCGTACGACGACCTGCGTGCTGCCCGTGACGCCACCGGAGGTCACCGAGACGGTGACGGTGCCGGGGCGGTGGGCGGTGAGGGCACCGGTGGACGGGTCCACCGAGGCGATCCTCGGGTCGGCCGAGGACCACACGTGCGAGGCGGGGTCCGCGATCGGGACGGTGAGCGGTGCGATGTTGTCGCTGGCGACCTGGTCTCCGTCCGCGGTCAGGGTGACGCGGTCGCCCTTCGCGATCGGGTCCTCCGGGCCCCGCACCGTGATCGAGGCGAGCGCGGGTTCGACGGTGTACTGGAGGTCACCGTCGTCACCGATGCGGACCAGCCCGAAGTGGTAGAAGCCGCCCTGGTCCGCGGGCGCGTACGCGGGCATGCCGAGGTCGGCGAAGGTGAACTGCGGGATGCCGCCCTTCTCCACCGTGGTGGGGTGCCCCTCGGGGTCGAGAATCTGCTCGGCGAAGCCGCGGGCGTGGCCGTACATCATGATCACGTGCTGCTTCGGGTGCGTCTGCTGGAAGCGCTGCACCAGCCGCAGGTACATGCGGGCCTCCCAGCGGTCCGTGAACTGGCTGTTCGCGGCCGGGTGCGGGTCGTAGGCCGGCATGTGCGTGATGACCAGGACGTCCTTGGCGGTGGTGTCCGTCAACTGCTGGACCAGCCAGGGGTACTGGGCGCCCGCGGGGTCCTGGAAGGGGTCCGAGGACTGGAGGCTGCCGTGCGAGTTGTCGGTGACGATCAGCCGTGCCGCGCCCTCGCTGTACGCGTAGTGGGTGTCGCCGAAGGTGTCGCTGTAGTTGCCGTTCTCGGCGTCGGCGCCCTGGGTGATCTCGTGGTTGCCGACGATGTCCCGCTCGGGGACACCGAGCGCGTCCATCTTGGCCTTGGCCAACCGCAGGTCGGCGAGTTTGCCGTCGTCGGCCATGTCACCGAGGAACTGCGCGGCGTCCGGCTGGGCCTGGGGGCTCAGGGAAGGCAGCCGCTTCGCGATGGAGTCCATCACGTTGCTGCTGACCGACCCGGGGTCGGAGGCCAGCAGGTGGGCGTCGTCACCGGCGAGCAGGGTGCTGCCGCGCCGGGCGAAGTCCGCCGAGTCCTCCTCGTAGGAGAGCCACTTCGGGTTGTCCGGTACGGCGTGGTAGTCGGGCTCGGTCACCGGCCGGGGCGAGTACAGCGCCTGGAGGCCCGCCACGTTCAGCGAGCCGCTGTAGGCGGTGCTCGGGCTGATGGCCAGGAAGTCGACGAAGCTGATGGTCAGCGGGAACTGCATGCCCGCAGGCAGCTGCGCGACGGCGAGGTGCCAGTCCTTCCAGGTGACGTACGTCGGATACAGCGTGGTCGCCGAACCGTTGACGCCGATGTACCGCTCGGCCAGCTCGATGCCGTTGCCGTCGCCCTTGATCCACATGCCGATCGCGGTGGGGACGTGGCCGCCTGCGGTGTCGGTCTTGAGGGTGACGTTCGGGGTGAGGACGAGCTGCTTGACGCCGGAGCCGGCCGGCATCGCGTAGTCGAGCCGCAGCGATCCGGACTCGGTGGAGCCGGGCGGTACGACCCCGGCGTCGGCGGACAGCGTGGCCGGCTTGCCGGTCGTGTTGTTGCTGAGGCGCCAGTGGTCGAGGCTGTTCATCGGGTCGATGACCTTGCTGACGCTGCCGACCGCGATCGACGCGGTGCCGGTGGACCCCGCGACGCTCGCGCTCACGTCGGCGAGCCCGCCGTCTTCGGCGCCGGCGGTGAACAGCCCGTGGGCGTCCACGCTGCCGAGGCTCGCCGGGTCCGTCTTCCAGGTGGCCGCCTCGGCGGGGATCTGTACCCGGTCGCCGTCCTGGTCGGTGCCGGACAGGGCCAGTTGCTGCGTCCCGCCGTTGTCGAGGTCGGCCTGGTCCGGGGAGACGGTGAGGGTCTTCAGCCCGCTGACGACCTCCAGCTTCTCGGACGTGGACGCGCTGCCGTTCCAGGCGATGATCCGGCCGGTGCCCGAGCGGTGCGGGGTGAGCCTGCCGTCCTCGTAGCCGGCGAGGCTCGCGGGCTCGACGCGGACGTGGGTCTCGCCGGCCGCCGGGTTGGCGAACCGGTCGACGGCGTGCACCGGCAGCGGAACGGAGCCGCCGGTCACGGTGGTGACCGTCCTGCCGTCGTTCACGACCACCTTGCGGGCGGCCTCCGCCTGCTTGGCCGTCGAGTAGAAGAAGATGCCGTTGGCGACCGGTCGTTCGGTGTTGCCGGGCAGGTCGGAGGGCGTGTTGACGACCTCGGCCCGGTCGGCGCCGGGGGCGCGGCTGACCATGCCGGTGGAGCCGCCGCCGTCGAAGAGCATGCCGGTGTACGCGCCGTGCGCGACCAGGTAGCCCGCGGCCTGCTCCGGGGTCACGCCGAAGGCGGTGTCGGCGCCGCCGTGGCCGTCGATGGCGACGACGACGGCGTGCCTGCCGTCCTTCGTGATGCCGACGGCGGTCTCCGGGTTGGCGCCGCTCGGCGGGGTGCCGGTCGGGTCCTTGTAGACCTCGCCGTCCTTGACCAGGGTGTCGACGCCGCTGATCAGCTGCGTGACATCGTTATCGGGGGACAGCCGGGTGGCGATCCGGACCGTGTCGCCGGGGTGCAGCGTGTCGGAGAGCCACTGCCCGCCGTCGTCGGCGCCCAGCAGACCGGTCTCGTCCGCGGCCAGCCGCGGCACGGTGGTGATGCCGGTCTGCACCCGGTCGACCACGAAGCCGCCGGCGGTGCCGTGCCCGGCCACCAGCGTGGACGCCTTGGTGAGGCCGGAGGTCTCGCCGAGGTCGGAGGTCACCTCCGTGATGCCGCCGCCGGCCACGTCGTTCACGGTGTTCACCGAGGTGAGCGCACGGTTCGCGGTGCCGGCGGTGATGGTGCCCGAGAAGGTCTCGGGTCCCATCACCAGGGTGCCGTCGGCCTTGACGCCGAGCTGGGAGGCGAAGCCCGCCTTGGGGCTCTTCAGCAGCCGGCCGTCGGTCATGATGCCGCCGACCGGGCGACCGCTCGCGTGGATCTCGAAGTAGTCGCCGTTGACCCCGGCGACCGCGTGGGTCCGGTGGGCCATCGACGACGGCGTCTCGTCCGCCGGGTCGGTGAGGGTGTCGTCGGCCTCGACCATGCCTACCCGCAGGTTCGGGTCGGTCAGGTCGGCCTGGAGCACCTGGATGTGCTGCCGGCCGCCGACCGTGTCGTAGGTCTCGCTGTAGTGCTTCAGGCCGCGGGTGACGGTCTCGGACGGGGTACGGGTCCGGTCGACCACCAGCGGCCAGTTCTCCGGGGTGTCCGGAAGCCAGTCGCCCGGTGCCGTCCGACCGTGCCCGTGGCCACCGGCGGCCGTGACGGCGTCGGAACCGAAGGCGATGCCCGCTCCGGTCACGGAGCCGATGAGCGCCAGGGCCACCGCGGCCACCGCGGTGCGGCGCGGGACGGCGGGCGAGGGTCTCTTCTCGCGAAGTGTCATGTGGGATCTGTCCTTGCAGTCGTACGCGCCGGTGCTCCCGGCGCGCAACGACCACCGCACACCTGTCCGGCAGACCGCAGGTGTCCGTTCAGGGTGCGTCTGATGACCATCCCGGCGGGCGTTCCGCCCGTTTCCCTAACATCTCGCCAACTCTCGTTCCCGCCCGAACTTTTCGCCGGCCACGAGCATCAAAGCGGCGGTACCCGCCGGGCCCGCTCCCGGCGCAGGCCAGTCGGTCGCGGGAAGAGGAGGGCGCCGCCCCCGGATGCCGGGGGCGGCGCCCTCACACCGGGGGACCGGCTACTTGCACGCCGACCGCCGCGAGCCGCGCAGTTGTGAGAACGCGGCGCGGAGTTCCTCGGTGAAGATGCCCGGCACCTCCCAGGCCGCGAAGTGGCCCCCGCTGCGGGCACGGTGGTAATAGAAGAGGTCGTGGTAGGCGCGGGACGCCCCGCTGTGCGGGGCCTGGTAGATCTCGCCGGGGAACACCGTGATCGCGGCCGGGACGGACACGACCACCGCGCCGACCGGCTCCTGTCGCCCCTCATGCCAACCCGTCAGGAAGGCTTATGACGGTTAGTCAGAAAAAACATGGTCCATCCGGCGAACTCTTCCGCGTCGGTGTGGATCCCACGAGCGTGACGCGTCGTCTCGCGTCGCATCCCATCAGGGAAACGCAGAAGGGATTCGTGGATCCGTGGATCGTAGAAGAGGAAGAACCGCCCTGCGCACGGGCGTACGCGCGATCGTCGGCGGCCGTCGGGCGACCGGAGGAGCGGCCGTCCTGATCGTGGTCTCCGCTCTGCTGGCCGGAGCGCTGTCCTCCGCGCACGCCGTGGCCGCGGCACCCGCGGGCGGCGGCACCGTACGGACGGCTGCCGCCACCGGCGGCGGCGATCCGGTCGTGCGGCTGCGGCAGGAGGTGAGGGCCGGATCCCTGCTGGACGCGCACGGCGTGCGCAGCGTGTGCCCCCGGTGCGCGGCCCAGATCGTCACGGAGAAGAGGGGCAGCAGCACTCCGCTGCGCGCGTCCGCGCCCGCCGGTTATGGTCCGCAGGACCTCGCCAAGGCCTACGGCCTGCCCGCGAAGTCGAAGAGCACCGCGACCGTCGCGATCATCGACGCGGGCGTGGACGCCACCCTGGCCTCCGATCTGGCCACCTACCGCGCCGCTTTCGGGCTGCCCGCCTGCGACACGGCGTCCGGCTGTCTGACGCTGAGGAACTACACCGGCGGCAAGCAGCCGGCACCGCAGAAGAGCGGTGCCGGCGCGGCGTTGGAGGAGGACGTCGCGGTCGAGACCTCGCTCGATCTCGACGCGGCGTCCGCGGCCTGCCCCACCTGCCGCCTTCTGGAGATCTCCGTGCCCTGGCAGGACGGCGAGGACGACAACGACGTCTCGACCGGCGACTTCGCCAAGGCGGTCGACACGGCGGTGGCCGCCGGCGCCTCGGCGATCAGCATCAGTTACGGCTACACCGCGGACGTGACCAACACCAGCGGTGCCTACCTCAAGGCGCTCAGGCACAAGGGCGTCGCGATCACCGCCTCCACCGGCGACTCCGGCTTCAACGGCGGTATCCACCAGGCATGGCCGTCCAACCTCCCCTCGGTGACCGCGGTCGGTGGCGTCACCCTGCCCGCCGACGCTCCCGCGACGGGCTGGTGGGCCGCCGGCAGCGGCTGCGAAACGGACTTCACCGCGGCCACCGGGCAGCCCGCCTCGGCCACCGCCGCCTGTGGCCACCACCGGGCGGCCGCCGACGTGTCCGCGGACGCCGACCCGGCGACCGGCCTCGCCGTCTACGACACCTACGCGCCGAGCAGCGGCGAGCCCGACGACTGGACCATCGTCGGCGGCACCAGCGCCTCCGCGCCATACATAGCGGGTCTCTACGCCCGTGCCGGGCACCTGTCCGCAGTCCAGGGCCCCAACACCCTCTACAAGGCCGCGGCGTCCGGCTTCACCGACGTCACCGGCGGCAACAACGAGGACTACCGGCAGTGCGCCGACTACCCCGGGATCCGCGCCTCGCTGTGCAACGCCGGTCCCGGGTGGGACGGGCTCACCGGAATCGGCATGCCGCACGGCCTCGGCGCGTTCTGACCCGCCTCGTCCGTCACCCCTGACCCGGCTTCCCCCGACCAGAAATGAGAGGACCCGTTCCCATGCGCAGAAGGACTCGGACCACGGCCGTCGCGGCGGCACTGTCCATCATGCTCCTGACCGGATCCGCGATGGCGAGCGCCAGCCCCGCCAAGCCGGCCGTGCGTCCCTGCACCAGCGGCAACGTCTCGTTCTACTTCGGCGGCTACTCCTACGGACTCGGCCACCGCAGCTTCGACCTGACACTGCTCGCGCACGACGGCATCTCCTGCAGCCTCAGCGACACCCCGCTGATCACCCTGAGCTCTCCGCCGGACCAGACCGACAAAATCCCGGTGACCGTCAACGGCCGGGGCGGCACCCTCGTGCTGCGCCCGGACTCTCCGCTGCACACGACCATCGCCTACTCGGTCCCCGACGCACCCGAGGACAAGCTGCAGGTCAGCGGGCTCCAGCTCGCCATGCCCGACGGCAGCAGCCGTGCCACGAGCTTCCTCTTCCCCGGCACCACCGACATCTACAGGGGAGGGGTGTACATCACGTCCTGGTCGACCGGCATCGGACTGGGCCAGGCGGAGGAGCGCTGACCGCCGCGGGCGGGCGTCCGTGACGCGCGGTCGCGGACGGTGTGATCCAGCATGACCGTGGGACCGGCGGCGCACCGCCGGTCCCACGGCCGGTACGCGCGCCGTGACCCGCGCGGGCGGGCTCAGCCCAGCACGACGTCGAACACCATGTGGAAGAACGCGTCGATGGGGGCGGACGACTTGTCGGCGCGGGCCGCGATCAGCGCACCCTCCCAGGCGCTGAGGATGAACAGCGCCGTCGCCGGGACGTCGAGCGAGGCGCTTGCCGCGCCCGATTCCTGGGCCTCGGCGAGTACCCGCTCGATGTGGGACGCCCACTGCCGGAAGCCGCGCCGGACCGCCGTGCGTATCTCCTCGGAGTGGTCGGCCACCTCGGCGCCGAAGTTGCCGACCAGGCAGCCGCGGGCGAAGCCGCTGTCCACAGTGTCCGAACCCATGAACTCGAAGTGCGCCCGCAGGCGCTCCAGCGGTGGGCGTCCGGCCGTGTCGAGCATGTCGAAGCGCAGGCCGACGGCGTAGCGGTCGAGCGCCTCCAGGGCGCTGTCCTCCTTGCTCGCGAAGTGGTTGTAGAAGGAACCCTTCGGGGCGCCGGCGGCCGAGGTGATGTCGCTGATGCCGGTGGCGTTGAAGCCCCGGGTGCGGAACTGTTCCAGTGCCGCCTGCGCGATGTCCTCGCGTTTCGACGCACGTGCCATGCGGATCACCTCTCCGACAATATGGCCGGTCGTCTTGAACGCTGTCAAGCCCGGCGGGCGGGCCCGCGCACCCCTCGGAGCGACCGGGCTTGACGTCAATTAAGACGACTGGTCATATTGAAAATGCATCGCCCACCACCGAGCCCCGTCGGATATGCCCGGCGGTTGTCACCAAGGAGCCTCCATGTCCACCACCTACCGAGCCTTCGAGGCCACCGGAGTCCACAACCTGCGGCTGGTAGAGCGCGAGCTGACCGATCCGGCGCCCGGACACGTCCGCCTCCGGGTGGAGACCTGCGGGGTCTGCCACTCCGACGTCCTCGCCGTGGAGGGCCTGCGCGCCGACCCGTCGAGCCCGATCGTGCCCGGCCACGAGATCGTGGGCGTCATCGACGCCGTGGGGCCGGGCGTCACCGCCTGGCACCGCGGCGACCGGGTCGGCGTCGGCTTCCTGAACGGGCACTGCGGGGAGTGCGAGCCGTGCCGCCGGGGCGACTTCGTGAACTGCCTCGACCAGGCGCAGACCGGGACGACCGTCGACGGCGGCTACGCCGAGGTGACCTTCGCGCGCGCCAGCGGACTGGTCCGCATCCCCGACGGCATGCCCGCGGCCGAGGCCGCCCCGCTGCTGTGCGCCGGACTGACCACCTTCTCCGCCCTCCAGCAGGACTCCGTCCGGGCGGGCAGCCTGGTGGCCGTGCAGGGCATCGGCGGGCTGGGACACCTCGCCCTCCAGTACGCCCGCAGCCTCGGTTTCCGGGTCGCCGCCGTCGCCCGCGGCAGGGACAAGGAGCCGCTCGCCCGGGAGCTGGGCGCACACGAGTACATCGACAGCGCGGCGACCGACCCCGGCAAGGCGCTGGCGGCTCTCGGCGGCGCCTCGGTCATCGTCGCCACGGCGTCGAGCGGTGCGTCCATGAACCCGCTGGTGAGCGGTCTGGCGCCGGGCGGGAAGCTCGTCGTCGTGGGAGCTGCGCCCGACCCGCTGTCGGTCTCCACCGCCGACCTCATCTTCGGCACCCGGAGCATCGTCGGCAGCCTGACCGGCTCGTCGATCGAGAACGAGGACAACCTCGGCTTCAGCCTGGCCCACGGCATCCGTCCCTCCCTCGAGAGAATGCCCTTCGAACGGGCCATGGACGCCTACGAGCACATGCTCTCCGGCAAGGCGCGGTTCCGCGTCGTCCTCGACGTCACCGCCTGATCGGCACCGCCCGGGCGCCTGCGCCGGCACCGCCCGCCACGCCTGACTACAGCTCCAGCAGCGCCTGCTCGACGGCCTCCGTCAGGGCCGGGTGGATGTACATGACGTCGTGCCCGATCCGGTCGACCGTCTGTCCCAGGAACATGGCCTGGATCAGGGGCTGGATGAGCGTGGCGGCCTGGGGCCCGATGATGTGCGCGCCCAGGAGCAGGCGATCGGCGGGATCCGCCAGGAGTTTGACGAAACTGGTGGTGTCCTCCAGAGCCCATCCGTACGCGGTCTGGGCGTAGTCGCGGACGCTCACCAGGAAGTCGATGCCGCGCCGCCGTGCCTCCTGTTCGGTGAGCCCGACACTGGCGATCTGCGGGTGGGTGAACACCGCGTGCGGCGCGGCCGTGTTCGGCAGCGTGCGCACGTCCTGCGGATGGAGGATGTTGTGCCGCACCACCCGCGTCTCGGCGTTCGCCACGTGCTTGAGCTGGAAGTGGTTCACGGCGTCGCCGAGTGCCCACACCCCGGGCACGGACGTGCGGTAGGCGTCGTCGGTGACGATGTGGCCGTGCTCGTCCAGCTCCAGCCCGCCGTCGACGGCCCGCAGCCGGTCGGTGTTGGGCCTGCGGCCGAGGGCCACCAGCAGCATGTCGGCCTCGACGGTACGCTCACCGTCCGGACCCGCCACCCGCGCCGCCACGCCGTCCCCCTGCGGTGCGACGGAGACGGCCTCGGAACCGAGGAGCACACGGTGGCGCCGTGCGGCGAGCTCGGTGAAGCGCCGCGACACCTGCTCGTCCTCCGCCATGAGCAGGCGCGGCCCGCGCTGCACGATCGTGACGTCCACGCCGAACGAGGTGAACACGTGGCCGAACTCGGCCGCGATGAAGCCGCCGCCGAGCACCAGCAGGGAGGCGGGCAGGTCGTCTATCCGCATGATCGTGTCCGAGGTGTGGAAGGGCACGGTGGCGAGCCCCGGGATGTCCGGCACCACCGGCCGCGAGCCGACCGCGACGACGAACGTCTCGGCGGTGACCCGCTCCGCCCCGACCTCCAGCACCTTCGGGGCCACGAAGCGGGCGGCCTCGGTGAACACGTCGACGCCCTGGCTCCTGCGGTAGTCCACCGCACTCTGGTGCAGCGGGTCGATGCGGTCGAACACGCGGTCCCGGACGGACTTCCAGTCGACGTGCGAGACACTCGCGTGGACCCCGAGACGCTCCGCCTCCCGCGCTCCCACCGCGGCGTCCGCGGCGACGACGAACATCTTGCTCGGTATGCACCCCCGGTTCAGGCACGTGCCGCCGAAACGGCCCGGCTCGACGATGGCGATCCGCAGACGGCCGAACTCCTCGGACAGCAGCATGTTGCCGCTGCCCGCCCCCAGAATGACGAGATCGTAATGCCGCATGTCTTCCACCCTCCGTCGGCGGGACGCCGGCCGTGCGGCGTGCGGCTGTGGGACGACGCCCCACGGATCACAATTCTGTTCGCATGTGCCGCTTTCCACCACCGCCGGACATGAGGGTCAGTCCGCGGACCCGCCGTCGACCGGGATGCCCAGCCGGTGGGCCACGGTGGTCAGGGCCGGTCCGAGGGGGAGCGCGACCCTGGCGAGGGCGAGCGGGTCGCCCCGGGTCGGGTCCTGGTTGACGATGAGCACGGGCTTTCCCTCCTGGTGCGCCTGCCGGACGAACCGGAGCCCGGACATCACCGTCAGCGAGGAGCCCAGGACCAGCAGCGAGGACGCCTCGCGGACCAGCCGCCGGCAGTGCTCGACGCGTTGCGGCGGAACCGTCTCGCCGAAGAAGACCACGTCCGGTTTGAGGACGCCGCCGCAGTGGCCGCAGGGCACGACGCGGAAGTCCCCGACCTGCGCGTCGGTGAGGTCGGCGTCACCGTCCGGGTTGATCCCGGCGGCCACCGGGTCGAAGCCCGGGTTCTCGGCCTCCAGCCGCCGGGCGAGTTCCCGGCGCGGGCTGAGGACGCCGCAGGAGAGGCAGACGACCCGGTCGAGGCTGCCGTGGAGTTCCACCACGCCCTCGCTGCCGGCGGCCTGGTGGAGGCCGTCGACGTTCTGGGTGATCACTCCCGAGACACGGGCGTACCGCGCGTAGGCGGCCACGGCCCGGTGCCCGGCGTTGGGGACGGCACGGCCGAAGGTGCGCCAGCCGAGGTGGCTGCGTGCCCAGTAGCGGCGCCGCGCGTGGGCGCTGCCGGTGAAGTCCTGGTAGGTCATCGGCGTGTGCCGGGTCAGGCTGCCGCCCTTGCCCCGGTAGTCCGGGATGCCGGACTCCGTGGAGATGCCCGCGCCGCTCAGCACGAGCACACCGCCGGTGCTCAGCGCGTGGACGACCGGTTCCAGATCGGTGGTGCCCGGCGGCAGGTCCGCGGCGGGGGTCCAGCTCAGGGTGGGTCGCATGCGCATGCCGCCAGGGTACGGAGTCGGTGGCGCCCCACAGCCTGCTCCGGCCCCGAATCCTGCCGGAGCGGGCCCACCGGGACCGCCGCGGCATCCGGACGGCGTCGGTGGGCGAGGGCCCCGCGCCCGCGGGGCGGAGCCTTCGCCGGGCGTCAGCCGTGCTGCTTCAGGCCGTCCAGGATCTCCCCGGTGGCCAGCTGCGCCCGTACCGCGACATGGGGGCGTTCGGGAGCGGGCAGCGCCAAGGTGCGGCCGCCCCGAGCGGCGGAGACGTCCCCGGTCACGCGCAGGGCCGTCACCGCCCGGCTCCCCGCCGCCAGCACGAACCAGTGACCTCGCGGCGACCGCCAGCCGGTGGCGGCCACCACATGCCGGCCGAACCGGCTGCACGCGGCGGTGGACCGGGCCCGGGCCACCGTGCGTACCGGCTCGGCCGGGGTGTCACGGCTGGTGCGCAGGCCCACCGTGACATCGCCGGGGCCGCTCCAGGAGTCGGCGCGCGCGCAGGTCCACACGGCCCGCCCGCCGCCGTCGGGCAGCTCCTGCTCGGCGAAGTCCCAGGCGTTCACCGCCCGTACGCCGGCCCCGCGCAGCGACGTCAGCGCGCAGGCCTGGTGCGCCCAGGCCACCAGGGCGGCGCCACCGGTGGCCTCCCGGGGCTGCCGGGGCGGACTCCCGCGTCCGGGCGGCGGCGTGTAGGTCAGGTGCACGGGGGAGAGGCCGCCGAGCGGGGCGAGCAGGAAGGCGTGGTGCTCGGCGATGCGCTCCGAGGACCGCAGCTGGAGCACGGGACGGCGCGCGCAGCCGTCGCCGGCCGGTACCGCCGGGACCGGGGCGGTGACCCCGTCCTTCGCCACCCCGAGCGGCCGGCCGAGGACGTCCGGGTGCAGCAGATCGCGGGTCTGCGCCTCGGCGACCCACGGCGCCAGCAGGAACCGCGCCGACCCCTGCGAGGCGGTCAGCGTCACGGCCGCCGCGGTCGTCACATCCGCCTCGTCGACCCGGGCCACGCTCAGTTCGGCCCGGCCGTGAGCGGGCTCGTCGTAGCGGGCGAGGCGTTCACCGTCGTACAGCACCACCACGCCGCCGCCGCCCACGTCGCCCGCGTACAGCAACCGGGGCGCGGTCACCGGGGCGCCGGCGCCCGTGCCGGGGGCGACGGCCGGCCGGATGCCGGCCCCGGCCGGGCTGCTCCACGCGGACACGGCCCGGCCGAGCAGCGCCTCGTCGTGCACCCGGGATCCACGGGCCGGCCAGGCCGTGAAGTCGACGCGCGAGGTGTTGTCCCACACCGTGTCCCCGGTGCGTAGCAGGTCCGCCGGGCCGTAGGCGGCCCGCGCCGCGGACGTCGGCGTCCCGTCGGAGCGCGCCGGGCCGCCGGACAGGGTCGCCGCCAGCACCGTTCCCGTCACCGTGCAGATGGCCGCGGCGGCCAGGCCCAGCCGTACCCGGCGCCTGCGCCGCAGCAGGTCGGTGGGGCTCGCCTGGAGCGCGCAGGCGTTGAACTCCGGCGACGCCAGCAGCCCGGCGGCCGACGGCCCGACGCTCTCGCCGAGCGCGTCCGCCGCCTGCAGCGCGGCGTCGGGCCGTCGTACCCCGGCCGCCGTCATGACCTCGCGCACGGTCTCGTCGGACAGCCCGTGCATCGTGCGCAGCAGGAACGCCGCACGGCCCGCCGCGGTCACCCCCGACAGCCGCAGGGCGAGGGCGAGTTCGTCGGCGCCACCGGACAGGGGGAACAGTCTCAGGCCCACCACCAGCGGCAGCCGGGGCAGCAGCGGTATCAGGCGCCGGCGCGGGCCCCGGTCGTACGAGAGCGCGCCCCGCACCACCGCGACGAGCAGCGCCTGCCCGACCGGCGCGCCGCCCGGCCGCTCCCGGCGCGGGGGCGGGACCGCCGCGCCGGCACCCGGCCGCGCTCCCGTCAGCGCCCGCTGCACCACGGAGTGGGCGACGACCACCCGGCGGTGGCGGCCGAGAGCGGCGGGCAGGAGGAGATGGGCCAGGCGGACCAGATCCCCGTACTGCTCGACGAGGACGGACTCGACCTCCTGGACCGGCGGCCTGGCACCGCGTGCGGGACGTCCGAGCGGGCGAAGATGCATGGAGTGGAACGCTTTCGGGCGAGGTGGGTGACACGGTGGTATGCCACTCCGTCAAACGAGTGAATCCGGCACGGGTCACCGCCCCCGCCGTGACCTGCGACGGCCCGGCCCCCGGCCGTGCGCAGCCGGCCTCGGACGTCCTGTTGCCGGGTGCCTTGTGCCGGATGCCGAGTGCCGGTGCCGAGTGCCGAGTGCCGAGTGCCGAGTGTCGGATGCCGGATGTCGAGAACGTGCCACCGGCTCCGTCCCGGGAAGGACGGCGGCCGTCACCGGCCGCACCAGGAAGAGGGAGAGACCAGCATGACGATTCAGCGGATGGACAACGTCGGCATCGTCGTCGACGACATGGACGCGGCCATCGCGTTCTTCGTGGAACTCGGCATGGAACTGGAGGGCAGGGCCGAGGTCGAGGGCCGGTTCGCCGACCAGTGCACCGGACTCGACGGTGTCCACTGTGACATCGCGATGGTCCGGACTCCGGACGGTCACAGCAGGCTCGAACTGGCGAGGTACCGCAGCCCCGCCGCGATCGGCGGCGGGCCGCGCAACCGGCCGCACAACGTTCTGGGCACGCACCGCGTCATGTTCGCCGTGGACGACATCGAGGACACCGTCGCCCGCCTGCGCCCTCACGGCGCCGAACTGGTCGGCGAGATCGCCCGGTTCGAGGACAGCTTCCTGCTCTGCTACCTCCGTGGCCCGGAGGGCATCATCGTCGGACTGGCCGAGCAACTGCGCTGAGAAGGAGTACGCCGACCAGGTGGGGAACCAGTCAGCAAGGTCTGCCGACGAGCCAGAAGCAGGTCCCGGCGCCCAGACCGAACACGAGATGCGCGCCCAGGTCGTCGGCCAACGTCCGCGGGCTGTACCTCCAGATCGGCTCGTAGAGCCCGGCCTGCGGCAGGACCAGGTACGCGCTGGCCCAGACGGCCGCGCCGAAGGGGATGCCGAGCAACGGGTTCGGGCGCCGGACCGATCCGGCGGCGATGCCGTACAGCGCACCCCAGGCGGAGCCGTAGGACCAGTGCATCGCGGTGCTCAGGAGCCACGCCCACCGGTCGGGGACCTCGCGCTGGGTGAACCCCTCCAGGAGCCGCTTCGCGACCTTGCCCGGATCCGGGGCCTCTTCCCAGTTTCCGACCGGCGCGAACTCCCAGTCCTTGGGGCTCTCGGTGCCTCCTGTGCGGCGGTATCGCAGATAGCGCGTGGCGTCCATGCACACCGTTCCCGCGATGCCGGCGAGGACACCGTCGACGACGGCGGCCAGCGGCGTGAGGGGCCGTCGTCGTGGAGGTCCTGCTGTCCTGATGCCCATCACCTCAACCACCTCGGGCAACTGCCGGAGCCTTGGGTCGCGCCGTCGCCCCCCTGGTTTCCGGGAAGTACAGAATCCCACCTGTCACCTTCGCCCGCACTCCGGGAACGCGCCACCGTGGCGCCGGTCCTGCGCGGTCGGGGGCATGAGGGGCGGTGGCGGTCCAGGGCGGGGGTGTCCGGAGGTGCCGTCGCCGAGGGTCGGGCCTCAGCGCAGAGGGGCTGTCGTCACAGTGATCGACACGGCTGAGCTGGTCCAGCGGAACGCCGGGTTCGGCGACGGCGGATCATTCGCCGGCCGGAGACCTCGACGCCAAGACGGTCACCGACCCGGTCGCCGCCGTCCGCGTCGACGTCGTCGTCCCGCCGGCGCGAGTGGACGTACGACACCGCGCGGCGCCCCCGCCGGCCCGTCCCGAGACGTCAGCGTGTCACTCCGCGGAACGTAAACCGGCGCAAGTAATCTACAATTACTTGCAGAAACCCTACGGCGTGATGGAAAGAAGTGTCCGCCGTCTTGTCCGGCCGTCCGGTCGCGCCCTAATGTCCCGGTACGCAGCGGCACGGCCCGTCCCGTCGTGCCGCCGCGCACCGAGCTGCCCTCGGTGACCTCCGCTCCCAGAGAAACGAGAATCCGATGGCGCGGTACACCCATCACAAGGCTGCGGAACGGCTGAGCGACCGTGTGCGAAGACCGGCCCGGACCCTGGTGGCGCTGACCGCGGCGACCGCCGGACTCGTGCTCGGACTTGGCGCTCCGGCCCCGGCGGCGCCGTGGCACGCCGGCCGTGCGGGCTCCCCGGCGGTGACCCGCGCCGGACTCGTTCCCGCCCTCGTCGCGGGGCGGGGCGCCGCGGTGGACTTCGACGAACAGGAGGCGGAGAACGCGGCGACGGACGGCACCGTGATCGGCCCCGACCGCACCGCCTACACGCTGCCCTCGGAGGCGTCCGGCCGCTCCGCGGTGCGCCTGGAGCCCGGCCAGTACGTCGAGTTCACCCTGCCCCGCGCGGCCAACGCTCTCACCGTGCGGTACAGCATCCCCGACGCCCCCACGGGCGGCGGCATCACGGCACCCCTCGACGTCTTCGTGGACGGCCGCCACCCCACCACGATGACCCTCACCTCGCAGTACTCCTGGCTCTACAACCAGTACCCGTTCAGCAACGACCCCCAGGGCGACCTGCTGCACCCCGACTGGTGGATCACCGAATGCGGGTGCGTTCCCGCCGCCACCACCCCGGCGCCCACCATCGACAAGCCGTTCCGGCCGAGCCACTTCTACGACGAGCAGAGACTGCTGCTCGGCAAGCGGTACGCGGCCGGGGACACCGTCCGCCTCACCGTGCCCAGGAACAGCAGGGCCGCCTGGACCGTCATCGATCTGCTCGACACACAACTCGTCGGCGCGCCCCACGTCGAGAAGCACGCCGTGGACGTCGTCGCCTTCGGAGCCGACCCCACCGGCCGGCGTGACGCGGGCGACGCCTTGGACCGGGCGATCGCCTACGCCGGGAAGCGGCACCTCAAGGTGTACCTGCCGCCGGGCACGTACCAGGTGAACCGTCACATCATCGTGGACGACGTGACGATCGTCGGGGCCGGCAGCTGGTACACGATCGTCAAGGGCCACCAGGTCACCCTCGACAGCCCCGCCCCCGACGGCTCGGTCCACACCGGGGTCGGCTTCTACGGCAAGGACGCCGCGGACGGCGGCAGCCGCGACGTCCACCTGTCGGGCTTCGCCGTCGAGGGCGACGTACGCGAACGCATCGACACCGACCAGGTCAACGCCATCGGCGGGGCGCTCAGCGACTCGACGATCGACGGCCTCTACCTCCACCACACCAAGGTCGGCATGTGGTTCGACGGCCCGATGACCCGTCTGCGCATCACCCGTACCCAGATCGCCGACCAGATCGCCGACGGCCTCAACTTCCATACCGGCGTCACCGATTCGAGTGTCTCCGACACCTTCGTCCGCAACACCGGCGACGACGGCCTGGCGATGTGGTCGGAGAAGACGGGCGACGCGCGCAACGTCTTCGCCCACAACACCGTGCAGACCCCGGTCCTCGCCAACGGCATCGCCCTGTACGGCGGCACCGACAACACGGTCACAGGGAACCTCATAGCCGACCCGATCAGAGAGGGCAGCGCCATCCAGGTCGGCTCCCGGTTCGGCGCGGAGCCGTTCACCGGCCGCCTGAGGATCACGGACAACACCACCGTCCGCTCAGGGCCGTTCGAGCTCAACTGGAAGATCGGCCTGGGCGCGATCTGGTTCTACGCCCTGGAACGCGACATCGACGCCGACATCCAGGTCACCGGCGACCACTTCCTCGACAACACCTACAACGCGATCATGCTGGTCTCCGACTTCCCGGTGAAGGACAAGTACGCGATCCGAGGGGTCCGCTTCAAGGACATCCGCGTCGACGGCACCGGTACCTCCGTGCTCAGCGCCCGCTCCGCCGGATCCGCGTCCTTCGAGAACGTGGACGCCCGTGGCGTCGGAGCGGTCGGCATCAACAACTGCGGATCCTTCAACTTCCCCGCCTCCGGCTCCGAGTTCGCCGTGAACGACCTCGGCGGCAACGACGGCGGCGGGACGGCCGGCCCCTGGCTGGCGTCCTGGGAGCTGCCGAACACCATCACCTGCGACGACCGGCCCCCGGTGGTCCCGCCACCGGCCCCGGCGCCCTGGTGAGACACGACGGGTGAAGCAGCCGGGCCCTCGCGGGACCACGGGCCGCCGCCACCGGTGGGAGGCGGCCCGCTAACCGCGAGGGCCGCGCCCGCCCTCGCGATCGTGGGGAGGCGGCGTCGTCGCGGGTGCGCCGTCGGGCGGCAGGGAGAGCATCGGGCGGGAAGGGGCGGGGTCGAAGGTCGGCAGGGGTGCGGCGGCGCCGCCTTCGCGGCCCGCGTTGGCGACGACGACGGCCGCACAGGGCAGCAGGACGCCGAGGACCAGGGCGACGAGCGCGACGTACCGTTCGACGTTCCATAGGGTGGCCGCCAGGATCACCGAGACCGTGCGCACGGACATGGAGGCGACGTAACGGCGCTGACGGCCGCGGACGTCCTCGTGAAGTCCCTGCCTCGCCGTGGTGATGCGGAAGACCTGGCTCCCGCCGTGTCTCGTGATCATGTTCCACCGCCCGTCTGCCCCGGGCACCCGGCCGCGCCGGGCGTCCTCGGAAGTCGTCGTCGACATCCCTATGGACAGCGCCGGCCTCGCATATGTGACAGGGACCCGTGCCGCGGCGCCTCGGCGGTCGTCGGGCGGGGCAGCGCCCGAACCGGTCGAGCGACGCGCACCGCCCCCGCGCCGGCCCGGTCGCCGTCGGCCGGCCGCGCGGCAGGTGCGGCCCTCAGTCGGCCAGGGACGCCGTGTACGGCAGGAGTTTGGCGGGATTCATCACCCACATGAGCCGGTCGATGCCGGCCACGGAGACGTCGACGCAGAGCAGGGCCACGGCCTGCCCGTCGGACGACACCAGCACCGCGGGCCGGCCGTTCGCCTCGACCCAGCGGATCTCCTTCCCCGGCCAGAAGCGCGGCGCGAACGCGGCGAGGTACCGCGAGACGTGCAACCGTCCGACGACCGGGATCCTGGACGCCCCGCGCATGCCGCCGCCGTCCGCGTAGCTGACCACCTCCGCGGTGAGCACGTCCTCCAGCACCGTCATGTCCCCGGTCTGCGCGGCCGACAGGAACACCTCGAGGAAACGCCGATGGGCCTGCGGGCTGACCTGCTCCCTGCGCTCGGCGGCCAGGTGCCTGCGCCCGCGGCTCACCAGCTGGCGGGCGTTCGCCTCGCTGGTCTCCAGCATGTCGGCGATCCGCGCGTAGGAGTAGTCGAAGGCCTCCCGCAGCACGTAGGCGGCGCGCTCCACCGGGTTCAGCTTCTCCATCAGCAGCAGAACGGCCATCTCCACGGCCTCGCCCCGCTCGGCCCCGAGCTGGGGGTCGTTGCGGGTGTCCACGGGTTCGGGAAGCCACGGGCCGATGTAGGACTCCCGCCGCACCCGGGCGGACCGGGCCACGTTGATCGCCAGGCGGATCGCGGTCGTGGCGAGGAAGGCGGCGGGTTCGTGCACCTTCGAGTGGTCGGTGTTCTGCCACCGCAGCCAGGTCTCCTGGACCACGTCCTCGGCCTCCGCCGCGCTGCCCAGCACACGGTAGGCGATGCCGAAGAGCCGCGGCCGGGCCGTGAGGAATTCCCTGGTCGCTTGATCAAGGGCCTCGGATCCGGCGCCGCCGTGCATGAAACGTCCCCTCTGACCTGGTCACCGCCCATGCTAGCAGTGTGTCCCCAGCATGCCCTTCGAAAGGTGTGACTGCTGGGTGAGGGGCGCCCATGATGTGACACACGCTGTCACACGGGGTCGCCTCATGTGTCCGCGCGTTCCGGGCGGCCGCGGCCTGGTCGACGCGGCACGAGGTCAGGGAAACCGGCTGCGCGGACTCGGCGGGGAGGCGACGGCGTCCGGGCCGGAGCAGGCCGCGTCGCGCAGCCGCGCCAGGCGCTCCCTCGCCGCCTTGATGTCGGCGTCGAGCATCTCGATCGCCTCCCCGAGCAGCACGGCGTGGGCCGCGAGCGCGGCGGCCTCGGCGGCCAGGGGAAGCGTGACATCGGAGTCCGGGTTCATGGCGGGCGTCCTTTCGGCGTCGGATCGTCGCTACGGCCGTCGTGGGCCGTCACTCACCCTGACCGCGCAGCCGGCGCGGCTGTGACAGGAGGAGGCGGACGTCACGGCGGGCCGCAACACGGTCGGGCGGCCGCCTCCTGGCCCCCGCCCGGCCCGCCGGGGCGAGCCTTCGCCACCTCGGGCGCCCGGACGGGAACGGAAGCAGGCGGCGAACGGAACGGTGCGGTGCCCGCCCCTACTCCTCCGGACCTGCCGGGGCGGCCTTGATGCCCTTGACCAGGCCGGTGGACTGGCCCACCTCGATGAGGTAGCCGTCGGGGTCGCGCAGGTAGCAGCGCAGCTCGGAGGCGCGGTCGACGGGTTCGGTGAGGAACCGGGCGCCCTGGGCGACGGCGTGCGCGTAGAAAGCGGCCATGTCGGCGACGCGCACGTTGAGGAACGCCGACACCCGCGCACCGTCCTGCGGCACCTCCAGGGTGACGCCGGGCTTGTCGGGGGTCGGTCCGCCGCCGGGATTCATGATGATCCAGCTGTTGGCGATCTGCACGATCGCCGGGTTCTCGTCCATCACCACCTCGCCGCCGAAGACGTCGGCGTAGAACCGCCGCGAGACGGCGACGTCACGTACGGTGAGGAAGTGGGACAGGAGGAGGCCGTGCTCAGGAGCCGGGAGCTCGCCGTGAGACGCCATGGTGCGTCATCCCTTCGTTGCCGGAGGCCGGGCACCAGGACTGACCGTGTACGAGTTCGCTCTGTGACAGCGCGGTCCGGCGGTTCGGCCGCAGCACCTGACGCCGTCACGGATCCGGCGCCCGTTCGGTCTGTGGAAGGGGCGGCGGGCGGTTCTCGCGACCACGGTCAGCGCGGGCACGCCACCGAAGCCCATGATCCGTTCCGATCCCGGAGAGGTACCCCCATGGCAACCGAAAGCGTTCTGCACCCGAGCCTGATCGTCCCGGTCGGGCACGTCGAGCCCGTGCCGCGTCGCGTCCGGGGTGTCATCGGAGGCAGGGTCGTCTTCGACAGCCGCCGTGCGCTCTACGTGTGGGAATGGCGCGCCTACCCGCAGTTCAGCATCCCGGTCGAGGACCTGGTCGACGGAGCGCTCGTCGACGACCATCACACCGAGCACCACGGTGCGGGTTCCGCCCGCCGGCACACCCTGCGGGTCGGCTCCGAGGTCCGCGAGGGCGCGGCATGGGTGTGGGACGCGGACGCCCCGAGTTCCCTGCACGGGACCGTGCGGTTCGAATGGAACGCGCTGGACTCCTGGTTCGAGGAGGACGAGCCGGTCTTCGTGCACCCCAGGAGCCCCTACTCCCGGGTGGACGCCCTGCGTTCGTCGAGCAGCGTCCGCGTGGAGGTGGACGGGGTCGTGCTGGCGGACGCGCCCAACTGCGTGAAGCTGTTCGAAACGGGGCTGCCGACGCGGTACTACATCGAGCGCATGTACGTCGACTGGGCCGAGCTGCGACACTCGGCCACGGTCACCCAGTGCCCGTACAAGGGGACGACGAGCGGGTACTGGTCCTTCGACGGCCCGAACGGCGCCCACGAGGACATCGCCTGGGCCTACGACTTCCCGACCATCCACGCCAACCGCGTGGCCGGCCTCGTCGCCTTCTACAACGAACACGTCGACCTGTACGTCGACGGAGTCGAGCTGCCGCGGCCCGCCGATCCCTCCCGCGCGACCGCTCCCCGGTAGCACTCCGCCGGACCGCGCAGCGACCGGGTCGAGGCGTGCCACGGGGCGCCGGCCCGACGACTCGGCCGGCGCCCCGCCGCTGATCCGGCTACTCCACGAAGTAGGAGTCGTGCTTGTCGAAGAACGCGGCGCGCTCCTCCTCCGACGCGTGCGCGAGCTGCGACACCTGCTCGAAGTATTCCTCGCGCGGCGCGCCCGGCGTGAACAGCAGCAGCATGTCCGCCGGGGCGTCGGAGTCGTTGCGGAAGGCGTGCAGGCCGCCTTGCGGCACATGCAGGAAGTCACCTTTGCGCGCGTCGACCCACTGCACACCGTCGAACACGCGCACGGTGCCTTCCAGGATGTAGAAGGACTCCGAGATACGCCGGTGGAAGTGCGTCTTCGGACCGCCGGCCCTCGGCCTCATCTCCACCCGGTACAGACCGAACTCGCCCCGGGTGACGTCCGTGGTCGCCAGGTAGTGGAGGGCGTCCTTTCCGGTGCCGCTCACCCCGCTGTCCGGCGGGGTGAGCGCAGGGCGGAAAACGGCGCTGACCTCCCCGTCCACGCCCCAGTACTTCTGCTGCGGGTAGGGATACGACATGGCTCGGGTCCTTTCCTGCGACATGCGCGGGTGACGCGCCCGTGCGGCCCGCCGAAAGCCGGGCCTCTCCCATCAGACCGCCGAGCACCGGCCGGTGTGACACCCGGCTTCCGCGCGGATCCGAGGCGCGGACGATCAGGTCACCGGCCCGCCGGATCCCGGGAACGGGTCGGCGCCGGTGAGCAGGGCCGCGGGAGGGTTCGGGTTCTCCCGCAGCCACGCCGCCATGTGGTCCTGGACCGCTTCCCGGACGCAGTCGCGTACCAGGGTCCCGCCCAGCAATCCACGGGTGGCGCCCTTGAACTCGGGACGGTCGAGTCTCACCGAGACCACCGCCGTGAGGTGTGCGCCGATCCGGTCGGGGCCGAGGTCGGGCTCCTCGGGCGCCAGCAGCCGTCGCTCCCGCGCGAACGCGTTGACCGCGGCTGCCAGCCCGTCGAGCAGGCCTGCGACATGGGTGCCGCCCTGCGGGGTGGATGAGCTGTTGGCGAAGCTCCGGATGTGCCCTCCGGGTGTGCTCGTCCACGTCATCGCCACCTCCATCGTCCCGGCCATCCGAGGATCCTCCTTCTCGAAGCCGGTGATGTCCGGTTCGGCGGCGGCCGCGGTCCGCCCGGTCAGGAAGGCGGCGAAGTCCCGCAGACCGTCGGGGAACCGGCACCGTACGGACCGGGTCGTGCCCGTTCCGCGCCGGTCGGTGAGGGAAAGCTGCACACCCCGGTTGACGAAGGCGAGTTCCCGGAAACACTCCGCCAGCGCGTCGAAGGAACACCGGGCAGTGCCGAAAACCCCGGGGTCGGGCCGGAAGGTGATCGTGGTTCCGGTCCGGGTCGTCGGTCCGTACGGTACCGGCGGCCCGACAGGCGCACCACGCGCGTACTCCTGCACCCAGTGGAACCCCTCACGCCACACCTCGGCCCGCAGACGGGCGGACAGCGCGTTGGCCACGGCAGGACCGAGGGCGAAGCGGCTTGCGATCACGCTGTGCCGGTCCAGGGGCCGCGTGCCCCCGGCGTACAGGAGCGTCATCTGCGACTCGAGTCCGGCGCCGGGCCCACCCCCGGCGGCCTCGACCTGAACCCCCGGCCCGTCGTCGGCGACCCGCACGCGGCCCTCGGGCAGCAGGGCGACGTCGACGGTACGTCCACGGCCGGCCGGCGCCCCCTGCAGAGCCCGGCCGACGAGCAGGAACACCAGCTCGTGCAGCCCGTGTTCGCCGGTCGAGCCGACGTACATACCGGGCCGCTTCCGAACGGCCTCCAGCCCCTCCAGCACCTCGATGTGGGTGGCGTCGTACCCGACGGCGTCCTCGCTCACGAAATCCCCCTGCGTGACTGTCCGGCAACAGGGCTCCAGCATAGGGATTTTCAGAGGAAAGGCCAGGTCAGAGGCTTGATGGTGAAGCCGTGACCGGACGCCTGAGCCACTGCCGGGCACGCGGTGCCCCAAGGGGCACGGACCGTCCCCGGAGCGCGCCCAGGGTGCCCTCGGAACCGCGCAACACCCCTTCCCCGGTGGACCCGTGGCCAGGGAAATCGAAGGAGCCCTGCCGCGACCGGCCCCGGCCGGCTCACCGCGGTCTCGGCCGACCGCGGTTCGCCGGGACGGTCAGACCGTCGTGCCGGTCTCCAGCATCCTCCTGGCCTCGGCGACCGCCGCCGGGTCGGTGACGAAATGCGTGTCCTGGTCGGCGGTCGAACTGGAGGCGCCGAGCGGAACCCACGCGGCCCCGCGCCGGGGCTGCGCGCGGCGCTTCGCCGACAGGTGCACGGCGGCCACCCCGGTGGCCGTCAACGCCGGGATGTCGGACGGCCGGACCCCGCCGCCCGCCATCACCTGCACACCGGGCGCGGCCTCGACCATGGCGGCCAGGCGCTCCAGCCCCTGTCCGGCGGCCGGGGCGCCGCCCGAGGTGAGCACCCGGGTGAGCCCCAGCGCGGGCAGCAGCGCCGCGGTGGCCACGGGGTCCGCGGACACGTCGACCGCGCGGTGCAGCGTCACCTCGACGGGCCGGCCGGCGTCCTGCGCCGCGGCGGCGAGGCGGACGACGGCCTCGGTGTCCAGGGTGCCGTCGGCGGCGAGCGCGCCCACCACCACACCGGAGGCGCCGGAGGCGATCACGGACCGCACCTCGGCTGCCATCAGCGCGATGTCCTCGGCGTCGTAGACGAAGTCGCCCGGCCGGCACCGGACCAGTGCCTGGACCGGGAGGCCCACGGCGGCGACCGCCTCGACCAGGGCGGCCGACGGGGTCAGACCGCCGAGCTCCAGACCGGTGCAGAGTTCGACGCGATCGGCTCCCTGGGCCAGGGCGACGCGGGCGCCGGCCGGAGAGGTGACGGCGATCTCCAGTGCGGGCACGGTGGGCCCGTTCACTCGTCGTCCCCGGTGAGCGGCCGGTCGGAGGCCGGGATGATCCGGGCCGTCAGGTCCGGCGTGGCCATGCCGCGGTCGAAGGGGAACATCGGGCGGCGGATGCGGCGGTGGCCGAGACGCACCAGGTCCTGGTCGACGCCGCCGGGGGTGAGGGCCATCTTCCAGCCGACCGACATGTCGAACAGCTCCGGCTCCAGATAGCCGATCTTGACGATCACGATGTCGGCGGAGCGCGGGTCGAGGTCGAGGTCGGTGAAGTCGTGCTCGTGGTGGTACGGCTTGCGCAGCCTGGTGAGGATCGCGTGCACGCTGCCGACCCGGACGACGACCTCGGTCTCGGCGTCCCGGTCGCCGTGCCGTATCGCGTGCACCACACCGGTCAGGGTGACGGGTCCCGCGTGCCGGTCGTCGACCTCGGCGCCGGCGGTGACGGTGACCGTGGCGCCGACGCCGGCCGCGACGGCGGTCTCGATCGCCGCGGGCCCGGGCACCGAGGCGTAGATGACGGTCGGGCCGTCCTCCTTCTGGAACTCGGGCCGCTCCAGCAGCCGGGTCAGCCCCCAGGTGACGTCGCCGGCACCGCCCGCGGTCGGGTTGTCACCGGTGTCGCTGATGAAGTACGGCCGCCGGTCGGAGGCGAGGGCCTCGTCGAGGAGTTCGTCGTACGTCCCGGTCGGGGCGACGAAGTCGAACGCGTCCCGGGCGTCCCAGAAACCGCGGGCCAGCCGTTCGGCACCGGCCGAGACCGCGGCCGTGTCGTCGCCGGTGACGACCACCACCGCGCGGTTGCGGGGTTCGTCCGCCCAGGCGTAGCCCACCCAGATCGCGGCGTCCGTCACGCCCGCGGTGGCCTCGACCTCGTCGACCGCCGCGTACACGCTCTTCGCGGGTTCGATCCGGGTGGAGGTCTGCTCGCCGGCCAGCAGCACGGGGACCGGCACCCACGCCTTGACCGGGCGGGGGGCGCCGGAGACCAGGAGGTCGACCAGGTTGCGCACGGCGCGCTCCTTGGTCTCCATGTGGTCCTCGTGCGGTGCCATCCGGTAGCAGGTGATCAGGTCGCTGCGGTGGGCGAGTTCACGGGAGACGTTGCCGTGCAGGTCCATCGAGGTGGAGACGATCACGTCCGGGCCGACGGTGGCGCGCACGCGCTCCAGCAGCACGGCTTCCGCGTCGTCGATCCCTTCCACGGTCATGGCGCCGTGGATGTCGTACCAGAGGCCGTCCAGCCGGGGGAGCGCGGCGAGGCGCTCGATCAGTTCGTCGGTGAGCGCGGTCCAGGCGGCGGCGGTCACGGTGCCGCCCGGCAACGACTTGCCTACCAGCGCGCCGTGCCATTCCGCGGCCTCGCGCAGCTCCTCGCCCGGGGCGAGGAAGGGGTACCGGGCGAACACCTCGTCGCCGCGCGCGGGATGGAAGGCGGGTGCCCCGGTGCGGGCGGGGGAGAACGTGGAGGACTCGATGCCGAGACCGGCGACGGCGATGACGGGGCGGGCGACGGCGGTGCGGGTGTGCGTCATGGCTCCTCGTGCGGAGTGGTGCGGAGTGGGCGGTGCTGGGGGGTGGAGGTCCCTGCGGCGTGTCAGTTCCTGCGGGGAGGTGCGGCGGTGTGGAACCGCTCGGTGCCGTCGCCGCCGGCGTCGCCCAGGGCGCGGGCCAGGGCACGCTGGAGGGCGAACAGCCCGACCCCGACGAGACCGGCGTCGGCGCCGAGGATGGCCCGCTCGATGGTGAGGTGCTCGGTGGACAGCGGGTGGCAGCTCTCGTAGAGCTGACTGCGCACCGCGGCGACGAACGGCTCCAGGGTGGAGAGGATGCCGCCGAGGTAGACGGCGTCCGGGTTGAAGAAGTTGACGTTGGCCGCGAGCACCCGGCCGAGGTGGTCGCCGGCCCGGCGGACGGCCCGGGTGGCCTCCGGGTCGGCGTCGGTGGCGAGCTGGACCACGTCCTCGGTGCTGGCCACGTCCACCCCGCGCTCGTGCAGGATGCGGACGAGCGCCGCGCCGGACGCCACGGTCTCCAGGCAGCCGGTGTTGCCGCAGGAGCAGGGGATGTCGGCGCCGTCGGCGATGCGGATGTGGGTGATGTCGCCGGCCGCCCCCGTCGCGCCCCGGTAGAGGTTGCCGTCGATGATGACGCCGGCGCCGATCGCCGTACCGATCTTCACAGTGATCGTCCGGCGGTGCTCGGCGGGCCGGACGCTCTGCTCGCCGACCGCCATGCAGTTGGCGTCGTTGTCGACGACGGCCGGGACACCGAAGCGTTCCTCCAGCCAGGCGGCCACCGGGAAGCGGTTCCAGCCGGGCATCCGCGAGGGCAGGACGACGGCGCCGGCGCTCACGTCCACCGGTCCGGGCAGGGAGAGCCCGACGCCCCGGAGCCGGTCGCGTCCGCGCTGCTGGGCGAGGGACTCCAGGTGCTCGGCAAGCCTCGGCAACGCCGCCTCGGGGCCGTCCGCGACCTCGAAGGGCACGTTGGTGACGTCGCGGACGCCGTTGCCCGGCAGCACGACACCGATCCGGGCGTGCCGGCCGCCGACGTCCGCGGCCACGGCGTACTCGTCGGTGCTGCCGGCCCTGAGCACCCGGCGGGGGCGGCCCCCGGTCGAGGACTGGGTGCCCTCCTCGGCGATGAGCCCGCGCTCGACCAGCTCGGCCACCGTGAGGGAGATGGTGGAGGGGGCCGTGCCGAGGAGCTGCGCGAGTTCGGCGCGGGACGACGCCTGCCCCGACGCGACGAGTTCGAGGACCCGGGTGGCCAGGGCGGCGCCCTTCGGGTTCACGCCCTTGTTGCTCTTGCGGTCCCGTGCACTTATTTCGGTCATGTACGAAGTAACTTCCGCAGTGATGGGTGTGCCGGAGACAGTACGCCCGATCCGGCACGTGGGGAACGGTTCCGTGGAGACGACCGAGGGTGATGACGCATGGCCGAGGTCGTACAAATCATCACAAAAGTATCGTCTATTGCACCCATGGTGAGCGGTTCCGGCTTTTTTCGAAAACGCAGTAACTTATTTGTTATTCATTCTTGTTTGTTTGTTCGACGCGTCCGTCGTTGACTGTCGCCGTACGCAGCGCCGACCCCGCGGCGCCGGTTTGGGTCCTCCCATGACGTTTGCGGGTCCTTTCACTCTGAGGAGAGCCATGTTCCTTGCTCCCACGGCCCCCGGCCGCCGCTGGGCCCTCGTCGCGGGTGCCGCCGTCATCACCGGCGCGCTGGTCACCGGCTGCTCCGGCGGTGGCACCTCGTCGTCCGGATCGGCGTCGTCGGACACGATCAACTACGCCCTCCCGGCGAACTTCACGCCGAACTGGATCCTCCCGATCGGCACCGCCGCGCACCTCAACACCAACAACTCCTCCATCTCCCAGGCCGTCTGGGAGCCGCTGATCTCGTACGACGGCTCCACCGGCAAGGTCGGCTGGAACAAGGACAACTCGCTGGCCACCGACGCGAAGTTCGCCGCCGACGGCAAGAGCGTGACGATCACCCTCGGTCAGCGCCACTGGAGCGACGGCAAGCCGATCACCTCGCGCGACGTCGAGTTCTGGTTCAACCTCGTCAAGGCGAACAAGGCCGACTGGGCCAGCTACAGCCCCGGCAAGGCCCCGGACAACTGGACGTCCTTCAAGACGGTCGACGACACGCACTTCACGATCACCTTCGACAAGGTCTACAACCAGCAGTGGATGCTCGCCAACGAGCTGAGCATGATCCGCACGATCCCGCAGCACGCCTGGGACAAGACCAGCGACTCGGGCGCCGTCTCCGACCTCGACCGCACGCCCGCCGGCGCCAAGCAGGTCTGGACGTACCTCAACAACGCCGCCAAGAAGATATCCGGCTACGCGACCGACCCGCTGTGGAAGACGGTCAGCGGCCCGTACACCATCAAGTCGTTCTCCACCGCCGGCCGGGTCGAACTCACCGCCAACGCGAAGTACGACGGCGGCGGCAAGGCCAACATCAAGAACGTCAACCTGCTGCCGTTCACCACCACCGAGGCCGAGGAGAACGCCCTCCGCGCCGGCACCGTCGACTACGGCTACATCAACGCCTCCGACCTGAGCCAGGAAGCCTCCTTCAAGGCCAAGGGCTACTCGGTGCAGCCGTGGAGCGGCTGGGCGATCACCTACATGCCGTACAACTTCAACAACCCGTCCATGGGACCGGTGTTCAAGCAGCTGTACGCCCGCCAGGCGATCCAGATGTCGGTCGACCAGACCACGCTCTCCAAGGTCGTCTTCAACGGCAGCGCCGTCTCCACCTACGGCCCGATCCCGCAGGGCCAGGAGTCGTCCTTCGTCTCGGCCGACCAGAAGAACAACCCGTACCCCTTCGACACCGCCAAGGCGAAGAAGCTGCTCACCGACCACGGTTGGACCGAGCAGGGCGGCACGATGGTGTGCAACGAGCCCGGCACCGGCGCGAACCAGTGCGGCGCGGGCGTCGACAAGGGCACCAAGTTCGAGATGCAGGTGCTGTCCCAGTCCGGTTCGACCGTGACCGACAACATGATGAGCGCCCTCCAGTCGTCGTTCGCGAAGACCGGCATCAAGTTCGGCATCAAGACCGCGCCGGTCAACTCCGTGCTGTCGCAGGCCGGCCAGTGCAAGTCCGGCGAGGCGAGCTGCTCCTGGCAGCTGTCCTTCTTCGGCACCGCGGGCAGCTGGTACTTCCCCGCCTACCCGAGCGGTGACTCGCTCTTCGCCACCGGTGGCGGCTCCAACTTCGGCAGCTACTCCAACCCCGCCGTCGACAAGCTGATCACGCAGACCACCACGTCGTCCTCGGACGAGGCGGTGCAGAACTACAGCGCCGCACTCGCCAAGGACCTCCCCGTGATCTGGCTGCCGGAGCCCGACTACCAGATCTCCGTGGTCCGCAACGGCCTCGGCGGCTTCGCCCAGGACTCGCTCGCCAACTTCCACCCCGCCATGTGGAAGTGGACCAAGTAGGCCCGGTCGGTGCCCGCGCGGGCCGACGGCGCCCGGCCCCACGGCCGGCCGCCCGAGGCCCGCGCGCACCCCTCGCGCACCCGCGCCGCACCGACGGCCAGTCGTTGTGACGCCCCTGTCCAGGTGACGCCCAGCGCGCCACGGAGACGAAGCGACCGGAAAACACATGAGCACTTCCTCGTACCTGATCAGACGCGTCCTCCAGGCCGTCGCGGTGATCGTCATCGTGACCGTCGTCGTCTTCGGCCTGTTGCACGCGCTCCCCGGAGGGCCCGCCCGCGGGATCCTCGGCCCCCAGGCCACCGCCCAGCAGATCGCGAGCTTCAACCACGAACAGGGCCTCGACAGGCCCCTGCCCGTGCAGTACTTCCACTACCTCGGCCGGCTCCTGCAGGGCGACCTGGGAACCTCCTACACCCTCAACGAGCCGGTCTCCCAGCTCATCGGCGAACGGCTGCCGAAGACCCTGGTCCTCACCCTGCTGTCGGCCGTCGTCGGCCTCGTCCTCGCGATCCCGCTGGGCATGTGGCAGGCCGTGCGCCGCAACAAGGCCACGGACTACGTCATCACCACCCTCAGCTTCATCGCCTACTCCACGCCCGTGTACTTCCTCGGACTGATCCTGGTGCTGGTCTTCAGCCAGGAACTGGCCTGGTTCCCCTCGCAGGCCCCGCAGGGGGAGACCGTGGGGCAGGTGTTCTCCGACCCGCAGGGCCTGGTGCTGCCGGTGTTCGCGGGCGCGGCCTCCATGATCGCCGTGTTCAGCCGGTACATGCGCGCGGCCACCCTGGAGAACCTCTCCGAGGACTACGTCCGCACGGCCAGGGCGGGCGGCTCCCGCTCCCGCGCCATCCTCGCGCGGCACGTGTTCCGCAACTCGCTGACCCCCGTGGTGGCCATGCTCGGCTACTACATCCCCGTCCTCTTCGGCGGCGCGCTCGTCGTCGAGCAGCTGTTCAACTACCCCGGCATGGGGCTGCTGTTCTGGACGGCGGCCCAGTCCTCCGACTACCCGGTCCTGCTGGGCTGCGTCCTGGTGATCGCCGTCGCCACCGTCACCGGCACGCTGCTCGCCGACATCGTCCAGCGGATCATCGACCCCCGAGTGAAGGCAGGCCGGGCATGAGCGCCGTCATCCAGCCGGACGCGGTCCCGACGAAGGCCACCGAGCCGCGCGAGGCCACCGGCACCCGCCTGGCCGTCCGCCGCTTCCTGCGCAACAGGCTGGCCGTCGTCGGCCTCGCCGTCGTGGTCCTCTTCTTCCTGTTCTGCTTCGTGGGTCCGCTGGTGTACTCCACCGACCAGACCCACACCCTGCTCGAACAGGTCAACCTCGCCCCCAGCGGCGCCCACTGGCTCGGCACCGACGCCGTCGGCCACGACGAGCTGGGCCGGCTCATGTACGGCGGCAAGGTCTCGCTCATCGTCGGCCTCGCCGCGGGCGTCCTCGCCACCTGCATCGGCACGCTGTGGGGCGCGGCCGCCGGTTACGCGGGCGGCTGGATCGACGCCCTGATGATGCGGATCGTCGACGCCGGCATCGCCATCCCCGCGCTGTTCATCCTGCTGGTGGTCTCCGCCATCACCACACCGGGCCTCGGCGGACTCGTCCTCATCCTCGGCCTGGTGTCCTGGCTGGTGCCCTCCCGGCTGGTCCGCGCCGAGACCCTGACCCTGAAGAACCGGGACTACGTGCTGACCCTGCGCGCCATCGGCGGCACGCACGCCCGCGCCATCCTGCGGCACATCCTGCCCAACTCGGTCTCCACCGTCATCGTCGCCGCCACCTTCCAGGTCGCCGACGCCATCCTGCTGGTCGCCTACGTCTCCTACCTGGGCATGGGAGTACGGCCGCCGCAGACCGACTGGGGCGGCATGCTCTCCGCCGGCCTCACCGCCGCCTACTCCGGCTACTGGTGGCTGATCCTGCCGCCCGGCCTGGCCATCATCCTGGTGGTGTGGGCGTTCAACGCGATCGGGGACGGCCTCCGCGACGCATTCGATGTGAGGGGACGCGGATGACCGCCACCACCGACGGCTCCGCCGCCCGCACCACGGCGGCCGAACCCGAACCGATCCTCGAACTCGACGGCCTCGGCGTCGTCTTCACCACCGAGACCGGCGACGTGCCCGCGGTCAAGGGCGTGTCCCTCCAGGTCCGGCCCGGCGAGACACTCGCCCTCGTCGGCGAGTCCGGCTCCGGCAAGTCGACCATCGCGCTCGCCGCGATGGGCCTGCTCACCGGGAACGCCCGCGCCACCGGCAGCGCCGTCATCGCCGGCACCCAGATCGTCGGCGCCTCGGAGAACGGCCTCGCGGCACTGCGCGGCAGAACCGCCTCCATGGTGTTCCAGGAGCCGGCCACCGCGCTCGACCCGCTCACCCGCATCGGGAAGCAGATCGCCGAAGTGATCCGCAACCACCGCGAGGTGAGCGCCAAGGACGCGGCCGCCGAGGCCGTCGACCTGCTGCGCCGGGTCGGCATCCCCGAACCGGAGCGGCGGGCCCGCGCCTACCCGTTCCAGCTCTCCGGCGGACAGCGCCAGCGCGTCGTCATCGCCATGGCCATCGCCAACGAGCCCCGACTGCTCATCGCCGACGAGCCCACCACGGCCCTCGACGTCACGGTGCAGGCCGAGATCCTCGACCTGCTGCGCCGGCTCGCCGTCGAGACCGGCACCGGCGTGCTCCTCGTCACCCACAACATGGGCGTCGTCGCCGACTTCGCGGACCGCGTCGCCGTCATGTACCAGGGCGGGATCGTGGAGACCGGGGCGGTCGAGGACGTCCTGCTGCGGCCCACCCACGACTACACCCGACGCCTGCTGGCCGCCGTACCGCGCCTGTCGGTGGCGGAGCCGGTGGCCCACGGGGAGACGGCCACGGCCGCCCAGTCCGTGACCGAACCGGCCGCCGTGCACGACGTGGTGGCCGAACCGGCGGACGTGCGCGACGTGGTGGCCGAACCGGCGGACGTCGCCGCCGAGTCCGGCGAAGCGGTGGTCGAACTGCGCGACATCAGCGTGGTGTTCGGTCGTGGAAAGACCGCCGTGCACGCCCTCGACGGAGTCTCCTTCCGGGTCGGCCCGGGACAGACCCTCGGACTGGTCGGCGAGTCCGGCTCGGGCAAGTCGACCGCCGCACGGGTCGCGCTCGGCCTGATCGCGCCCACCTCCGGCACCGTCTCCCTGTTCGGCACCGACCTGGGCCGTACCCGCGCCCGGGCCCGCCGCGCGCTGCGGGCCGGCATCGGCGTCGTCCTCCAGGACCCGGTGGCCTCCCTCGACGCCCGCATGACCATCGGCGAGTGCATCGCCGAACCCCTCCGGATCCACCGCCGCGACCTGACCGCCAAGGACCGCCAGGCCAGAATCGCCGACGTCCTCGACCGGGTACGGCTGCCCCGCGAAGTCGCCCGCCGCGCGCCCCGCGAACTCTCCGGCGGACAGCGTCAGCGGGTCAGCCTGGCCCGCGCCCTGGTCCTCGACCCCCGGCTGCTGGTCGCGGACGAGCCCACCAGCGCGCTCGACGTGAGCGTGCAGGAGGCGGTCCTGGAGGTGATCACCGAACTCCAGCGAGAACTCGGCTTCGCCTGCCTCTTCGTCTCCCACGACCTCGCCGTCGTACAGCACTTCGCCCAGCACGTCGTCGTGATGCGCGCCGGCCGGATCGAGGAGCAGGGCTCCACCGGTACGACCCTGCTGCACCCCGAGACCGACTACACCCGCCGGCTGCTGGCCGCCGTGCCGGTACCCGACCCGGTGGTGCAGCGGGGCCGCAGGGCCGAGCGCCTGGCCGCGCTCGCGGCCGGCCGTACGGAGGCCCAGGCGTGACCCGACCCCTTCTCTCCCCCCACACCCCGCAGGACCTCGCGATGCACACCTCCCACCGGCCGCTGTTCGCCGGTATCGACATCGGCGGCACCACCACCCAGGTGGTGCTCTGCTCGGACGACCTCACGGTCCTCGACCGGGCGGAGACGGCCACCCCGGCCCGGGAGGGCGGCGCGGCCATGGTCGGTACCGCGCTCGCTGCCCTCGCCCCGCTGCTGGCCCGTACGCCGGGCCGTCTGGTGGGCGCGGGAATCGGCGCCGCCGGGGTGGTGGACTCCGCGAACGGCCGCATCCTGGTCGCCAGCGACTCCTTCCACGGCTGGGCAGGCTTCGCCGTCACCGCCGCCGTCGAGGACGCGCTCGGCGTCCCCGCCTACCTGGACAACGACGTCAACGCCTTCCTCTACGGAGAGGTGTACGGCGGGGCGGTGCGCGGCGAGGCCGACGTGCTCGGCATGACCCTCGGCACCGGCGTCGGCGGCGCCCTGTGGACCAACGGCGCCCTGTACGCCGGCCCGCACGGCGCGGCCGGCGAGATCGGGCACATCCCCGGCTTCGGAGACCTGCCCTGCTCGTGCGGCGGCCGCGGCCACCTGGAGACGCTGGCCTCCGGCCGCTCCATCACGGCCCGCTACGCCGACCGCACCGGCCGGCGGCGTACGGCCCGTGAGGTCGCCGAGGCCGCGGCGGGCGGCGACGAGGACGCCCGCGCGGTGTACCGCGCCGCCGGATCGGGCATCGCCCGCGCCATCGTGATCACCGCGGGCGTCGCCGACATCACGACGGTGGTCGTCGGGGGTGGCGTCAGCCGGGCCTGGCCGCTGCTGGAACCGTTCATCCGGTCCGCGCTCGCCGCCGACCCGCCGGTCAGCGGGCACCCCGTACGCCTGGTCCGGGCCGCGCTGGCCGCCGACGCCGTCCCGGTCGGTGCGGCCGCCCGCGTGCGGGGTGAACTGGCCACGAAGCCGACGACGGCGTGACGAGAGGGCGGACGGATCGGCGCGCCGCCTGCCTGCCGACGCCGACAGGAAGCCCGCGCTGCCGTCGGGTGGGTGGACGAGCCGCGCGAGCGGCCCGTCCGGGCCCGCCCGCGGGCCCGTCCTATACTCCACACCATGGAGATCGTCGCCGCAGACGTCGTTGAAGACCTCGCTTCAACAGGTGTGCTGAGAGTCTCGATCAACCTGGGCAACCCCGTCCTCGCGCAGGGCACCTCCGCACAGCCCGCCGGTGTCACGGTGGACCTGGCCCGTGAGATCGGCCGTCGTCTCGCAGTGCCCGTGGAGCTTGTCTGTTTCGACGCCGCGCGAAAGTCGTTCGCGGCGATGGCCTCGGGCCGAGCGGATCTCTGTTTCCTCGCTGTCGAACCGGCTCGGGAGGCAGAGGTCGCCTTCACCGCCCCGTACGTGGTGATCGAGGGCGTGTACGCGGTCCCCGTGGACTCGGATCTCCGCTCCGCCGCCGACGTCGACCGGCCAGGCGTCCGGGTCGGCGTCAAGCAGGGCTCCGCCTATGACCTCTACCTGAGCCGTACTCTGCAGCGTGCGACCGTGGTACGTGGCGACGAGGGCGTGGACGTGTTCCTGAAGCAGGGTCTGGAGGCCGCCGCGGGCATCCGGCAGCCGATGTCCGTCTTCGCCGCGGCACATGCGGATCAGGTCCGGCTGCTGGAGGACCGCTTCATGGAGATCCGACAGGCTGTCGGGGTTCCCCGGAAGTCCGCTCCCGGGACCGTGCGCTTCCTGCACACGGTGGTCGAGGAACTGAAGGCGGAGGGGTTCGTGGCCGACGCCCTTCGCCGCTCGCACCAGGACCCGGCACTCGTCGCGCCGCCTGCCTAGCGTCCCGAAGCCGGACGGCGGCGAACCACAGCGTCGACCGTGGCTCCGCAGGTCACTTGGCGCGGTACAGGCCCCGGCCGGCCCTGTCGATCCGGGACGTGCCGACAAGCCGGTCCAGCGTGCTGCGGACAGCGTTGATGCTTCCGCTGTCGGTGTCACGACCGAGTGCCGCGGCCACGTCGCGGGCCCGGACCTTCGCATCGGGGACCTGCGCGAAGTATCCGAGGATCTGCTCGGTGAGCTTTCCGTACTGCTGCTGCCCGGGCCCGTCCACGGGGGAGGAGCCGTGCGCGCGCACCGTCTCCCCGGTGTCGGGCCGGTCGGCGGAGTGTCCCATCACGACCGACAGGGCCTTCAGAGCCCGTTGGACCGAGTCGAGGTGCGCGACGATGGCGGCCAGTTCCCTCTCCAGCGCCCGCTTCTGCAGCTCCAGACGGGCCAGGTCCTCCTGGAGGCTCTCAGCGGTGGCCTCGATGTCGTGCGCCGTGTGAGCTGCCGGGACCATGGCTGCCTCTCGTCCTCACTTCCCCACCCTTATGACACTGTACGGAAAAGGGTACCTGTCATCAGGGACACACTGGTGAGTCGCGCCGGGGAGACGCGGAGAATGGTCCCACTGTCCTGTGCGAACCACGTCCGACAGACGTGTGCTCTCGGCACCGGCACCGGGAACCTCCCGGCCCCGTCACCGGGCGTCCGCCAGGAGAACCCGCTCCAGGTGCGCCAGGTCGCCGGAACGCGCGGCCCCCAGGAACGCGTGCACCAGGCGACGGTGCGTGACGGCGTCGACCTCCTGGTGGTGCCGGTGGCTGCCGAGCCGCTGCTTCGCACGGGCCACCTGCTGCCGGGCGTTGACGACGCTGAGGTGGAGAAGCGCCGCGATATTGTCGTAGGAGTAGCCGAACCCCTCCCGCAGCACGTAGGCCGCACGCTGCCTGGGGGTCAGTGTGGCCAGCAGCAGGGCGACGCCGCGTGCCACGGAATCCCGCCGCTCGGCGACCGACTCCGGTGTCACGTCGGGGTCCGCCGAATCGGGTATCCACGGACTGGCGCTGAACTCGCGGCGTCTGCGGGCCGACTGCGCCACGTTCTTCGCCAGCCGCGCGGTGATCGTCCTCAGCAGGGCGGACGGATTGTGCACGGCCGCGCGATCGGTGCCCTGCAGCCGCAGCCAGACCTCCTGCACGACGTCTTCGGCCTCGGTCGGGCTGCCGACGATGCGGTTCGCTATGTACAGCAGCGAGGGGCGGGTCCGCGTGAACACGGCAACCGCGTCGTCCAGCTCCGCGATGTCCGGGATGGCGTGCGTGTCCGGCGCGGTGGGTGCGCGCCTTGCTTCGATGAGGCTGGTGTCCACGGTCTTCTCCTGCGTCGCATGGGGGTGGGCCGTCCGGAACGGCCGTGGAACCAACCTCCGGCCCGGAGGCGGTGGGCCGCGCCATTGACAGTCCGTGGCGAGCACGTGGTCACCACGTGGTGGACGCGTGGCCACGGACCACGGGGGAGTACGACACAGGACCGGGCGTACGTGGTGAAGTCGTCGGAGGTGCCGGATGCGAGCACGATCGACAAGGGCAGGGCCCGGCGCCGACCGTGGGGCGGACCTTGCTGTTCAGCCGATCAATGGTCGGACGAGTCCGTGCCCGGCTCGGGCACCCCGTCCGGCACGAAGAGGCTGAGCCGGTAGGTGGTCGGCTGCGTCAGGCGCCCGCAGAAGGTGTCCACCCGCGTCGCGGACCAGTCGATCCGGGTGTCCGATGCTCGCAGTCGGCGCATGTGCTCGCGCCACTCCGGCGCGTCCTGGGTCTCGAAGAGCACTTCCCAGCGGCCTGCCTCCGGCGCGAAACGGTCAGCGGCCCGCTGCCTCTCGTCCCTGTGCTGACGTCGTCTTTTGTGCTGCTCCGGCATCGGCCCAGCATCGCCGCCCGTGGCCGCCAGGACAAGGCCACAGCCCACCGCCCCGATCCGGCGGCCCCGGCACCAGGCAACGGCGGCCGGTGGTCGCCGGCCGCCGCGCCGGCCGAATCACATGTTTGACTCAATGGCACACGGTTACACATCATGTTTGATGTACGACGAGCTTCGAACAATGAGGGTCTCGTGATCACGAAATCAACCGACCGAACCCTCTCCGGACACGTCGCGATCGTCACCGGGGCCGGGTCGGCATCGGACGGGCCACGGCTGTCGCCTTCGCGCAGGCCGGTGCGCACGTGCTCGGAGTGGGCCGGCGGGAGAAGCCGCTGGTCGTGCTCGACCTGCTCGCCCTGAACGTCGTCGCCCCGAGCCGGCTCGCGCACGAGGCCCTGCCGCACCTGCGCGAGACCTCCGGCACGATCATCGACCTGTCCAGCACCTACGGGCACCGCCCGATGGCCGGGGGCGCCCACTACGCCGCCACCAAAGCCGCCGTGGAGCAGCTGACGCGCGGCGGGCGCTGGAGCTCGCCGCCGAGGGCGTCCGCGTCAACGCGATCGCGCCCGGGCCGACCCGGACCGACGTGATGCTGCACGCCGGCCCCAGCCCCGAAGCCGCCGACGACATGTACGCCTACGAGCGTGAGCGCATCCCCACGCACCGCATCGCCCACGCCGAGGAGGTGGCCCACTGGGTCCTGCGCCTCGCGGAGCCGGCCGGACGCCACGCGACGGGACAGGTGCTCACCGTCGACGGCGGTCTCGAACTCGTCTGACCACACCACGGGGAGGCATGCCGCGGTGATCCGTTTTCCGCCCGCTGTCACGTGGAGGGCTTCTGCGTTGTCTGGTCACCGGAAAGCGCGCCTTGGGCGCGGCAGCCAGGACGGTGGTCGTCCCACGATGTGACGGACGGGCCCAGGGAGTGAGCAGTCTCCGGTGAGCGACGATCTGGTGATGGTCAAGCGATGGACCGCGATGAACCGTGTCCACAGGAGCATCGAGGCGCGGATCGAACGAGATCTGCGACGGCACGTGGGACTGGGGGGCCGGGAGTTCTCCGCGTTGGGGGTGCTGCGGCGTGGGACATGGGTGGGCAAGGGATCGCTGTACCTCAGCGACCTGGCGGGCGCCGTCGGGCTGAGCCAGTCGGCGACCAGTCGCCTCGTCGCCCGGCTGCAGGACCGCGGCCTGATCACCGTCCGCACGTCCAGCGACGACCGTCGCAGCATCGAGATCGAACTCACCGCCGTCGCCCACGACACTCTCCGTATCGGCACGCCCGTCCTGCACCAGGCTGTCACCGGCGCCGTGGGACAGATGGGCGCAGAGGACCCCGACGGAGAGCTGCTGCGCTACCTGCGGGGGGAACCGGGCGCAACAGGTACGCCGACGGAGCGGTGCGTCTAGGCGACGACGCCGACGGGTACCACCGAACACACCACCAGGACCGTGCGTCATGGTCGGCCGCCCCGCGCCGGGCGGCGAAACGCTCTCTACCAGCGACAACGAACCAGTCGCGATCCGGTCGTCACAAATGCTGCCCCTTCCCGGTCAGTCGGGTGAACGGGCCTGTGCGCGCACATGCACAGTCCTGTCGAGGTCCCCGTAGTCCGATAGGAGTCGCGTCTCATGACCACCAGCACGCTTCCCGATCTGGTCGGCCGGCACCCTGAACGTGCGCTGCTCGACGAGTTGCTGGTGAGTCTGCGTGCGGGCGAGTCGCGAGTGCGGGTGTTCCGGGGCGAGGCGGGCATCGGGAAGTCGGTGCTGCTGGAGTACGCGGTCGCCCGGGCGGCACAGGTGACGGTCACGGTCACCCGGGCGCAGGGCGTCGAGGCGGACATGGAACTGCCCTACGCCAGCCTGCACCAACTCTGTGCACCGTTCCTGGGACAGCTGGACACGCTTCCGGGACCCCAACGGGACGCGCTCCGGGTAGCCTTCGGCGTGGCGGCAGGAGACCCGCCGGACCGTTTCCTGGTCGGGCTCGCCGTGCTGTCCCTTCTCACCCGGGCCTCGGAGACCCGACCGGTGCTCGTCGTGGTCGACGACGCCCAGTGGCTCGACCAGGTCTCCCTGCAGACCCTGGAGTTCGTGGCGCGACGGCTGCTCGCCGAGGCCGTCGCGATGGTGTTCGCCGTACGCGATCCCGAGGGGAAGGACGCGCTCGCCGACCTGCCGACGACGCGGATCGGTGGACTCGACGCCGCCGCGGCCGCGGAGCTGCTCGAATCCGCGGTGGGCGGGCGGCTGGACAAGCGGGTCCGGGACCGCTTCGTGGCCGAGATGCACGGCAATCCACTCGCCCTGCTGGAGTTCTCCCGGGGCCGTACCGCAGCCGAACTGGCGTACGGCCCGGATTCGTCCGCCTATCCGGGAGTCGAGGGGACGGTGTCGAGCCGACTCGAACGGGACTTCGCCGAGAGACTCGGTTCGCTCCCCGGCCCGACCCGTACCCTGCTGCTCATCGCCGCCGCGGAACCGGTCGGGGACGCCGGCCTGCTGACCCGCGCGGCGGCCGCGCTCGAGATCACTCCCGACGCCGCCCCGGCCAAGTCGGCAGGCCTGATCGACCTGCACGGGTTTCTCCGCTTCCGGCATCCGCTGGTCCGGTCCGCGGTCTATCACCAGGCCGACCCCGAGGAGCGCCGTGCGGTGCACCGGGCACTGGCCGCTGCCACGGACCCGGCCCTGGATCCCGACCGGCGTGCCTGGCACGCCGCCCAGGCCGCCGCCGGACCGGACGACGACGTCGCCGCGGAACTGGAGCGGGCCGCCGACCGGGCGCGGCAGCGCGGTGGCATCGCCGCCGAAGCGGTACTCCTGGAGCGCGCGGCCCAGTTGACGCCGGACATCTGGGCCCGGGGGCGGCGGGCCGTCGCCGCCGCCGAGGCCCACTTCTCGGCCGCCTCGCCGGATCGCGCCACGGAGCAGGCCACGCTCGCCGAACTGTGCCCCCTCAGCTCCCTGGACCGCGCACGCCTGGCGCGCCTGCGGGCCTGGATCCTCTTCGCCCGCAGCCGCAGCGACGAGGCGGCACCGCTCCTGCTGGAGGCCGCCGCACAGTTCACCGCCGCCAAGTCGCCGCTGGCACGGGAGACCTACCTCGAAGCGATCAGCGCGACCATCTTCGCGGGCAGGGTGCACGGTCCGGCAGGTGCTCGCGCCGCGGCCGTCGCGGCCCGCGCATCCGGTGCGCCGCCCTCGGGCTCCGAAGCCGCCGACCTCCTGCTGGAGGGTGTGGCGGCGATCCTCACCAGTGGCTACGAGAGCGGAGTGGTGGCCCTGCGCGGCGCGCTGGGCCTCCTCGCACAGGAGGAACTCCGCACCCGTGAGGCCACCATGCGCTGGCTCCTCCTGGCCCCGGTCGCTCTGGAGACGTTCATCCACTACGCCTGGGACCTGCACGCGTGGGACACCCTGGCGACGCGCGCGGTGCGGCTGGCCCGCGACGTCGGCGCGCTGGGCGCGCTGCCGCCGGCGCTGATCTACGCGGGCGGCGTCCACATCCATTACGGCGACTTCGCCGAGGCCGCCCGCATGATCGACGAGGCCGACACGATCGCCGCCGCGACCGGACACGCGACGCACAAGTACGCGGCGCTCGTCCTGGCCGCCTGGCGGGGCGAGGCGGACGCGGCCGCCCGCATCATCGACGAGGCCCGGGCCAGCGCCGTGGAACGCGGCGAGGTGTCCCTTCTGGGCGCCATGGGTTACATCCAGGGCGTGCTGTTCAACGGACTGGCCCGCTACGAGGAAGCCCTGGAGGCGGCCCGCTCGGGCATCGAGCACGACGGGTTCAACTTCACCGGCCTGTCGCTGGTCGAACACATCGAGGCCGCGACCCGGTGCGGCAGGCCCGACCTGGCCCGCGCCTCGCTCGCCCGGCTGCTCGAGCTCACCCGTGCCGCCGATTCCGGATGGGCCGCCGGCGCCGCGGCGCGCAGCCGGGCCCTGCTCGCCGACGGCGACGAGGCCGACGCCCTCTACCGGAGCGCGATCGAGGAGTTCGGCCGCGGCGGCGTGACCGTGGAAGTCGCCCGCACCCACCTCCTGTACGGCGAGTGGCTCCGCCGCAACCACCGTCCCGCGCTGGCCCGCGACCACCTTCGCACCGCCTACGAGATGTTCGACGGAATGCGGGCCGAAGCGTTCTCCGAACGGGCCCGCCGCGAGCTGACCGCCACCGGCGAGCACGTCAAGGCGCGCGTGACCAAGTCGACGAGCGCCCTGACCGCACAGGAGTCGCAGATCGCGACCCTCGCCGCCGACGGCATGACGAACGCGAGGATCGGTGCCGAACTGTTCCTCAGCCCGCACACGGTGGAGTGGCACCTGCGAAAGGTGTACACGAAGCTCGGGATCAACTCACGCCGCGCACTGCCGGACGCCCTCGCCGGTTCCGTGGCCCTGAACAGCGGGGAACGCCGCGACGGCGTGACTCGACCGGACCGGGCCAAACCACCGACGCGCCCGTCCGGGACCTCCAGGCCACGGTGAACACCGTTGCGGGCACGCGGCCGGCCGACGGTATCGAACGCTGATCCCCGGCTGCCCGGCGTGATGGTCGAGGATGGAGCCATGACAAGGGAACCGAGCGAGATCGCCCTGGGCATGCAGGATCTGCGTGAGGTCACCGGGTTCGCCGCGGCGTGCGCGGAAGTGGTGCTCGACGTGTTCGAAAGCGACCGGCCGGACGACTCACGACCCCGGGACGCTGTCAGCGCCGCGTGGGAGTTCGTTCGCGGTGGCGAGCGGGGGAAGGCCCTGCGCGACCGAGCGTGGGCAGCACTCAGGGCAGCCAGGAGCGCGGACACGGCTGCCGCGCGCGAGGCGGCTCGGGCCGCGATGGCCGCGGCGGCCGCCCCCTACCTGCATCCGCTGGCCAGAGCCACCCAGGTCAAGCACATTCTCGGGGCCGGCGCCCACGCGGCCAGAGCGGCCGAACTCGTCGCCGACGACGATCGCGGCGTCGGCGTCGAGCACCTTCGGCAGTTGGCGCAACGGGCCGCACCGGCCGTCGTCGACGTACTCGCACGCTTTCCGGCGGCGCCGGATGGCGGCGGACGCGTCGGCGAGCTGACCCGCATGCTGGACGACGGCCTGCGTGCACGCACCCGCATCGAGCAGGACGCGGACCGGTGACGACAGGGCGCAGGTGCGTTGGTGGCCGTCCGGCCCGCGGCGACCGCCCGCGACCGACCCCTCGCTGAAAGCGCGGGGCGCCCGTACCGGCCTGTGCGAGGATCTCGGCGTGGACGATCTGCGTTTGCGCCGGGCCGGGGAGAGGGACCTCGCCGCTCTCGTGCGGCTTCGCGACGATGCCGCCCGCTGGATGCTCGCCCGGGGCATCACCGGCCAGTGGCAGCCCGGTCAGCTCGGCGTGGACCACTTCCGCAGGGTCATGGCCGGTGCCGAGGTCTGGCTCGCCGAGGCCGGCGGCCGCGTGGCCGGGGCCTGGGAGCTGTGGTGGGACGACGAGGACGCGTGGGGGCCACAGCCACCGGTGGCCGGCTACGTGCACCGGCTGATGGTGGATCGCGGCAACGCCCGGCCCGGGACCGGGCGGGTCCTGCTCGGTGCGGCGGAACGCCGGGTCGCCACGATGGGGCGGGCGCTCGTGCGTCTGGACTGCCTGTCCGGCAACGCGCGCCTGAACTCCTACTACCTGCAGGCCGGTTACCGGGTCGTCGGCCACAAGGAGGGCAAACCGCAGCCGGGCGGCGTACCCAAGTCGTTCACCCTCATGGAGAAGCCCTGCGCGGCGGCGACGCCGGCCCCGTGACCGCACCCTGAGGAACGCCGCGGCCGAAGACGACGCCGCGAGGGACGGGGACCTGCACCTGCACCGGGGCTTGGCATGCCGCACTGCCCTGTCGATCATCACGCATATGCCCTACCAGGCCATCGAGGCGGTGAACTGCGGTGGCCGACAGGGCAGGTGTGAGGGTAGGCCGTGCACATGTGTGTTACATGCGTCGCATGTGGAGGAGTGTGGCAGAGACACTCTGTTCGGCAGCGTGATCACGCGAGGTGCAGCTGTCCGGGGCACCGACGCTCACGCGCCGGGACCGACACCGGACGACGGAGTTCCGCCGGTGCGCGTCCGAAGCACTCGGCAACAAGAAAGGCCGCCACGTGAATCGACCGCCCTTCGTGCCCGCCGTAGCCCTGGCGGCCAGGCAGAGCCTGGGGTTGTCGCCCCAGCAGGTGACGGAGCAGATGAACGCGTGTGGGGCGCTGGTCGACATCTCACATGTCCACGCCTGGGAGTTCGGCGATTACCACCCCACGGAGCAGGAGCTGTTCGCGCTTGCGGACGTGCTCTGGTGCCGTACGACGGACCTGATGGGGATCGACGAGCCACGCACGCTGACGGAACACCGTCTGGCGAGGCAGTTCTCCACGGCCAGACTGGCTCACTCCATCGGCATGGACGCGGTCCGGTACGAGCAGGCCGAGGAACGAAACCTGTGGACCGGCGACGGGCAGCAGACGGCCTCTCTGCTGCGACTGCTGAACCTCACCCCACTCCAACTCGCCAAGATCATCGAGCTGCCCGGCAGGCCGTGGTCGGACACCTGGACGCCGCCGGAACCGACCCCGAGCCGCGTCCACTGACGTGTGCGTCAGGGCCGGCGGGCGCGGTAGAGGCCTCGTCCGGTGCGCTGGATGCGCGAGGCGCCGACCAGGCGGTCGAGGGTGCTGCGGACTGCGTTGATGGCTCCGCTGTCGGTGTCGCGGCCCAGGGCGGCGGCCACGTCACGGGCGCGTACGTCGGTGTCGCCGGCCGAGTCGAAGAACTCCATGATCTGCTCGGTGAGCCGGCCGTACTTCTGCTCCCCGTCCGTGCCGTCCTCGACCGGAGCGGGACGGTCCGCGTCCTCGGCCTCGGCCTCCGCCGGGGTCTTCCGGGCACCGGACGCCGGTGGTGCCGGGACGGGCGCGGGCTCGGCGGCTGCTGCCGCCTCGCCGGTGGCGGGCTGAGGAACCGTCACCCGCTCCGTGGCGGCCTGGGCACGCATCAGTGTCCCGAAGGCGCCGAGCGCCTGGCGCACCGAGCCCAGATGCGCCACCACCGCGGCCAGTTCCCTCTCCAGCGCCTGCTTCTGGAGCTGCAGCCGGGCCAGGTCCTGCTGGAGGCGTTCGGCGGTGGCCTCGACGTCGTGCATCGAGTGGGTCGCAGAGCCCATGCGTGCCTCTCATCCTGTATGCGCTGCGGCCACATCTCGTCAGCAGCGTGTCGACCGGCCCGGACGCGGAAGTGGGTACGGCGCCCACATGATAGGCACGCTCCCGTCCTCCGGGACGCGTGTCACACCTTTTGGTCGGCGCCGGTCCATCCTCGGGCTCCTCGTCCGACGGCCGTGGCCCGGCGCGTTGTCGTCGCGTCGGGCCACGGCGGGCGTTCTCCCCGGTGTCAGGCCGGCAGGTGGAACTGCTGGTTGGTGCCGCCGGCGCAGGTCCAGATCTGCAGCCGGGCCCCGTTGGCCGTGGACTTGTCCGTGACGTCGAGGCACTTGCCGGACGCGGGGTTCACCAGGGTGCCGCCGCTGCCCGGCTGCCAGACCTGGGCGCCGGTGCCGTTGCAGTCGTACAACTGGACCTTCGTGCCGTTGGCGGTGCCGGCGGAGGTGAGGTCCATGCACTTGCCGAGACTGCGGACGGTGTTGTCGGAACCCACGGTCCACTGCTGGGCCGTGGTGCCGTTGCAGTCATACATCTGAACGGCGGTGCCGTTGGCGCTGTTGGCGCCCGCGACGTCCACGCACTTGCCGCCGAGCCCGGTGATCTGGCCGGTGGAACCGGTGGGCGGCGGCGTGGTGGTACCGCCGGTCACGGTGTTGAAGGTGCTGGAGAACTGCCAGGCGCTCTGCGGGGTGCCGCTGCAGGAGTCGGAGAGCTGACCGTTGGTGGCGCACGCCTTGTCGCGGCCGAGTGCCCAGAAGGCGAGCTCCTGGATGCCCTTGGACATGGCGAAGTTGGCGAGCGTGGTGGCGTTGCCGGTGGTGAAGATCTCGCTGGTGTCGTCGTTGACCCCGATCATCGGGGTGTTGCCCTCCATCGCCCACAGCTGGGCGTCGGACTTCTCCGACCAGATGCTGCCGAGCTGCGCGCGCAGGGCGGTGGCGGCGTCGGTGGCCGCCTTGCCCATGTCCCGGGTGCCGTCGTAGTAGTCCATCGTCATGATGTTGACGAGATTGACGTCGAGCCCGTTGCTCTTGGCGTTGGACAGCAGCTTCGTGCCGTTGTCGTCCAGGCCGTTCGGCATGGACGGCAGGGTGTACTGGACGTCCAGCTTGCGGCCGGCGGCGGCGTAGTCCTGCTGGAGCTGCGCGAGGGCCTTGTTGCGGCGGTCGTTGGCGGCGGTGTCGGCGATCGCGCTGCCCTCGACGTCGAAGTCGACCCGGGTGAGGTCGAGGGTGTCGATGACCTTCTTGTACTGGGCCTTGAGCGAGGCCACGGTGGTACACGCCTGGGCCTCCTCGGTGCCGGAGGCGCCGCCGAAGGAGGCGATGACGTCACCGCCCGCGGCGCGCAGGGAGTTGATCGCCGAGGTCCAGCCGGCGTCGGTGACGGGCGTGTCGCCGTTGAACATGGCGTTGCAGCCGCCGCCGTCGATGACGAAGGCGAGCGTGAAGTACTTCAGTCCGGTGGCGTTGCGGGCGTTGGTCATCGCCGACGGCGAGTTCCACGTCTCGACGTACGGCGCGGCGTAGTGGGCGGGGAAGCCGGGGCCGGGGTTGGCCGCGGCGCTCGCCGAACCGCCTGTGGCGACGACGACGGTGGCAGCCGCCGCGAGGAGCGCGGGAACGGCGGTGAGGGCTCTGGCAGCGGATCTGATCACAGAACGGCTCCTGTCGTGGACGCGACAAACGCGAGGTGGGGGTGTCAGGGCGGAGCGTTTGAAAGCAGAAGACAGCGGTTCACATGAATGAACGACGACTTCACTGCTGAACCGTCGATGGTTGAAGACGGTATGGACTAGACCAGCTGTGCGTCAATACCCCGTACCCCGGCAGCAGTTCGGGCGGCGGCCTCCTCTTCGGTCAGGAGGCCTCTGGTGGCGGAGCCGGACCGCACGCGGTGTCGTCCGTAGCGGCAGCACGTCCACCGGCGACGGCCGGCGCACGGCCGTCGCCGGGGAACCGTGGACCGGGGCCGGTTCGTGTCCTGCTGTGGGCGTGAGGCGTGCCGGCGCCACGCGGAGGAGGGCATCATGCAGATCATCGAGGTGACCGGATATGCCGTCCGGTCTGCCGTGATCACCATGAGACGGTCCCGGACGCCGCTCGAATTCGTGATCTTCCCGATGGTGCACGTGGCGTCGCCGACGTTCTACTCGCAGGTCCGCCTCAGGCTCAGGGAGTGCGATCTCATCGTCGTCGAGGGAATCCGGGGGAGAGCGGCCGGGGTCAGCGCCCTCACGCTGGCCTACCGGTTCGCCCCGCGCCGACGGCGCAACGGCCTGCAGGAGCAACGCGACGAACTGGTGCTTCCCGAAGGTGTGCCGGTGGTCAACCCGGATGTGACCGCGGCCGAGGCGGTCGCCGACCTGAAGACACTGCCGCGGTGGATGTACGTGCTGCTCATGCTCGCGGCCCCCGTGATGGGTCTGGTGTTCGCGCTGCGCGGTCCACGTGCCTTCCTCGACGAGGACCAGGTGGTCGAGGACCTGCCGTCGACACTGCGCGCGGAGATGCTGGCCGACAACCCGGTCGAGCACGCGATGACGGACCGGCGCGACCAGCGGTTGCTCGACGCGCTCGGCGAGATCTACACGGAACGTGGTGCCGAGCCGATCCGGGTGGCCGTCGTCTACGGAGCCGGCCACGTCCCGGCGATCGTGTCGGGCCTGTGGGACCGCTACGGCTACCGGCCGCGCGAGGCGGAGTGGCTCATCGTCCTTGTCCCGGAATAGATCACTCCGGAGTGGATCGCAGGGGACCTCAGGGGGGACCCCAGGGGGGATCGCGTGGATCCCCGCGAAGACGGAGACCGCCCGCGAACCCCACCACAGCTCCCCAACAGTCGACGCCATTCCGGCACCGACCGTGCTCGCCTGGGCCGCTGCCCGCTGCCCGCTGCCCGCTGCCCGCTGCCCGCTGCCCGCTGCCCGCTGCCCGCTGCCCGCTGCCCGCTGCCCGCCGCGAAGGGTGTCACAGCGATCCCTCGGCCGGCGACATGTCCCCTATTGTTGGCTTTCGTTCTCGTGTCCAGGTCGATGGGATGGAGTTGGGGCCGTGGCGTTCGCGGAGTCGTCGGCCGGTGGCGGTGGGGCGAAGTCCTCTGCCCGTTCGGCTCCGAAGCCCGGGCAACGGTCCTGGGCTCCGCTGCTGGCGGTGTGTGCCGGTTATTTCATGGTGATCCTGGACGTGACGGCCATCAACGTCGCCGTGCCGGTGATCGGCCGGGACCTGTCGGCCTCGCTCACCGGCATCCAGTGGATCACCGACGGCTACACGCTGGTCTTCGCCGGACTGCTGCTCACCGGCGGCGCGTTGGGCGACCGGCTGGGCAACCGGCGGGTCTTCTGCGCGGGCGTGGCGGTGTTCACGCTCGCCTCGGCCGCGTGCGCACTCGCGGCGAGCGCCCCCGTCCTGGTCGCGGCCCGGCTGGTCGAGGGGCTCGGCGCGGCCCTGATCGTGCCCGGCTCCCTGGCCCTGCTCCAGCAGGCCTACCCGGCGACGTCCGCACGCTCCCGGGCCTTCGGGCTGTGGGGTTCGATGGCCGGCATCGCGGCCGCCGCCGGTCCGCTGCTGGGCGGGCTGCTCGTCTCCACCCTCGGCTGGCGCTGGGTGTTCCTCGTCAACCTGCCCGTCGGAGCGGCCTGCCTGGTACTGACCCTGCGGCACGTGACCCGCTCACCCCGCCGCGCCGACCGGGCCCTGGACTGGCCCGCGCAGTGTGCGGTGATGGCGACGGCCGCCCTGCTGACCGCCGCGCTCAACGAGGCCGGACGCCGCGGCTGGTCCGATCCGGCCGTGCTCGCCGGGCTCGGCCTGGCCGTCCTGGCCGCCGTGGCGTTCGCGGTACGCGAGCGGCTCGCCCGCTCGCCGGTCCTGCCGCCGAGCATGCTGCGCTCCCGGGCGATGAGCGGGGGAGCCGCCATCGGCCTGCTGTTCAACTTCGGCTTCTACGGCATGGTGTTCACCGCCAGCCTCGAATTCCAGCACCAGCGCCACTTCAGCGCCCTGGGCACCGGGGTGGCGCTGTTCCCGGCAGTGGCGATGACCATGTTCGCCTCCGTCCTGTCCGGGCGGCTGACCCGCCGTACCGGCGATCGTCCACTGGTGATCTCCGGCATGCTCCTGGCCGCCCTCGGACTGGCCGGCTGGGCCGCCGCGGGCGCCGACCCCGCCTACCCGCTGCTCGTCGCCCCGATGATGGCCGCGGGATTCGGCACCTCCTTCGCCCTCACCGGGTCGACCGCCACCGTGATGGGGGCCGCGCCCGCCGCCTACGCGGGCGCCGCCTCCGCCCTGTTCAACACCACCCGCCAGATCGGCAGCGCCACCGGCGTCGCGCTCGGCGGCAGTCTGCTGGCCACCGCCACCGACTACACCACCGGACTGCGTGTCAGCATGGCCGTCGGCGCGCTCGCCTACCTGACCGCCGCGGGCCTGGCCTGGCTGTCCGTACCGGCGCTGCCGAAGGGACCCGGGACTGCCTGAGGACGCCGTGCGGACCCGGGGACGCGGAAGTCGCGAGCCTACACGGAGGTGTTGGCGTGCGCCGGCTCCGCCGCCACGACGAGGGGCTTGACGACCGGCGCGGGCATGGACAAGCGCGGGCGGAGCTGCCGCGTGACGTCCGTCAGGTCCGCGATGAATGTGCCCGCGAGCTCCGCGGTGAACCCGGTGCGGACGACGAGGCGCAGGACGGAGACGTCCTGGCAGGGAGCGGGGAAGGTGTAGGCGGGCAGCTGCCAGCCGCGTGCGTGCATGGCGCGGGAGACGTCGAAGACGGTGAAGCCGTGGGTGCCGTGCGCGAGACGGAAGGCGAGCGCGGGGAGTTCGGAACCGTCGGTGACCAGCTCGTAGGGCCCGACGGACCGGATGCGGGCGGCGAGGGCCTGGGCCGTCGTACGGCTCTGCACCGCGAGGTGGCGCAACCCCTCGAAGCCGTACCGCAGGAAGCTGTAGTACTGCGCGACGACGTGGGCGCCCGGACGGGAGAAGTTGAGGGTGAAGCTGGGGGAGCGGCCGCCGAGGTAGTCGACCTCGAAGACCAGGTCCTCCGGAAGGGCCTCGGCGTCACGCCACAGAGCCCAGCCGAGACCGGGGAAGACGTGCCCGTACTTGTGCCCCGAGGTGTTGATGGACGCGACCCGCTCCAGCTGGAAGTCCCACATCAGGCCCGGGTCGAGGAACGGAGCCACCATCGCGCCGGAGGCGCCGTCGACGTGTACGGGGATGTCGGTGCCGGTCGCGGCCTGGTAGCCGTCCAGGGCCATGCAGATGTCGGCGACGGGCTCGTAGGAGCCGTCGTACGTGGAGCCGAGGACGGTGGCGACGCCGATGGTGTTGTCGTCGCAGTAGGCGGTGAGGGTGTCGGGGGTGAGGTGGTAGCGGCCGGGCTCCATCGGGACGTAACGCGGCTCGACCTCGAAGTAGTTGGCGAACTTCTTCCAGCACACCTGGACGTTCGCGCCCATCACCAGGTTGGGCCGGGCGGTGTCCTTCCCCTGCGCGCGCCGGCGCTGCTGCCAGCGGCGCTTGAGCGCGAGGCCGCCCAGCATCGCCGCCTCGCTGGAGCCGGTGGTGGAGCAGCCCCTGACCTGCTCCGGGTGCGGTGCGTGCCACAGCCGGGCGAGCATCCGCACACAGCGTTCTTCCATCGCGGTGATCTGCGGGTACTCGGCGCGGTCCGCGAGGTTCTTCTCCGCGGTGTCGGCCATCAGTTGCCGTGCCTGCGGCTCCATCCAGGTGGTCACGAAGGTGGCCAGGTTGCGCTGCGCGCTGCCGTCGAGCGCGAGTTCGTCACGCACCCGCTGCAGCACGAGGTCGGGCGGGGACGCCGCCGCCGGCAGTTCGTCGGCGGGCCCGGGGAGCTGGGTGGCGGCTGGCGGGACGAGGGTGTGGGTGCGGGTGTCGGTCTCGGTGTGGAAGTCGGTCGCGGAGATGACGTCGGTATCCGGGATGGGCATGTGCGCCTCGGTGCTTTCTGGTCCGTGTGGCCCCCGTGCACTTTCGACGCTAGATCGCCGAGCGGTGCGGCATCTGTGCTGATTACACCGATCCAGCGACCGGTTTGCGGACCGATGAACTGAATTTTCCCTTGCGTATACGGGCGGGCGGTGGCGGGGCCGCCCGAAGGGAGGGGGAGCGGCCGCGCACCGGCTCCGCGCCGATCCGCCCGGCCGGCGAGCCGACGGCTCCGGTGCCACCGTCGATGCGTGCGACGCGCACCCCGGAGCGGCCGTCCGTCCGATCGACCGGCCGACGGGCTCCGCGCTCAGGTACCGGCCGGTTCCGGCTCGTCCACTTCCCTGGGGTCCCCGGGCTCCCCGGGCTCCCCGGGCTCCCCGGGCTCCTTGGGCTCCTTGGACTCCCGGGGCGAACGGGCGGCCGGTGTGGCGAAGGCGGCCGCGACCACCAGGACGAGCACCAGGATCAGGGCGTGCCGCAGCCCGAAGTGCTCACCTAGGTAGCCGAGGGCGGGCGGGCCCACCAGGAAGGCGACATAGCCGACGGTCGCGGCGAGTGCGACGCGGGCGGCGGAGTCGGCACCGGAGTCGCCCGCCGCGGAGAGCGCGACGGGAAACCCGAGTGACGCCCCGAGACCCCACAGGACGGCGGCGGCAGCCGCGACCACCTGGTTGTCGACGAAGATCACGAGAGCCAGTCCGGCGGCCCCGACGAGCGCGCTCCCGCACAGCGCGGCCGCCCGCCCGAAACGGTCCACGAACCGTCCGCCGGCGAAGCGCCCCAGAGTCATGGCGGCGGCGAAGACCGCGTACACGGCCGAGCCCAGCGCCGCGTCGAAGCCGTGCCCGTCCACCATGACGAGCGGCAGCCAGTCGTTCGCGGTGCCTTCGGCCATCGCGAGCGCGAGGATGACACAGCCGATGAGCAGCAGTGCGGGATCCTTCCACACCGTGGACCGCGGCGCGCCCGTCGCACGGCGTCCGACGGTGGTCTGCCGTCCCACCTCGGCCGGGACGCGCCGGATGACCAGGCCGAGTGCGCCCAGCACCACCGCGGCCACCACGAGCAGATGGACCAGGACCGGGAAGCCGACCGCCGTCAGGCACATGCCGGCGACCGCCCCGAGCACGGTGCCCAGACTGAAGAAGCCGTGCATGGCCGGCAGCGTGGAGCGGCCGAGCAGCCGCTCCACCTCGGCGCCCTCGACGTTGAGGGCCACCTCGCCGCCGCCCATGCCGAGCCCGAACAGTCCGAGGCCCAGCGCGACACAGGCCCCCGAACCGGCGGCGGCCCCCACCCCGACCACCACGGCGCCGGCGGCGACGGCCGACGTGCCGGCCAGGATCACGAGCCGGGCGCCCCAGCGGGCCACGACCGTGCCCGAACACAGGATGCCGAGCATCGAGCCGACCGAGAGCCCGAACAGGATCAGGCCCATCTGCGCCGTGGAGGCGCCGAGCAGGTCGCGCACGTCCGGGGTGCGGGTGACCCAGGAGGAGATGGTCAGCCCGGGCGCGAAGAAGAGGACGAACACGGCGGTGCGACGCCGGGCGAGGTCAGAGGTCATGAGCGGTGGCTCCAGCTGGATCCGTACAGAAGTCTGTACGACCGTACACACTACCTGTACATCTGTACACACTCGGGAGGGGGCAACCCATGGCACATTGAGGGCGTGAGCGGTACACGACGCGAGATCCCGAACGATCCCGGACGCAAGGAGCGGATCCTCGATGCAGCCCTGGACGTGATCTCCGAGAGCGGCGTGCACAGCACCACCCACCGGAAGATCGCGGCGCGTGCGGACGTCCCGCTGGGCTCGCTCACCTACTACTTCGACGGCATGGCCGACCTGCTCGCCCAGGCCTTCGCCCGGCTGTCCGACACCATGTCCGGGCTCTACCGGCGGACGCTGCAGTCCGCCTCCTCCACGGCGGAGGCCGAGGCGGCCGTCGTCGAGCTGATCTGCGGTCCGGCCTACGCCACGGAACGCGACATGACCCTCATCTTCGAGATGTACGCCTACGCCAACCACAACGAGGCGGTCTCCGTCACGACCCGCACCTGGCTCGAACGCAGCAGGGACAGCCTCGCCCTGCACTTCGCCCCCGGCGTCTCCCGCGCACTCGACGCGCTGATCGAGGGCTGGCCGATGCACCGGGCGTTCGCGGACGCACCCCTCGACCGCCGCCTCGTCACCGAAACGGTCCGCGCGATCGTCGCCGCCGACCCACGCCTGTCCACGGACACCACCTGAAGAGCTCGTACGGACCCCCGCATCGCGGTTGCGCCGCAAGCCGGCACGCATCCCCTACCTGCCCGGCCGGAGGGGCAAGCGGAGGCCTCTCAGGCCGAGCACGACGTGGCACTCCCGCAGCCCTGTCGAGACTTCCTCATCAACATGGGCGGCGGTGGTGCGTCTCCATACTGCGGACTGATCCCGTTGAAGGAGTGCACACTCTTCACGATGAACTCCAGAGACACCGGCCGGGCTCAAGGGGATACAGCCGGGCCTCTCGGCGCACTCGCGGTGGAGACCTGTTCCTGCACGTCATCGAACGCGGCTGCAGCGATCTCGTGCTCATCGGAATGACCGGTCCGCTCGCCGGGAGCATGCTCATCGGCCTCATCGGCAACGCAGACGGTTTCCGGGGGCCGAACGTGTCCTCGGCCCCGGACTTTCTCGCCCGGTACGAACGCCGGCTCGACCACATGGCTGCCGGACAGGACAACCGGGCTCTGGCGCTCACTTCACCCCAGCTCCGAGCCCATCCTCCGCAAAGGCGGCTCGCTCACGCGTCGTAGACGCGACCGCGGCGCGCGTCAGGCCACCTGGCTGCCGTGGAGCGCGGTGTAGGCGCCGCCCCGGTGCAGCAGTTCCTCGTGGGTGCCGATCTCACGGATGCGGCCGTCGTCCATCACCACGATGCGGTCGGCGCCGCGCACCGTGGACAGCCGGTGGGCCACCACGAACGTCGTACGGCCGCGCAGCAGGCGGGCCAGCGCCTGCTGGACCAGTGCCTCGGAGCGGGTGTCCAGCGCCGAGGTGGCCTCGTCCAGTACCAGGACGCGCGGGTCCCGGATCAGCGCCCGTGCGATGGCGAGGCGTTGACGCTGACCGCCGGAGAGCCGGGCGCCGCGCTCGCCGACCACGGTGTCCAAGCCGTGCGGCAGCCGGTCCACGAACTCCAGGGCGTTGGCGTCCCGCAGTGCGGCGCGCACCGTTTCCTCGTCGGCCTCGTCCTCCATGCCGTAGGCGACGTTCTCCCGGACCGTGCCGTCGAAGAGGATCGACTCCTGCGGCACGACCGAGACGAACCGCCGGTAGGTGCGCAGGTCGAGGCCGCTCATGTCGGTGCCGTCCAGGAGCAGCCGGCCGGAGGTGGGCCGGATGAAGCCGATGACGAGGTTGAGCACGGTCGACTTGCCGGCCCCCGAGGCGCCCACCAGGGCGACCGTCTCGCCCGGGACCACGTCGAGGCTGAACTCCGCCACGGCCGGACGCCCGGCGTCCTCGTAAGCGAACCCGACCCGTTCGAAGGTGACCGCCCCGCGGACGGCGGTGACCTCCTCCCGGCCCTCGTTGTCCTCCAGTTCGGGCGCCTGGAGCACCTCGCCCACCGAACGCACCGACTCCAGGCCCTTGGTGATGACCGGAGCCAGACTCGTCAGCGTCGTCGTGGAGTTGGTGAGTGTGGTGAGGAAGGCGCTGAGCATGACGACGTCGCCGGGCGTGACACCCCACACGCCGTAGTACGACACCAGCGCGGCCGCGGCCAGGACGGCGACGCCGATCACGTTCAGCACCACCCAGGCCAGCGACCCGAAGCGGCCGTTGACCAGGTCCAGGCGCATCCCCGAGGTGAGCAGCCGGCTCAGGGTGCCGTCCATCCGACGCAGCGCCTTGCCCTCCAGACCGTGGGCCCGGGTGACCGGGATGAGCCGCGTCATCTCGGTCACCCGTGAGGACAGGGTCTCCACCTCGTGCCGGAAGTGCTCGTTGTGGGTCCGCAGCCGCGCCCGCAGCCGGGCCACCAGCACGGTCGCCGCAGGCACCACGATCAGGAAGACGGGCAGGAACTCCGGTGTACGGACGCCGATGATGACCAGCCCGCCGGCCAGCACGGTCAGCGCGCCCAGTCCCTGCTCGGCGGTCTGCTGGACCATCTGCTCGACGGTCTCGACGTCCCGTACGACCTTGGCCTGGAGCACGCCCGCGCTGACCCGGGAGTGGTAGCCGATGGACAGCTGCTGCATCCGCGTGCACAGCGCGGAGCGCAGCGTGGTTCCCATCCGGCGGACGCTGCCGTAGAGGAGCCGTACGTACAGCACGTGCAGCGGATAGTTGACCAGCAGGATCGCCATGATGACCGCGATGGACGTCCACAACCGGGAGACGGGTCCGTGCTGGACGACCGTGTCCACGACGGACGCGGTGATCAGGGGCAGGAGCCAGATGGGGCTGTGCTTGACGGTGAACACCACGACCGCCGCCGCCAGCTTGCGGCGGTCCGCGCCCAGCAGATAGGCGAGTGTCCGGACGGGGTGTTCGCCCCGATAGCGGTGATCGAGCGGCCGTTCCGACGTCGACGCCATCGGCGGTGATCCTCCCCTGCCCTTGCCTTGACCCGCAGCAACCGCTTTCCCTCGGTCCGTGGCTCACCGTACACCGTGCCGCGGCCACCGGCCGAGGGATTATGGGCCGGACCTGCGCGCATGACGGTCGGGCACGGCAGGAGACCGACGAGCCGAGCGAGCACACCACACCCGCCTGGCCCGCCTGGCGATCGAACCAGGCCGGTGCCGCCCTGACAACGCCCCACCGCACAACTGGCGCCGGAGGGCAGCTGGGGAGGCGCGCCCGCCGTACGGCGCCCGCGCCCCCCACACAACGGCGTCACGCCGGGTACGGGGCGGCCCTCGGCCGGGCCACGTCCCGGCCGGCCCGCCCACGACGCCGAGAGCCGGCCCCACCGGCATGTAGGCGATCTTCGCTGCCTTCATCCCGCTCATCCCTTCACGCGACGGCAGGCCGCCCACACCAGCACGGCCGCACCCGCCACTGCGACCGCGCCGACGGTCCTCACCTTCAGTTCCCCGGCCCTGAGGGCGGCCTGTTCCTTGAGCTGTCCGCCCCTCACGGCAACCTGCTCCCTGACCTCGACGCCCTTCCGTCGGGCACGTGCCTTGACGTCGGTCTTCGCGGCGAGGGCCGCGACCGTCCGCCCCAGCTCGGCCCGGGTCCGCTCGACCTGTTCGCGCAGTTCCCCGGGGTCGGCGGCGGTGGCTTCGTCACGCGGCGGCTGCTTCATCGGTGCGCACTCTCCCTGATCGTGGCCACGTCGGCCTTCACGTTCTCGACCGTCTGCTCGGGCGTGGGCGGCGCCGCCCGCCCGACCTGCTTCCTTCCGCTCCTGGCCAGCACGGCGGCGATCACACCGAGCACCGCCGTGACGATCAGGCCCGCCGCCCACACCGGCAGCACCGTCGCCAGCGCGGCGATCACACTGGCGACCAGTGCCTGGAGCGTCAGGAAGCCGACGACACCGGCGCCGCCGAACAGGCCGCCTCCCTTGCCGTAGTGCTTACCCTTCTCCTTGAACTCTGCCTGCGCCAGCCTCAGTTCGCCGCGGACCAGCTCGGTCAGCTGCTGCGAGGCCCGCTGCACCAGCTCACCCACCGGCTCCTGGTCCAAGCGGTCCGTGCTCCTGCTGGATGAGACCTGGGGCGGCTGCGTACTCGACACGGCGCTCACCTTCCATCCTTTTCTGTTCCTGCCCGCCGGTCCTGTCCCGCCCGGCGGCCCGACGAACGCGCGAGTACCCCGCACGGCCGGGTTGAGGACACCGATGACCGGGCGTCGGCGGTGGGGTGCTGCGGGGGCCGGAGTCCGACGCCGAAACCGTCCGAGAGCCTGCCGCCGCGGGCGTTCTGCGGCGCGGGGCGGAGTCGTGCACAGATCCCTGCTCCACCCGGATGTGGAACGAGGACGACGCGCGCCGGCTGGACGATGCCCGACATCTCGCCGCCGGGCACGGCTGTCGTGCCGCGCTTCACCGGCCGGTCGGGCTGCCTGAGCGATCCGACGACGGCCACACGTACGGCAGGTCGTCGTGCACGCCCGGGAACAGGCGGACGTACACGTCGTGGTCCTTGCGGACGAGCGCCGAGCGGTGGCTCTCGTGGAGCGCCTCGTCGCCGAGCCAGGGCGGGAGCTCCCCGGCGGCCGCCAGTTCCGCCTGGTCACGCACCCGGGCGCCCGGCCGGTGCGCGGCGAAGTCGGCGACCAGGGAGGCGGCGCAGCTGTCCTGGTGTCCCTGTTCCCGCCAGACCCGGCAGATCTCCAGGCCGTAGCGCACGAGTGCCTCCTCGTAACCGGTCCACATCCGTACGGCCGGGTGGTGGCGCCATCCGTAGCCGGGGACGGTCAGACCGCGAAGGACCTGCAGTGCCTCGACGCGCTGTTTGCCCAGTCGGCGCCGGTCGAGCAGGAGAGCCGTCTGCCGGAAGTCGGGGTCGGGCAGGAACGTCTGCATCGGTCACCGCTCCGTTTCCTGTGCGGCGCGGGCGAGTTGCGGGCGGCCGCCGGGCCGGCCTGGGCGCCGCCGCTCACCTGGTACCGCGGGGCCTCAGGAGGACCGTCCACCGTACGGCTCGCTGCCCCGGTGATCACGGAGGGCGGCGATGCGCCGCGGCCGCTGCCCGCCTCGCGCGCCCTCCCCGCGCCCTTCGTATTCTCCGTGTGCTCCGTGGTCTTCGCCATCGCTGCCCCATCTCGGACGAACGGGCCCCACCCCGAGACCGCGCCCGCGGACCGGCGCGGTCTCGTCCGCCGACAACCCTGTTCACGGACGGCCGGCCGGACGGACGGATCCCAGCCGTGATCTTCGAGCCGGAGCACGATGGGTGCGGCCTTGGCGCGCCCCCTACCGGCCGTCGGGACGCGGTGTTGTCGGTGGGCTGTGCCAGGGTGTGCGTCGTGGATGAGTGGGTGGAGCGCGTCGACGATCAGGATCGTGTGCTGGGGACGGCGGTCAGCCGTCGGCAGGCCGTCCGGGAGGGCTGGCTCCACCGGGTCGCCGTGACGGTATGCCGTGATGAGCGTGGGCGGATCCTCGTCCACCGACGCTCGGAGCAGCTGTCGCGCTTCCCCGGGCACCACGAGGTCATGGTCGGTGGCGCCGCGCAGGTCGGTGAGTCCTATGAACAGGCCGCCGCGCGGGAGCTGGCCGAAGAGCTGGGCGTTCGGGTGCTGCCGCGCCTGCTGTTCACGTTCGTCAACCGCAGTGGTCTGAGCCCCCACTGGCTCGGCGTGCACGAGGCCGTGCTGCCGGATGCCGTGGTCCCCGATCCCGACGAGGTCGCCTGGCACGGCTGGCTGGCCGAGCCGGAGCTGCGGTCGGCCCTGCTGGAGTGGCGCTTCACCCCCGACAGCCACGAAGCCTTCAGCCGCTACCTCGCGTTCCGTACCGCGCAGCCCTGACCCGGCCCGCCGTACGGGCCGGGACGCCCGCCTGCGGCCGGCACTCACGCCGTGCCTGCGCACGTCAACTCGCTTACGGATCGGCCTGGTTACGCGTCCGGAGCGTGTGGTTGTACTGCAGGCGACTTATCGGCCTGTTCGCATATGGCGGGTTGGTCCGGCCGCCCGTAACCTTGGGTTCGGTAGCCGAAGGTAATTGTGCGGGCGCTGTTCGTCGTCAACGGCCGGAGCGATCCCGCTGTTGCTCTGCGGTAGTGCACAACCGTCCACTAGAGTTGCTGCGCACCATCCGGACGGATCGGGGGATCGGGAGGAACTGAGGTGGTGCATGGGGGGAAACCCTTGTGGCGCAGAAGCAGCAAGAGCGGCAACGAGAACGAGTGTGTGGAGGTCGCGGTGGAGCCTGGCCGTGTCCTGGCCCGCGACTCGAAAAGGCCCGCCCTGGCTGTCGTGACCTTTACCGTCGGCGTCTGGGCCGAGTTCCTGGACGCTGTGAGGGCAGGAGAGTTACAGAACCCGTGACGTTCTTGACCAGCCAGCCGCACAGGGGAGGGGGACGTATGGATGCCGGCGCCTCGGCCGTTCAACGTCCGGGCAGGAAGGGCCGCAGCCGGTCGTCGGCCGTGGGCGGAGCGATCACCTTCACGCTCGCTGCGGGCGCAGTGGCAACATTGGGAGCCGCCGCCGCTTCGACACTCGTTGACAGCGTTGTCCTCAAGCGCATCCTGTGGATCGTGGTGGCCGTGATCATCGCAGTGAGCGCCGGTCTGTGGCGGGCGGGAGCAGCGCCTACGGCGTCCCCCCGGGATCCTGATCCCCTTCCACGCGGCTCCCAGACGGGCTCCCCGCGCTAGCCCGTGCCACCCTGCGGCGTCCGAGGGCCCGCTTGCCCCACCAGACCAGCCCGCTCAGCAGCCCGGCGCCGCCCATGGTCAACGAGCTCGTGCCGACGGCCGGAAGCGGCAGTTTGAGACTGGCGGCCCTGTTCATGACGAACACGGCCGCTGCCGCCACGATGAGCAGGCCGAGCAGGCATATCAGCCCCCGCAGAGCCAGCATCCGGAACTCCGTCCGCCCGCGGGCGGTCTCGAGCTCCACCGCGTTCTGCGTGCGGGCCTTCTCTATCGCAATCAGATTCTGCGCCTGAGCGGGGTCCTGGATGGCCTGGGCCATGAGCACCTCGCTCGCCGCCGCGCCCGCCGGCTCCGTACCGTCGGGCGGATCTGCCTGAGGCTGCAGCCAATCCAGCAGGCGCTGCCATACCGACCTGGAGACCACGTGTGGCCCTCCTCCTGGCGTCCGTCACCGGCGACGGGTGCCAGGCTGCTAACGGACGCCGAGGTCCTGCTGGATACTGCTGATCAGTTCGGCCGACTCGGCCTCACCGAGCGCCATGTCGGTGATCGTGCGGAAGCATTCCTGGTAACGGGCGAGCAGTTCGAGGTCCTCGCCGCCCGTCATACTGCCCGCGGCGTGCTCCAGGTAGAGAAGGTCGTCGTCATCGGGAAAACCGAGCAGGACGAAACTGCCCAGCGTGCTGTAGTGCGCCCCGGCCTCGAACGGCAGCACCCTGATGGACACTTCATCGAGGCCCGAGAGTTCGAGCAGATGGCCCAGCTGCCCGGCGAGGACCTCCGGGCCCCCGATCTTCCGTCGTACGGACGCCTCGTCCAGGACGAACACGCAGGCCGGTCGGCCTGACCCGTCGAACATCCGCTGCTGCCGCTCCATACGCAGACTCACGACCTTGTGGAACGTGTCCTCCTTCAGGTCGCGGGGGGCCAGGAGCGCCTCGGCGTATTCACGGGTCTGCAAATGGCCGGGAACCACGATGGGGTGGTACGTGTGCAGGGTCGCCGCCGCCCCCTCGTAGCCGAGGTACTGGGCGAACTGCGGGCTGAGTACCTCGTGGTAACCGGACCACCAGCTCGGTCCCTTGCTGCCCCGGGCGGCCTGCTCCAACTCCTGCACCTCGTCGGCGTCCGCCACCCCGTACAGCGCCAGCAGCGCCCGCAGATCACTGACCGACACACCGACCGTTCCGGTTTCGACCCGGATCAGTTTCGACTGCGACCACTCGACCTGCTCGGCCGCCTCCCGCTGACTCAGCCCCGCACGCTCACGCGCATGGCGCAGAGCCAGGCGCAACCTGCGCCTGTTCAGACTGGGATCGATCTGGTGTGCCATCACCGCTCCGCTCTGTCTCCGCGCACGTACCCGCAACCGGTTCGGCCATGCACAGAAAGTTCCTAGCTGTTCGCATCGCTCATTATGCCCGGAGCTTTCTGCATAGAGCTAAACGGTGCTGTCGGAAACGAACAGAGTGTCACACCTGGCGAACGCCGGGCTCCCACGACCTGCGCGGCAAACCCATCCGTCCTGACTCAACGTCACAGCCCTCGCCTGCGCTCCCGAACGGCCCACCTTTTTCGCACAGTTGGCGCGCAGGGGAGTGCGGAAGGGGCGTGCGGAGTGAACTAGCCCTGCCTGAACGCTCCTCCGCGCCCCTGGACCGACATGGAGCCGCCGGGGCAGCACAGGCAGAAGCCGAGCTCCGCGTCGTGCCGGCGCCGGCGGGCGGTGGCGAAGTGGTCGACGGCCGCCTCGCGGACACCAGTACGGCTCTTCGACCGAAGCAGCGCGCGGTCAAGAACAATCTGAGCGGTAGGCGAAGGGCCTGTCGGAGCAACTGGTGCATTCGAACAGGTAGATGCCGCCCATGTCGCCGAGCATGAGACCAGGGGCGCGTTGGAGCTCGGTGCGCTGTTCGTAGGGAAGATCCCAGACGGTTCCCGTGGCCGGGGTGTCCTCGATGGGCAGCCATGTGCGCCAACTCTCCCCGTCGAACTCGTTGCTGCTGATCGTCAGGAGATGCTCCATGCGCACCCGGCAGGTCGGGCACGTCGGCCAGTTGGGCTCCTGCGTCCACGTCGGATATCCGCCGACCTTGATGCCGTCCGACACGGAGAGGTGGGACCAGTAGGACCAGCCGGTTTCCTCCTCCAGCTGTTCGAACCTGCTCTCGAGCGCGTCGGCGACCTCGTCCGGGAGGTCCCAGTTCGGGTAGTCGGTGACACGCTCAGGGTGCAGGACGCACGGGTCCGGAACGTAGTCGTCGTCGGCGCCGGTCGGGCGGGGACGGTCGGCCGGCCGCAGCTCGCTCAGGGAACCGTCCCGCCAGTAGATCTCGGGGCGGGGAACGTAACCGTCCTCGTGGTCGAAGGGGCACCACAGCACCTGCAGCAGATCGGTGCCGCCGGGGAAGACCAGGACGGGCACGTCGGCCGCGAAGAGCTGGAGGACCGGGACGAGCGGGATCGGCCCCTGGGCGGGAGGGGAGAACGCCGTGCTCGGGTGGTCGTCCTCGCAGTGCGGCCAGGGCTCCGAGAGCGGCCAGAGCACGGGTCCGCCGAGCGAGCTTTCCCGCGCGCTCGGATCGCCGAGGCGCGGGTGCAGGCGAACGGCCGTCTTCCGATAGCCGGCCACCTCAGGGAACAGCGCCTCGACGTCGAGCGGACGTGGCGGGGTGGTGCGAGCCATCGGAGTGCTCCTCAAGGACCAAGGACCGGCTTGGCCACGACCGAGGCCGCGGTGGGCTGAGAGTAGCCGCACGGCCCGTCGGCCCCGGCAGCAGGCCCCGTTGTCGGTCACGGGCAGCGCGCGGTCGGTACTCAGGCGTGTACAGACGAACGTGCTCGGGAGCGTCCATGACGCGCCGACGGCCTGAACCCGGCGCATGCGCGGGCGTACGCTCTGAGAGATGCGGATAGGCGAGCTGTCCAAGCGCACGGGCGTGAGTCCGCGCTCACTGCGGTACTACGAAGAGCAGGGCCTGCTGACGAGCTCACGCTCCGACGCGGGTCAGCGTCACTATGCCGATGCTGCGGTCCAGCGCGTGTCGCTCATCCGGCAGCTGTTCGACGCAGGTATGTCCAGCCGGGTGATCGCGACTGTGCTGCCCTGTGTGGACGTCCCGGGTGATCTGGGCGTCGCCGAGGAGACGTTCACGGCGATGATGCGCGAGCGCGACCGGATCGACGCCGACATCGCGCACCTGACCGAGACGCGGGCTGCACTCGATGTGCTGATCAGGGCCAACAGTCGGCACCGGGCGGAGCTGTCCACGGGCCCGGAACCGGTGGCGCAGTCCGCCTGATGCTGTGATCTGCATCTCAGCCGGTTGCCCCTCACATCAATGTCAGAGGTGAGGATGGCGGCAACGCCCGGAGTCACCGGGTCGGTCCACGAGAGGCGGCGGCAGATGGGGCAGGCATGGGGTTTCAGCAGGTATGGCGGGCCCGAGGTGCAGGAGTTCTTCGATCGTCCCGATCCGGTCCCCGGTCGCGGTGAGGTGCTGATCCGGGTCGACGTCGCCGGGGTGAATCCCCTCGACCACCTTCTGCGCTCAGGTCTGGTCGACGGGCTCGACGGTGGGCGTCCGTTTCCCCGCGTGCTGGGCATGGAGGCGGCCGGAACCGTTCTCGCCCGGGGCGAGGACGTCGACGGGCTGGAGGTGGGTGACGCCGTCTTCGGCTTCGCACTCACCGGTGGCGGCACCTACGCCGAGACGACGGTGCTGTCCACGCCGAACACCGCCCGCATCCCGCAGGGGCTGTCCGCGACCGTGGCGGCAACGCTGCCGGTGGCCGGGACGACCGCGGTGGACGTGCTCGACCAGCTCGACCTCCCGGCCGGTGCCACGGTCCTGGTCAACGGGGTCGGAGGCGGGGTCGGCCGCGCCGTCGCCCAGCTTGCCGTCGGGCGCGAGCTGCGGGTGATCGGCACCGGGAGTACCGCCAAGCGCGAGCACGCCGAGGCCATCGGGGTGCGGTTCATCAGCTACACCGCCGAGGACGTCACCGCCGCGGCACGCGAGCTCGTTCCGGAAGGCTTCGACGGGATCGTCGACCTGGTCGGAGGCGCCTCGCTGCGGACGGTCGCTCCGCTGGCCCGGGATCCCCGCAACGTCATCGCTGTGGGTGATATGTCTGTGCCCGATCTCGGTGGGCGTTTCGTCGAGCGTCGCATCGACCGCGAGAACCTGGAGCGGTCGGCCCGACTGGCCCTCGACGGAGTGCTCGCACCAGTGATCACCGCGGTCCATCCGCTCTCCGACGCCCCGGCCGCCCTCGCCACCGTCGAGAACGGTCACACCTCGGGCAAGGTTGTCATCAAGGTGACCTGAGAAGTGCCCGGCGGAGGGGTTCCAGAGGACGGCGTCGTCGGTCACCTCGCAGACGCTACCGGCCGGCTCGGACACTCGGACGACGCAGGCCGCTGAGTATGCCCGCGGTCGCAGCACGAGTCGACGGCGAAAGCCTGCTCGGCGGTCGCTTCCGGGGAGTTCGTGACAGCGGGGCGAAGAGGCGGCCTCTCCCGGACGATTCGTCGGCGGTTCGCCGATCACGCAGCGGACCACGTGAGGTGTACGGCGGTCTCACGGAACCCCAGAGCGCGATAGAAGCCGGCCGCTCTGCGGGTGGGCACGGTCACCTCGACGTCCTTCGCTTCCCGGGCCCTTGCCTGGGCGGCCCTGACCAGCGTGGAACCCGTACCGCGGCCGCGCAGGGGCTCGGCCACGGTGAGTTCGAGCAGTGCGAGGACGGTTCCGCCGGCGAACAGGGTGGGCATGCGCACCGCGAGCAGGTACCCGACCACGCAGGACTCCTGTTCGGCGACCAGGAACTCGGCGCTGCCGTCCGACACGGCCGCGACGATCCGGGGGAACGTGACGTCGTCGAACACCTCCCGGTCGGGCCGGTAGCTCGTGACGAACCCGCTCAGCAGACGGTAGATGTCATCGGCGTCCGAGGCCGTGGCGTCGCGGACCGTCGTCATGCCGGCCCGTCCGGCGGGAACCCGGCGATCGACGCCGTAGCGGCCCCCGGGACAGCGGCCATGAGCTCCGCCGCCTCGATCTCGATGCTGCTGTCGGCCCGTCCGCTGCCGCAGTGCACTCGTCCCAGGCTGCTGACCGTCCCGTCGAACACCACCAGCGCAGCCAGGTCGGCGGAGACCGGGCACACTCCGCCCGGCCGCATCCCCGCCCGCGCCAGCCGCCCGGCATCGGCGGGAGTCAGCTCGCCTCGGCGGATCCCGGCCGCGCGGGCGAGGGCGCCGTACCTCAGCCGCGCATGGCCCGGCAGCGCCGCCAGCACGAGGCGGTCCTCGGGGGTGACGAAGGCGAGGGTCTTGACGGTTCGCTCCAGCGGGACGCCCAACGTGGCGCAGACCTCCACCGGGCTGGTCACGTGAGGGTGCTCGTGCAGCCGGAAGGACACGCCGAGCGAAGCGAGGACCGCCGGTGGACCAATGGGTGCGAGACCGTTCACCCCGGCGAGACTACCGCGCACGGTGCGGGAGTTGATCGCCTTTTACCAAGCAGAGGTCGGCCACGTCGTTCCACCGGGATCAACCCGCGATCGCCTGGATGAGCTTGATGGGGTGCGCAGTGCAGTGCAACAGCCCGTCGGCGGGGGGGTGGTGGCCGGGAGGTCCCAGTCGGAGGGGGCGAAGGCCCAGCCCGCCTTGCGCAGGGCCGACTTCGGACCACCGGAGGCAGGGCTGCGGTCCGGGGCCGGCACGGGAAGTGCGCGTCGGTGATCGCCGCTGGATGCGTTCGGCCCCTCCGCAGGATCGCGGAGGGGCCGAACGGTCGTAGCGGGGGCGGGATTTGAACCACGCGACCTCTGGGTTATGAGCCCAGCGAGCTACCGAGCTGCTCCACCCCGCGTCGGTGTCCTTACCGTACGGCATCGGCGTCGCCTCGGCAGGGATTTACGCCGACGGCCGTGCCCCGGGTCTGCCGCTGTGCGGCACCGATGGACCGCGGCGCTCCCCGGGTGGGCATACTCGTGGGTATGAGAGTCCCGCTCCGCGCCCGTCTGTTCGCGGCATTGACGCTGTTGATCGCGTGCGCGGGATCGGCCGGTGGGTATGCCGGGCTTCGGCTGGGCGGTTGGGCAGGCGCGGGCGCCGGGATGCTCGTGGGCATGTCCGTGGTGTGCCTGGGCTCGAGGGTCACGATCTCGATGTGCCGCCTGCAGACGCAGGACTTCCTGAAACGGATCGTGGGCGACGGCAGGTCCGAGGCATCGGCGGATGCGGTTCTGCGGGGGATCATGCTGTACGAGGCGGCAGTCTTCCCGCTGGCTGCCGACGGGGTAAGTGCCGCGGAACGGAAGGCCCGTCGCACCGTCGCGTACCAGTGCGCCGCTTTCGACGACCTGCCGCTGTCCGTGCGTCTGGCGGCGGCCGAGACGCTGGAGGTCGTCGACCGGGGCCAGGACCGGGAGCAGGCGCGGGCCGCGGTGTGGGCGCTGGCAGAAGCGGTCCGAGAGTGCCGTGCCGGTCACGTCGGTGTCCGCGACGAGCAGACTTCCTGACCTCCGCGCGCCGGACGTGACAGTGGCGCCGGGACTCCGCGGGCGGGTCGTCAGGGGGAGGGGCGAGGGCAGCAGCCAACGCGGGCACCGCGGCGGACCCGGCTCTCCCCACCCGCCCTCCTGCGGCCGGACGGCGCGGTCGAGTCGGCCAGGCCACTGAACGGCCTGGCATGTCCGCGGTCCATGCCCTTCTGGCGAACCCTTTCTCCGGTAAGACTGTTCCGCCGTGTGGGTGGGACACCGGCATGACCGCTGTCATCGACACCTGACATGTCGGTAGACAAGGGGGTGTCACCCGCCCCCACGTCGTTTGAATGGGTCGTCACATCATGCTGAAGGCTGCCCTCCGGGTCCTCGCCGCCACTCTCCTGTCGTACGCCGCCGTCACACCGTCCGCCGCGGCGGCACCTGCCGTCGACGACGAGACCACCGCTCCGTGCGGCCCGGTCGCGGACTACCGCGCGGGGGACTGGTGGCGCACCACCACCCAGCCGCAGATCGCCTCCACCGTCGCCGGTACGGCGGTCAGCGAGCGCTGGCGGTGGCGCAACGACGTCAACACCCTGTGGCGCGGCGACACCAGGGAAACCGTGGACGAGATCTTCCGGACCGGATTCACCCCGCGCGGGGACCAGGTCACGCCCCTCGCGGAGTACATCGTGAAGGGGGGAGGGCAGCAGAGCGCCCACCTCAGCACGACCTGTGACGCATCGGTGGCGAAGAGGTTCGCCACCTACGGGGCCGAGAAGGCCGGCTGGGTCTACGAGATCTACGCGCCGGGTGGGATCGACGTCAACGCGACGGCGCGGGTGAACAACTACCAGTCCCCGTACCTGTGGAACAAGGAGATCGATTTCCCGGGCGGGATCGCGGGCCAGTTCATCAAGGGCGCCTGCAAGTACCGCCTGACGGGAACCGACCCGGTCACCAACGACAAGACCTGGGAGAACCTGGGGTGCAAGGACAACCTCGGGTTCGCCCCCTACGCGTTCGATCGCAACCGGTACGGCCTCGCCCGCTGATCCAGGAGTACGGGACGCACGCACGGGAACGGACCGCCGGGCTCCATGTCTTCGCGGTTCGTTTTCGTAGGCCCTCGTAGGCCCTCGTAGGCCCTCGTAGGCCCTCGTAGGCCCTCGTAGGCCCTCGTGGCCTTCGCGGCGAGACCGGCCGCGGCCCAGCTCAGCCGCGGGGGCGGAGGGGCGGGACGGAGGGGACTTCGGTGGTGCGGGCGATGTCCTCCGGGGTCAGCCGGAACTCCGGCGGGTATGCCTCGCGGCGGGTCCGACGGGCCGGTTCGCTGGTGCGCCACATGTACAGGCACTGTCCGCAGTGCAGCACCTCCCATACGCCGGGTACGGGCGAGGTGAAGACGCGCTCGACGGCCGTATGCGCGCAGCGGGGGCAGATCACGGAGTCGGCCATGGTGGCACTTCCTTCCATGGGGCGGGAGTTGTTCCGCGGGTCGACGGAGCCGGTGGGGTGTCAGCGGCCGGCGGCGAGCTGCCGGAGCCGGTCGAGCCAGGCGGCGGCCTCCGGCAGATCGCGGACCGGGGTGCTGTAGTGGCCGCGCCGGTCGGGGGCGGCGGGCGTGGTGGCGTCGATGATCAGCTTGTCGACCATGCCGGGGGTGTCGGCCTGCGGGGCCAGTTCCACGACGGACAGACCGGGGATCCTGATCAGGTCCCGGGCCGGGTTCATCTTCGTCGACAGCGCCCACATGACCTGCGGCAGGTTGAACGGGTCGACGTCCTCGTCGACCACGATGACCGTCGCCGCGTAGCCCAGGCCGTGCGGTGTCGTCAGCACGCGCATGCCGACCGCCCGCGCGAAGCCGCCGTAGCGCTTGCGGGTCGAGACGATGACCACCAGACCGTGCGTGTACATGGCGTTGACCGCCTGCACCTCGGGGAAGTCCTTCGTCAGCTGCTGGTGGATCGGCACGCAGGTGTTGGCCGCCATCAGGTAGTCGATCTCGGTCCACGGCTTGCCGAGGTAGAGGTGCTCGAAGACCGGGCCGGTCCGGTGGGAGATCCGGTCGATCCTTACGACGGGCAGGCTGCGCCCGCCTGAGTAGTGCCCGGTGAACTCGCCGAAGGGGCCCTCGATCTCCCGCTCGCGGCCCTCGACGACACCCTCGATGACCACCTCGCTGCCCCATGGCACCGGCAGCCCGGTCAGCGGGGCCCGCGCGACCGGGGCCGGGACACCGCGCAGCGCGCCCGCCATCTCGTACTCGTTCTCCTCGTACTTCATCGGGGTCGAGGCGACGATGGAGATGACCGGGTCGTTGCCGAGCGTGATGGCGACGGGCAGGTCCTCGCCGCGCTCCTCCGCCGCGCGCAGCTGGAGGGCGAGGTCGTGCACGGGCACCGGCTGCAGGGCGAGCCGGCGCGGGCCTTTGACCTCGATGCGGTAGATGCCGACGTTCTGCTTGCCGCTGTGCTCGGGATCGTCGGGGTCCCGGGAGACGACCGCCGCCTTGTCGATGTAGAAGCCGCCGTCACCGTCGTTGAGCCGGATCAGTGGCAGCACCCGGAAGATGTCGGCGTCCTCGCCGTCCAGGGTGTTCTCGGCCCACGGGGGGTCTTCCCGCCACTCGGGCGGCACCGGGAACTTCTCCCAGCGGCGGATGAACTCGGTCACCTGGTCCCGGGTGCCGGTCTCCTTCGGCAGCCCCAGCGCGAGGGCGTGGTTGGCCCACGAGCCGTGGACGTTCATCGCTATGCGGGCGTCGGTGAAGCCCGTGACATTGTCGAAGTACAGTGCGGGCGCGGCGTCGCCCAGGCGGGTCACGGCGTTCGCGGCGGCCGCGATGTCGGGCTCGGGCATCACCTCCTCGGTGATGCGCAGGAGTTGGCCCTCCTTGTCGAGCGTGCCGAGGAAGCTGCGGAGGTCGTCGTAGGCCATGGGCGGTCCTTGGGTGGTGTGGTGATGCTCTGTTCAGGCACTCGGGCGTGCCGCACGGGCGGCGCGGGCGGCGCGCATCCCCGCCCACCGCTCGGCAGCGGGCGACGGCAGGTCGAACTGGTCGAGGATGCGGGCGGTGATGTGGTCGACGATGTCGTCGACCGACTCGGGGTGGTTGTAGAAGGCCGGCACGGGCGGCATGATCGTCACGCCCATGCGGGACAGCGCCAGCATGTTCTCCAGGTGGATGTCGCTCAGCGGCGTCTCCCGGGCCACCAGGACGAGCCGGCCGCGCTCCTTGAGGACCACGTCGGCCGCCCGGCCCACCAGTCCCTCGGCGTACCCCGCCCGGATGCCCGCCACGGTCTTCATGGAGCACGGCGCGATGACCATGCCGCCGGTGCGGAAGGAACCGGAGGAGATCCGGGCGCCCTGGTCCTCGGGGGCGTACACCTCGTCGGCGAGGGCGGTGACCTCCCGCACCGTGAGCCCGGTCTCCAGCTCGATCGTGGTACGCGCCCACCGGCTGAGCACCAGGTGGGTCTCCACCGAGGGCAGCTCGGCCAGGTGCTGCAACAGCCGCACGCCGAACACGGCACCCGTCGCACCCGTCATGGCTACCACCAACCGCACGCTCGTCTCCTTCGTCGGGTACCCCCGGGCGACTGCCCGGTCCGGGGACGGGGGACGATGCGTCCGTGGACTGTTTCAGACGCCGCCGTCTCCTCGCGCTCCACGCTAGACAGGAAGAACCAGGGCAACGCGTTACGCTGAGGACAGACCATGGACACAAACGGACAGCGTGACGTCACCGAGGTGCCTTACATCCCGTCGGTGGGAGCCCCACCGGGGGTGGAGGTGTTCGACTTCCGTGCCCTCGTCGCACGGGCCGCGTCCCATGACGTCGACCCGTACTCCCCGGTCCGGGTGGCGTTCCACGAACTGATCACCGTGCGCAGCGGTGTCCTGCGCTATGCGCTGGACTTCGCCGACGAGGAACTGTCCGAAGGTGCCTGGATGTGGGCCCGGCCCGGCCAGATCCACCAGTTCCGTTCCGACCTCACCGCGGCCGACGGCGTCGTGATCATGGTCGATCCCGGCTTCGTGGGGGCCGCCACCGCCGAGGCCGCCGGTCTGGACCGCTACCCGGGGCAGGGACCGCTGGTGCCCGACGCCTCCGCCGCGACTGCCCTGCGCGCCATCCTGGACCTCCTGGAGAGCGAGTTCCGTGCCACTCGCGACCTGCCGCTGGAGGTGCGTGTCGAAGTGCTCCGGCACCTGCTCGCCGTGCTCCTGCTTCGCCTGTCCCACGTGCCCGGCGCCCGGGGGGACGCCGCGGCCGGCGACGAGGTCTTCCGTCGCTTTCGCCAGGCCGTGGAGCGCGACTACACCCGCAACCACCGCGTGGAGGACTACGCGACGGAGCTCAGCTACAGCGTCCGCACTCTCACCCGGGCGACCCGTGCCGCTGCCGGTCGCGGAGCCAAGGGTTACATCGACGACCGTGTCCTGCTGGAGGCCAAGCGCCTGCTGGTGCACACCGACCTGTCCGCCACGGCGGTCGGGGACCGGCTGGGCTTCCCGGGCGCCACGGTCTTCACCAAGTTCTTCCGCCGACGGGTCGGCATGACGCCGGGCGCCTTCCGGGCCTCCGCGCGGGGCACCTCCGTGCCGTGAGGTCTCACCGATGCCGGGTGCGTCCGCCGGTCGTCGGTCCGCGGACCCGCGGGTGCGGTGCGGCCGCCGGGACCAGGGGGGAACGGCGGCCTACGCGCCCGGTGACGTGTGGCGCATGCCTTCGAGCAGCATGGCGAGGTAACGCTGCCCGGTGGAGATCCGGTCGGCCCGTGTGCCGCCGTGGATGTGCACGGCGTGGGCGATGCCGCACATGAGCGGGACGAGGTCGCCGGCGTCGAGGTCGGAGCGGACCGCTCCGGATGCGCGGGCCCGGTCGAGGAGTTCGGCGCCCACCGATGCGAGTGACTCCTTGAGTTCGGTGGTGCGGGGCAAGGTGTCCGTGGCCGCCCCGGCGACCGGGGCCAGGGCCGGATCGGTGACCTGCGCCTCGACCACGCGGGACAGGAAGTCCACCAGCGCGTGCCATGAGTCGGTGTCGGCCAGCGCGTGCTGACCGTGTGCGGCGAGGCTCTCCAGACAGGGGGTGGCGACGGTCTCCAGGAGGGCTTCGGGGGTCGTGAAGTGCCGGTAGACGGTGCCCACTCCAAGGCCCGCCCGGCGGGCGACGTCGTTGAGCTGCAGTGCGGTGCCCCGGTCGACGAGATCGCGGGCGACGGCGACGATCCGTTCCCAGTTGAGGGCGGCATCCTTGCGCAGCTGTGTGGCCATCGTGGACCGTCCGGTCACTCGTCTCGATTCGCGGTTGGACGTTCGATCATATGCGGGGTTCCGGGGTGGGGTGGCTACGCCGGGGGTGGGCGGACCGTCCGGCCCGCCCCCCCCGCGTCAGGGACGGTCGTGCGGCCGGCCGAGGAAGCCGGTGATGATCTGCAGCCACTCGTCCGGCCGCTCCAGGAACGGCAGGTGGCCGGTGGCGAGCTGCGCGGTCCGCGCCCCGGGTACGGCCTCGGCCGGCTCCATCTGGAGGGCGGCCGGGATCAGGGGGTCGGCGGTGGTGAGGACGACGAGGGTCGGGGCCGCGACCGCTTCGAGGTCGGCGCGGACGTCGGTCCGGCGGACCAGGTCGACCTGCGCACCGGTGCCGGACGGCAGGGTCGAGGCTGTCTGCTCGGCGGCCGCGCGCAGCTGGTTCGGGGTCAGGGAGTTCAGCACCGGCGCGCTCACGGTCAGGTGGGTGAGGTACCGGGCGAGCAGGAGGTGCTCGCCGGATGCGTAGAGCTGGTGCCAGATCCCGACGGCCAGGTCGGTGCGGGTGTCCAGGCGGGCGAAGGACGTGCTCAGCACGAGTGACGTGACCCGGTGCGGGCGGCGGACGGCGGCTCGGACCGCGACAGCGCCGCCGAGGGAGTATCCGCAGAGGGCGAACCTGTCGATCCCCTCGGCGTCGGCCGCGGCGACGAGCTGGTCCGCCAGGGCGTCGAGTTCCAGGGGCTCGGGCGTGGTGGAGGTCCGCCCGGAGCCCGGGTAGTCGACCCCGACGACGGTGTGCCGCGCGGCGAGTCCTTCGATGATCGGCCCGAAGTTCGCCTCGATGCCGCCGCCCGCACCGTGTGCGAGGAGGAGGGCGGGGCCGGCGCCGCGGACGGTGCGGGCGTAGGACGGGACTGGGTCGGTCATGGTCGTCTCCTCGTGTGATCAGCCTGTGGACAAGGCGCGGTGGACGAATCGCCGGTCGGCGCGCGCCGGCGGGCGTTCATGCGCCCGTCGCCGCCGTCGTGGGGGCATGGGCTTGGCTGAGCCGACGTACGGCCTGGACGAGGCGCGGGTCGGTCGCCGCACGGAACGGTGCCACCGGACGCGCCCTGGGCCCGATGACGACGCCGGTCCGGCCCGTCAGAGCGGGGTCCGTGGCGGCGACGATCGAGGGCCTCGCGGCCGCGGAGGCGGGACCGGACGTGGAGCGTTCGAACGTGCGGCGTACCAGCGGCCACAGCAGCCGCAGGGAGGGGGAGACGATCCTCGGGTCGGTCAGGGTGCCGTCGGTCATGTCGGTCGCGGCGCCGCCGGGGTCCGCGGCGAGGACCGAGACACCGGTGGCCTCGAGCCGGGCGGCCAGGTCGAGCGTGTAGGCGAGGTTGGCGAGCTTGGCCCGTCCGTACCAGTGGAAGCCGTAGTAGCCGCCGGGCGGCTCGACCTCCTCGAACACCCGCTTGGCGACGGCGACCGCGCCCGAGGTCACGTTCACGATCCTGCTCGGCGCCCCCGCTGTCAGCGTGGGCAGCAGCAGCTCCGTCAGCAGGTACGGCGAGAGGTGGTTGACGAGGAACGACGCCTCGACGCCGTCCCGGTCCTGGCGCCGCGCGAACATCGCGCCGACATTGTTGACCAGGACGGTCAGCGGTTCCCCGGTGGTGGCGTGATCGTCCGCCATCCGGTCGGCGAGCGCCCGCACCTGGTCGAGGGAGGCGAGGTCGGCGGCGAGGAACCGGCCGGGACGCGCCGGTTGCGTCGCGTTGATCCGCTCGACCGCCGCGGCTCCACGTCCGGCGTCGCGCCCCACCACGGTGACCGCGAACCCGGCGGCTGCCAGCCCCAGCGCGGTCTCCAGGCCGATGCCGCCCGTACCGGCCGTGATCACAGCTGTCTTCGTCATGCGCTCCTCCACGTGACAGATAAGCGGATTGGTCATCCGGTTAGTGGGACGCTAGCACATCCGGATGAGTTATCCGCTTGTCGCGCCGGGGCGCCGACACGACCGCCGCGGGAGCAGCGACCGGGGCCACGACTGGGGCGGGTGAGCCGACGGCTCCGACTTCGCGGCGACGGGAACCAAGACCCCATGGGGGCGGCGCAGGACGTGGCGGTCGTTCCGCCAGGTGCTGAACTCGCCGGAGCCGCCGATCGGTTCGCTGATCAGGTCGGCCGGTCTGGACGGCGCGGTGGACGGGAGCGTCTGCTCGCTCCTCAGGTCCTGTGGTTCGCCCCTGTCATGGCCGGCACGGCGGGGGTGACGTCGGCGAGGGACTGTTCTGCCCAGATGGTCTTGCCGGTGGGGTGGTATCGAGTGCCCCAGCGGCGCGAGCACTGGGCGACGAGGAAGAGTCCGCGTCCGCCTTCGTCGGTGGTGGCGGCCCTGCGGATGTGCGGGGAGGTGCTGCTGGCGTCGCTGACGGCGATGATCAGCATCCGGTCGCGGATGAGCCGGAGGCGGATCGGCGGGGTGCCGTAGCGGATGGCGTTGGTGACCAGTTCGCTGATGATGAGCTCCGTGCTGAACGCCAGGTCCTGCAGACCCCACTGGCGGACCTGGCGCAGGGCGAGGGCCCGGGTGCCGGCGACGGCGGCGGGGTCGCACGGCAGGTCCCAGGTGGCGACGTCGGCGGCGTCGAGCGAGCGGGTGCGCGCGACGAGCAGCGCCAGGTCGTCCTCGGCGGCCAGGTGCGGGGTGACCGTGCCGACGACGGCCCGGCAGAGGGAATCCGGCGAACTGCGGGACTGCCCGACGACGGCGCGGAGCCGCTCCTCCAACGTACGGTCGGCGTTGACGGCGTCGAGGAGGCTTCGGGTGTACAGCGCGAAAATGCTTCCCTTGGCGAGTTCCATTTCGTGGGGCTCGAAGACGGGGTCGTCCTGTCCCAGTGGTTGGTTGGACGGGAGTTCGGCGATGCGGACCGGGCCGTCCGGATCGATGACGACGGGCGGGGGGTGCCCGGCGCTCGCCATGACGCAGCGGCGGGAAACCGGGTCGTAGACCGCGTACAGGCAGGTGGCGCCGATCAGCTTCTCCAGGATGGGCGCGGAACCCGTGGAGTGTTCGCGTTCGACCAGGCGCGGAACCATGTCGTCGAGGCGGGCCAGTACCTCGTCGGGGGCGAGGTCCAGTTGCGCGAGGGTGCGGACCGCCGAGCAGATCTGGCCCATGCAGGCGGCCGCCTCGATACCTGTGCCGGGAATGTCGCCGACGGCGAGGGCCACGCGGGCGCCGGACAGCGGGATCACGTCGAACCAGCAGCCGCTCACCCCGGCCTGTGCGCGTGCCGGCCGGTAGTGGTGCGCGACCTCGACGGCGCTCTGGTCCGCGACGCTGCGGGGGAGCATGCTCCGTTGGAGGGTGACGGCGGCAGCGCGCTCGCCCGTGTACCGGCGGGCGTTGTCCACGCAGACCGCGGCACGGGTCGCCAGTTCCTGTACGAGGATCAGGTCGTCGGGTTCGAAGGCGTCCGGTCGGGTCGTGGCGCGGTACAGGTGGGCCACCCCCAGGACGGTGTCCCTGGCGCGCAGGGGCACCACCATCATGGAGTGGGTCCCACGTGTCAGCAGGGTCCGGGTTCTGGGATCGGAAGAGTTCCGGATCCAGTCGGCGTCGGCGTCGATGACGGGCAGCAACTGGGGATGCCCGGTGGCGAGGGCCTGGGCGTGGGGTGAGCTTGCGGGGAACTCCTGGACTTCTCCGAGCTGCCGGAGCCCGTCGGCGATCTCCGGACGGGCAACCTTGCGCGCGGTGAGACGGAGCGCGACCGGCCACGCCCGCGGAGGCCGCGGCTCCGCGCCTTCCGCCACGCCGACCAGAAGGTCGATCGTCGTGAGATCGGCAACGCGCGGCACGAGTACGTCGGCGAGTTCCTGGGCCGTGCGCCTGACATCGAGCGTCGTCCCGATGCGGGTGGCCGCTTCGTCGAGCAGGGCCAGGTGCTCGCGGGACCGGTGGCGCTCGGTGATATCGGTGATCATGTCGGTGACGCCCCAGGTGTTGCCGTCCGGGCCGGTCAGCGCGAACGACGACGTCATCCAGACGTGCTCCCTGCCGGGGTCGGCGGGTGTACGTCCGCGGAGCTCCGTGCCGATGACGGGCAGGCCTGTCTCCAGGACCTTGGTGAGTCGGCTCTCGATCTCGTCGGTGTCTATACCGGTCAGGAACTCGCTGATCCGGTGGCCGAGCAGCTGGGCGTTGGGAATCCCGTGGATCCGTTCGAGTGCGGGGTTCGCCCGTACGAGGCGCAGGCGGGTGTCGAACACGGCCACGCCCATCGGTGACTGGTTGAACAGTGCGTCCAGGATGGCGCGATCCTCGTCGAGTCGCAGCTGCCCCATGCGTCGACGCGCTGCACCGCGGTCCGCGGATGCCTCGTCCGGTATCCCCATGGCACTGGCCCCGTCGTTCGGCGATCAGCTGGTTCGGCGGGAATGCTGCTGGAACACCTCCTGCAACCGGAGCGCCGCGGAGAGCGCCACGCCCATCAGCACAGCCGCAGTCGGCAGGGCCGGATCGCGTCCGGGCCGGTGGGCTCCGCGTTCGCCCTTGCGCGGGTCACGAGCCGCCGGTGCGGGGGCCCGCGTCACGTGGACCAGCCTAGCCAGATCGGGACGGTCCCTGCGCGGTGGGACGCGACGCGCGTTCCCTGGCCGCGGTGGGCTGCGGACGGCGCCGCCGACCGTGCGCCTGCCGGGATCAGCGCTCCGTGACCGCTGCCGCCGCCTGCCACGCGCCCGGGCGTGTACCCGTCGCCTGCCGGAAGAAGACCGAGAAGTTGGAGGCGTCGGGGAAGCCGAGCACGGCGGCGCAGCGGGCCGCGGTGAGGCGGTCGTGCGCGAGGAGTCGCTTGGCTTCCAGGACGATCCGGTCGACGAGATACGCCTTGGCGGTGCGGCCGGTGACCTGCTGCACCGCACGTGACAGGGTGCGGGGCGCGTATCCCAGAGCGCGGGCGTAGTAGCCCGCGTCGTGGTGCTCGCGAAAGTGCGCTTCGACGTCGGAGCGGAACGACAGGAAGAGCGGGGGGAGGGATCCCGCGTCGGAGTGGGTCGGCCGCAGCCGGGCGACGAGCGCGGAGAGCAGGATCTGCGGCAGCTCCGCCGAGAAGTTCTCAGGTGGCGCGGACGCCTCGACGAGGAGATGGTCGCGGGCCGTGGCGACGAACGGCCAGTCGGCGTCGGGGACACGCCAGTGCGCGGCGAGATCCGGGGAGGCGACGAGCTCCCGGGTGGCGTGGGTGACCGGCGCGGTCGGCACGAACAGCACGAGGTGCCCCGCGACGCCGGCGACGTCGTCCCAGCGGTGCACCGCGCCGGGGGGAATCCACACCGCGGACCGCTCTTCGAGCGGATGGCGGAGGAAGTCGACCGTGACCGAGCCGGATCCGGCGTCGAGGAGGGCGAGGACATGGAAGTCGGCGCGCTGCGTGCCGCCGTCGTTGAGCTCGCGAAGGCGGTCGAACGTCATCGTCTCGACCGCGGCGCCGGGGCGCTCCGCGGGCTGGTAGGTCATCTGCCGGATCACACTCACGTGTCCAGTTTCCACCATCGGGCGACCAGTCGCGCCGATGCCCCGTCCGAGTGCGGAGGCTTCAATGAATGCAAGGGCCATTCACTCGGAACACCGACCGAAAGACAGATCATGAACACGATGCAGCAGTCACTTCTGCCCACTTACGACCATCGGCCGGGAGCCGGGCCGACGCTGGTGTTCCTGCACTACTGGGGTGGTTCTGCCCGCACCTGGGATCTCGTCGTCGACCGCCTGGCGGGCCGTGGCGTGCTCACCGTCGACTTCCGCGGGTGGAGTCGGTCGAGCGCGCTGCCCGGCCCCTACTCGCTCGGTCGGCTCGCCGACGACACGCTCGCCGTGGTCGCCGATGCGGGGGTCACCGACTACGTCCTGGTGGGGCATTCGATGGGGGGCAAGGTCGCGCAGCTGGTCGCGGCCACCCGGCCCGTCGGCCTGCGTGGCATCGTCCTCGTCGGCTCCGGCCCGGCCAGGCCCGCCGCGCAGATCACCCCCGAGTACCAGGAAGCCCTGTCGCACGCCTACGACTCCGCCGAGTCCGTGGCCTGGGCGCGGGATCACATCCTCACCGCGACCGGGCTGCCCGCCGAGGTCGGGGCGCGGATCGTGACCGACTCGCTGAGCACCACCGACGCCGCCCGCGCCGAGTGGCCGCTGCGCGGCATCGCGCAGGACATCACCGAGCAGACGCGCATGGTCGGCGTTCCCGCCCTCGTGGTCGCCGGAGAGCACGACCAGGTCGAACCCGTCGACGTGCTCCGCGGCAACCTGGTGCCCTACCTCTCCCGGGCCGACCTCACGGTCGTCCGGCACAGCGGTCACCTGATCCCGCTGGAAGCCCCGGACGACCTCGCCGACGCCATCACGGCCTTCGCGCCGGCGGCCTGACCGTCCCCGCGGCCCGGCCACGGGCCCTGCCGCCCAGTGGCAGCAGAGCCGAACAGGCTCACGCGCGGAACGCTCGGCCGGAGGACTCCGGCCGAGCGTTCCGCCGCGGTCGTGGCCGCGGCGCGTCGGTCACCCAGATGGCGGTGACCCCCGGCTGCGCCGGGTCGATGCCCCGGCCCCGTGATCTCCGGCTACTCCTCGCCCGGGGCCTGCTGGACGAAGGTGGCGTGGAATCGCCGGGTCTCGTCCACGGTACGGACGGGGCCGGTGAGAGTGACCGTCGTCGTCAGGTGCGCGGTCGTGCTCGACGACGCCAGGCGGAGTTCCAGGTCGCCCGGCTCCACGATGCGCCGGCCGTCGCGGCCGGTGAAGGACGCGACGTCGGCGGGAACGGTGACCTCGATACGACGGGTCTCGCCCGGCGCGAGGGACACCCTGCTGTAGCCGACGAGGCGTTGCACCGGCTGGACGACGGACGCCGTCGGGTCGTGGAGGTAGAGCTGGACGACTTCGGTCCCGGTCCGCTCGCCGGAGTTGCCGAGGGTGAAGGCGATGGCGAACTCGCCCTCGGTCGAGGCCTGCCGGGTTCCGACCGTGAGATCGCTCCAGGTGAAGGTCGTGTAGCCGAGGCCGTGACCGAAACCGAACGCCGGGGTCGGGTCGATGTTGGAGACGTCACTGGCCTGGGCCAGGCGGGCGCCGAGGTAGGTGGTCGGCTGGGCCCCGGCGCTGCGGGGCACGCTGACGGGCAGACGCCCGGAGGGGTTGGTTCGGCCGCTGAGCACGCCGGCGATCGCCCGGGTGCCCTCGGCTCCCGGGAAGAACGACTGGACGATCGCCGCGGACTCGTCCACCGCACGACCGAGGGCGTAGGGCCGGCCCGCGAGGAGGACGGTGACGACCGGACGCCCGGAGTCGAGCAGTGCGTCCAGGAGTTGCTGCTGGGCGCCGGGCAGGGTGAGTGATTCCGTGTCGCAGCCCTCGCCGCTGGTGCCGCGGCCGAACAGGCCCGCTCGGTCGCCCAGGACGGCGATGACGACGTCCGCGTTCCGGGCCGCGTCCACCGCCGCGTCGATCCCGGAGAGGTCGCCGTCGTCGATGCCGGTGCCGCGGGCGACGGTGACGGCCGCGTCGGGGAACTCGGCCGTCAGGGTGTCGTGGAGGGTGGGCAGGTCGATGCCGACGGGGGCGCTCGGGTGCTGGACGCCGACGTGCATGGGGAACGAATAGCAGCCCAGTACGGCTGTGGCCTCCGCCGCGTTGGGGCCGACGAGGGCGATCCGGCGCGGCGCGGTCAGCGGCAGCACGCCGTCGGCGTTGCTGAGCAGGACCACGGCCTTCTCGGCCAGCTCACGTGCCAGTTCGCGGTTCGCGGGAGGATCCAGGTCGACCTTGCCGCGCAGGGCCTCCGGGTCGTCGGGATCGGTGCCGCGCAGGGCGGCCGGCACCGGGTCCCAGTCGGGGTCCAACATGCCGAGCTCGGCCTTCTGACGCAGAACCCGGCTGAGGGCACCGTCGACGAGGGACTCCGGGATCCGGCCGTCCTTGACGGCCTGGACGAGTGGCGCACCGAAGGTCTTGACGCTGGGCAGTTCGACGTCGACGCCCGCCGCGAGGGCGGTGTTCGCCGCGTCCGCCCAGTCCGCCGCCACACCGTGGAGGGTCTTCAGGAAGGCGATGCCGAAGTAGTCGGCGACGACCGTTCCGTCGAAGCCCCAGGTGTCACGGAGCAGGCCGGTCAGCAACTGCCGGTCGGCGGCGGCGGGTACACCGTCGTTGTCGTTGTAGGCGTGCATGACGGCGCGGGCGCCGCCCTCGCGGACGGCCATCTCGAACGGAGGCAGCAGGACGTCGGCGCGTTCGCGGGGCCCGATCGCGGCGGGCGCGAGGTTGCGTCCCGCGCGGGACGCGGAGTAGCCGACGAAGTGCTTGAGGGTCGCGATGATCCCCGCCGACTCCAGCCCCTGCACGTAGGCCGTCCCGACGGTGCCCACGAGGTACGGGTCCTCGCCGATCGTCTCCTCCACGCGCCCCCAGCGGGCGTCGCGCACCACGTCGAGGACCGGCGCGAGCCCCTGGTGGATACCGACGGAGCGCATGTCATGGCCGATGGCCGCGGCCATGCGGCGCACCGCGTCGGGGTCGAACGTGGCGCCCCAGGACAGCGGGACGGGGTAGGCGGTGGCACCCCAGGCCGCGAAGCCGGCGAGGCACTCCTCGTGCGCGAGCGCGGGGATCCCGAAGCGGTTCGCCGAGACGATGCGGGCCTGGGTGCGTTGCAGGGAGAGGGCCCCGAGGGCGGGGTCGACGGGAGCGGTGCCGAAGGGCCGGGTCAGCTGACCCAGTCCGGCGGGCATCAACGCCTCGAGATCGACCGCTTCCTCCATGTCGTGCTGATGGGGGGCCACCTCGTCGCCCTCGGCGGAGGCGCCGACCCACACGCCGTACAGCTGGGCCGTCTTCTCCTCCAGGGTCATTGCCGCGATCAGGGCCGCCACTCTGGTGGCGAGGGGGCGGGACGGGTCGTTCCACACGGGGGCCGGGTGGGAGGTCTCTACAGCCACGTGGCGGTCACTTTCCTCCGACGCCCATCAGGCCCTGGACCAGGGCGCGACGGGCGAACAGGTAGACGAGCAGGACGGGCACCATGGACAGCATCACGGCGCCGAGCAGGCCGGGGATGTCGATGCCGTGTTCGGTCTGGAAGTTGTAAAGACCCAGCGTGATCACCTTGGTCGAGTCGGACTGGGTCAGCACCAGCGGGAAGAGGAACCCGTTCCATGCCTGGAGCGCCGAGAAGACGATGATCGTGGAGAGGCCGCCGCGCGAGAGCGGTACGACCAGCTGGAAGAACATGCGCCGTGGAGTCGCTCCGTCCACCGCCATGGCCTCGAACAGTTCGGGAGAGATGTCCCGCATGGTGCCGCTGAGGATCAGGGCCGACATCGGAAGGCAGAACGCCGCTGTCGGCAGGATGACGCCGAGCAGGTTGTCGTACAGCCCCGCTTTGCTGATGAGGTAGAACATCGGCACGATGACGGCCTGGGCCGGAATGGCGAGTCCCAGCAGGAACAGGCGGAAGATCAGCGAGGTCACCTTGGAGCGGCTGCGGACGATGGCGTACGCGAGCGGCGGCACCAGGACCAGCACCAGGCCGGCCACGGCCGCCGTGACGGCGATCGTGTTGAGGAAGTACCGGCCGAAGCCGGTGTCGAACGCGTTGAGGTAGTTGTCGAAGGTGAAGGTGTCGGGCACCGACACCGGACCGTTCGCCGCGTAGTCGCCGCGCGTGCGCAGCGTCGCGGCGATCATCACGTACAGCGGCAGTCCGACCAGGAACAGCCAGACGGCGGAGCCGACACCGGCGACGTAGTTGGGACGGCGCCTCATGACACGCCCTCCATGGTGCTGCGCATCTTGTCGTAGCCCGACACGCGGACGACGACGAGCGAGATGACGGTGGAGGCCACGACCAGGGTGAGGGCGATGGCGGCACCGGTGCCGAAGTCGAACTCCTTGAAGGCCTTCTCGTACATGTAGTAGGCGCTGATGGTCGTGTCGGTGCCGGGGCCGCCCTGCGTGAGGATGAGGACCGTCTCGAAGGTGGTCAGACCGCCGACGGTCATCAGAATCATCGAGGTGATCATCGAGTTGCGCAGCTGCGGCAGCGTGATGTGGAAGAACTGCCGGTAGCGGCCCGCCCCGTCGATCTCCGCGGCCTGGTAGAGCACCTGTGGGACGGCCCGGGCCGCGCCTTGGTAGATCAGGGTGTGGAAGGGAGTGAACTGCCAGGTGCTCACGAAGGCCAGGACCCCGATGGCCGTGGCCTGCTTGCCGAACAGGTTCCCGTCACCGAACAGCCAGCCTGCGTCGGCGGGGATGCCGAAGTTGGGGTCGAGCAGGGCCCGCCAGAGAACGGAGACGGCGGTGCCGGACAGCAGCAGCGGGATGAAGTAGATGACGGACAGCACGGCGCGATTGCGCTGGTAGCCGGCGGCCCAGACCCCCAGCAGAATGCTGAGGGGGGTCTGGATGAGGATGCCGAGGGCGGTCAGGAGCAGGGTCACCCAGATGCTCTTGAGCATCACGGGGTCGTCCACGAGACGTGACCAGTTGTCCATGCCGACGAACTGGGGCGACCCCAGCCCGTTCCAGGTCGTGAAGGACAGCACCGCGACCATGATCAGCGGAACGATCGCGAAGACAGCGAAGAACAGGGCGGCGGGAAGTGCCCAGCCGAAGCCGGGTCGCGCCACGTTTGCCGTTGACGAGCCGCCCGCCCGCCGCCGGGCCACCTTGAGGGACCTGGCGGCGGGCGGGGTGCTCGTGATCTGTGTAGTCATGAGCCGTTCATTCACCCGGAAGTGCCTGCATGGCCTTGATGAAGCCGTCCGCGTCGATCTGGCCGTCGAAGAACTGCTGCACGGCCTGCTGGATGGGGGTCCCGGCGGCCGGCGGATACGCCTGGTCCCAGGAGAGCTGGAACGCCGGAGCCTTGGCGACCAGGTTGTACTGGAAGTGCGAGTAGTCCGGGTTGGCCGAGGAGTCGAGGAAGGACTCGGTGTTCGTGGTCGTCGGCAGGTTGCCGATGGCCAGCTGCGCCTTCACGAACTCGTCGGAGTACATGAGCTTCAGGAACTTGGCGGCGGCGTCGGGATACTTGGTCTTGCGCAGTACCGAGTAGAAGTTGTTGGTGTTTCCGACGACGTCGGCGGGGTCGCCCTTGCCGCCGGGAACGGTCGGGAACGCCGTGTAGCCGAGGTCCTTCTCCGCGAAGCTCTTGGCGTCCGTCTGCTGCTGGGCGTAGTACCACGAACCCATGAGCTCGAAGCCGGCCTTGCCGGAGGCGACGAGTGCCGGTGAGGCGCCGTTGGTGTACTTCACCGAGTCGTAGTTCTTGCCGAAGGCGCCGGCGTCCACCAGGTCCTTGAGCATGCTCAGCGCCTTCTTGCTGTCGGCGCTCTCCCAGGCCGACTTGTCGCCGTCGAGTGCCTTCTGGAACAGGCCCGGTCCGGCGATGCGGTCGTAGAGGTACTCGAACCACATCAGGGTCGGCCACCTGTCGCCGCCGCCCAGGGCGATCGGGGTGACACCCTGGGCCTTGAGCTTCTTGACCGCGTCGAGCAGTTCGTCCCAGGTCTGGGGCGGCGTGACCCCCGCGTCCTTGAGGACCTTCTTGTTGTGGAACAGCAGGACGGGCTGCGTGCCACGCATCGGGACGCCGTACGGCTTGCCGTCGACCACCGCGCTGTTGAAGACCGAGGGCAGGAACTTCGACTTCAGGTCCGGGTTCTTCGCGATGAAACCGTCCAGCGGGAGCAGCAGATCGGCCTTGACGAACGGGTGGATACTGCCGCCGCCCCAGTTGAAGAAGATGTCCGGGGCCTGCGGGGTGTTGATGATCGTCTGGAGCTTCTGCTGGTAGTCGGCGCCGGGGATGGTGTCGAGGACGGCCTTGACGTCGGACATCTTGTTGAACGTGCTGACTATCTGCTTCTCGACCTTGTTGCTGGCGTCCCCGTAGACCAGAACGTGGATCTTGCCGTCGCTCGACGACTGGCCGTTGCCGTTGCCGCAGGCGGCCAGCGGGAGCGCCAGGGCGAGCGTCGCACCACAGGCGACCAGTCTGGGCAAGCGCGCGCGTGTCTTCATCGTTGGAGCCCTTCGAAAGTTTCGGCCTCATTACCGAAAGTCAATGCGCTGGGGACATTAGGACAGGCCTGAGGCTCGGTCAACAGTCATGCACGCACACGTCCAAACCGTTACGGGCGTTGCGCGCCTGTATCCTGCGAACATGGGCGAGGACGGCAGGATCGGCAGCAAGGTGACCCTTGCCGAGGTGGCGAGAGTTGCGGGCGTTTCGCTGCCGACAGTTTCGAAGGTGGTCAACGGTCGTTCAGACGTCTCCCGGGTGACCAGGGCCAAGGTCGAGCGAGCACTGGAGGCCCACGGCTACCGTCGCCGCCCCCGGAATCCAGCCCGGCCCGCACTTCTCGAGCTGGTCTTCCACGAGCTGGAGAGCATCTGGGCGATGGAACTGGTCAAGGGGGTGGAGCAGGTCGCGCGGGAGAACCACGCGACCGTGGTCCTCACCGTGAGCGGCACGCGGCACGCGCCGGGACCGGAGTGGCTCGAAGGAGTGCTGAGACGACGGCCGTTGGGCGTCGTCCTGGTCTTCTCGACGCTTCCGCGCGACGTCAGGCAGCGGCTCAGGTCGGCGGCCGTCCCCTTCGTCGTCGTCGACCCCGCGGGCGATCCCGATCCCGACGTGCCGTCGGTGGGCTCGGCGAACTGGGCCGGCGGTCTCGCGGCCACCCGGCATCTCACGGCACAGCACCACCGGCGGATCGCGATCATCACAGGACCGGAGGACATGCTGTGCTCACGTGCGCGCCTCGACGGGTATCGCTCCGCCATGGCGATGGCGTCCCTGGACGCGGACCCGCGGCTCGTGCGGTTCGGCGACTTCCACGTGCAGGGCGGCTTCGACCACGCGATGAGCCTGCTGGACGGGCCGGACCGGCCCACGGCGATCTTCGCGGGCAGCGATCTGCAGGCGCTCGGCGTGCTGGAGGCGGCCCGGCTCAGAGGACTGCGGGTACCGCAGGACCTGTCCGTCGTCGGCTACGACGACGTGCCCCTCGCCCAGTGGTCGAGCCCGCCGCTCACCACGGTGCACCAGCCTCTGCGGCGCATGGCCGAGGAGGCGTCACGGATGCTGTTCGGCCCCGGGGAGTCCGGCAAGGCCGCCCAGCGCATCGAGCTGGCGACGCACCTGGTGGAACGACAGAGCACGGCCCCGCCAAGCGGGTTGTGAGGAACCCGTTCGGGCCCACGGGACCGCGGGGCGCGGGCCGTGCAGCGGCCGGGCGACCTGTCGAACGCGTCGAATGCGGTTCACCCGGCACGGGGGACGGGCGGTGGGCCGACACATGTCTCGGCCCACCGCCCGCGGTCGCTCACGCGCCCAGGAGGGCGCGCAGTCCGGGCTGGAGGAGGGCGCCGTGGGCGGTGACCATGTCGTCGCACAGCCGCCAGATGTCCTCGACCGGCAGGGCCGCGGCCGTGGCCGGGTCGGTCATCGCCGCGTGCCTGATGTGCCGCGGGTCGTCCTCGACGGCCGCCCGCACCACCAGGTCGTTCGCGCTCAGATAGGTGCGGTTGAGCGCGGCGAGCTGGGGCGGGAGGGAGCCGATGCGGGTGGGCTGGACGCCCAGCGGGTCCACCAGGCACGGCACCTCGACGGTCCCGCGCGCCGGCAGGTTGTCGATCAGGGACCGGTTGGGGACGTTGCCGTAGACCGTGCGCGGGGTGCCGGTCACCATGCTGTGGATGATCTGCGGCGCGTACTCCATCGTCCCCTCGACGGCGACCGGCGTCCCGGCGGTCAGCGCGTCGCGGGTCCTCTCGTACGTCGCGACGTTCTCGTCGACGATCTTGAGGTACTCGCCGATCGGCAGCCGCAGCCGCTCCACCTCGCTGTCGTGGTGCAGATACCAGGGCACGTACTCGGAGGAGTGCTCGCTGGTCTCCGTGGGGTAGTAGCCGAGCCGGCGGTACATGTCGACCCGCACCCTGCGGCGCAACTGGTCGTCGGAGGCGATCAGTTCGTCCAGCCTCGGGTAGAGGCTCCGGCCCTGGTGCTCGAACCGCAGCACCCACGCCTGGTGGTTGACGCCCGCGGCGTGGTAACTGATCTCCTCGTAGGGGACCTTGACCAGGTCGGCGAGGTCGCGCATCGTCCAGTACACCGAGTGGCACAGACCCACCACGCGGGTCAGGCCGGTGGCCTGCGTCAGGTACTGCACGTTCATGGCCATGGGGTTGGTGTAGTTCAGCAGCCAGGCCTGCGGGCAGACCTCGGCGATGTCCCGCCCCAGCTCCTTCAGGAAGGGAAACGTGCGCAGGGCCCGGAAGATGCCGCCGATGCCGAGGGTGTCGCCGATCGTCTGCCGTACGCCGTAGCGGGCCGGGACCTCGAAGTCGGTCCGGGTGGCCTCGACCATGCCGATCTGCACGATGTTGATGACGAAGTCGGCGTCGGCCAGGGCTTCGCGGCGGTCGGTGTGCGCGGTGACGTTCGGGCGGGCGCCGAGCGCGTCGGCGATGCGGCGCGCGGCCGCGTGCGCGGTGGCCAGGCGTTCGGTGTCGATGTCGTGCAGCGCGACGTGCGCGGACTTCAGTTCGGGGAACGCGAGGAGGTCGGCGAGCAGTCCCTGGGTGAAGACGACGCTGCCTGCGCCGACGAAGGCGATCTTGGGGGTGGTCATACCGGGGTTTCCTCGGTCTCGGAAGGGCGGGAGAGGACGTCGTCCCGCGTGGGCTGTGCGGTCGTACCGGCGATGACGTCAGGGGCGGCGTCGCCGGTGACGAACACGTCGAAGGTGTGCGGCACTGAGGTGTTCCTGCCTGGGTGGGGTGTCGGGTGGCGAGCGGGATCAGCCTTTGAGACCGGTGGAGGTGATCGACTGGATGAACGCCTTCTGCGCGCCGAGGAAGGCGAGCAGGACCGGCAGCACGGTGATGACGTTCCCGGCCATCACGGCGGACCACTGCGTGTGGTGCTGTCCCTGGAAGGTCGTGAGGCCGAGCTGGAGCGTGTACTGGGTGTCGTGGTTGATGGCGATCAGCGGCCAGGTCAGGTCGTTCCAGGTGCTGAGGAACGTCAGGACGGCCACCGTGCTGAGGGCCGGCCGGGACAGCGGGAGCACGATCCGCCACAGCACGTGCAGCCGTGAGCAGCCGTCGATCCAGGCGGCCTCCTCCAGCTCGCGCGGCAGCGAGAGGAAGAACTGGCGCAGGAGGAACACCGAGAACGGCGTGACGAGGGACGGCACGATCAGCGCGCCGAGCGTGTCGATGAGGCCGAGCTGCTTCATCACCAGGAACGTGGGAATCATCGTCAGCTGGAACGGGATCGCCATCGTGGCCAGCATCAGTCCCAGCAGCAGCCGGGAGCCGGCGAACCGCATCCGCGCGAACGCGTAGCCGCCCAGGGTGCCGAGCACGAGGTTCGCGGTCACCGTGACGAAGCTGACGAGCAACGAGTTGGCGAACCAGCGCGGGAACATCGCGTTGCCGAGCACATAGCGGTAGCCGCCCAGGTCCAGACGGGAGGGCCACAGCGCCGGCGGGAAGCGGTTGATCTCCGCGTTGCTCATCACCGAGCTGACCGCCAGCCAGATCAGCGGAACCGCGAACAGCAGCGCCATCGGCGCGAGCAGCAGGTGCCAGGGGCTGAACGGCAGCCGCGGGCGTCGCCGGCCGGTCTCGTGCCGGGCGGTCGGGGCGGCCTGCGCGGCCTCGGGAGGGGCGGAGACGGCGGTCATGCGGCGGCTCCCTGGAGTCGGCGGCGGGCGATCTGGAAGATCAGGCCGATCAGGCCCAGGCCCGCGGCCAGTACGTAGGCCGAGGCGGCGCCGTACCCTGCGGTGGCGTTCTTGAACGCCTGCTCCCAGATGAAGTAGACGATCACCGTGGTGGATCCGAGGGGTCCGCCCTTGGTGGTGACGTACACGAGGTCGAACGTCTGGAGGGCCTCGATGGTCTGCCACAGCAACAGGAACACCGAGACGGGCCTGAGCGTGGGCAGGGTGACGTGCCGCAGGATCTGGAAGCGGCCCGCGCCGTCGAGGCGGGCCGCCTCGGTCAGCGAGGCCGGCACGTCCTGCAGCGCCGCGAGGTAGATGACCATGCAGAAGCCGGTACCGCTCCACAGACTGATCGCGACCAGCACGACCAGCGCCTGGGAAGGATCGTTGAGGAAGCCCTGCGCCGGGATGCCGAGGTAGTGCAGTACCGCGTTGGCAGCGCCGAACTGCGGATCCAGGATGAACGAGAACAGCACGCCCTGCGCGGCGGAGGAGACCACGAACGGCACGAAGAACAGGGTGCGGTAGAGCCCGACGAAGCGTATGCGCCGGTTCAGCGCGAGGGCGAGCAGCAGCCCCACCACCATGCTCGCCGGCACGTACAGCGCCGTGTAGAGCAGGGTGTTGTGCACCGCCTGGCTGAAGTGCGGGTCCTGCGCGAGGGCACGGTAGTTGTCCAGGCCCACCCAGCGGCTCGGTGTGACGAGGTCGTCGGCCCGGAAGGACAGCAGCAGCGACCAGATGATGGGCACCACGCTGAGACCGAGGATGATCAGGACCGCGGGCGAGACGAACGTCCAGGCCATCGCGGACTCGGCGGCCCGTCTGCGGCGCAGGGTGCGCCCGTTGTCCGGGGGCCGGGACAGCGTGATCGGGGTGGGCACTCGGGACACGGCGGATCTCCTCAGCGGGGTATGAGCAGTGCGGCGTTGGCGTCGGCGGCGCAGGAGCGCACTGCCTGGGCGGGACTGCTCCGGCCCAGCAGCACCGCGACGACGGCCTGTCCGAGGGCCTGCGAGATCTGCGGGTAGGCGGCGTGCACGGGGCGTACCCGGGCCGAGTCCAGTGCCTTGGTGAACACCTCCAGGCCCTCGGTGGTCTTCTCCTGGTGCTGCCAGGCGGGCAGGTCGCGGGTGCGGCGGCTGAGCGGGAGGCTGCCCGCCTCGATGTCCCAGCGCACGTCCTGCGCCGGCTGCATCAGCCAGCTCACGAAGGTCTGGGCGGCCTTCTTGCGGGCAGCGCCGTTGTCGAACACCGTCCACGTGTCGGGTCCGCTGATGGTCACCGGCCGGCCGGAGAAGGTGGGCAGCGGGACGACGTGATAGTCGATCCTGGCCTGCCGGATGTCGGGGAGCTGCCAGGGACCGGTGACGGCCATGCCCATCCGGTTGGACAGGAAGACCTGGTACATCTGCTCGCTGCCCGGCTTCGGGTCGACGTAGACGCTCTTGTCCCGGGCGAGGGCGGCCACCACCTCCAGGGCGCGGGTGCCGGCGTCGGCGAACCCGATGTGCTTGCCGTCGTCGGCGACGACGTCCCCGCCGAGATCCCAGATCATGGGCCAAAGGCGCCAGACGGTGTCCTCGTCGCCGACGCCGGGCCAGCCGGTGCCGAAACGGCCGCGGCCGACGTCCGTGAGCGCCTTGGCGGTGGCGACGAAGTCGTCCCAGCGCCAGTCCGCCTCGGGCAGCGGCAGGCCGGCCTCCTTGAAGAGCTTCCGGTTGCAGACCACCGCGAGCGAGTCCAGCAGGGCGGGCGCGGCGCGTACCTGACCGTTGACGGTCACGGCCTGGCGGGCCGGCGCCCAGTAGTTCGTCCAGGGTGTGCCGGCATGTCCGACCATGTCGGTGAGGTCGACGACCTGCGGGCTGCGGGCGACGCTCGCCAGGTCGGAACCGAAGATGTAGGCGATGTCCGGGTAGGAGCCCGCGGCGAGGGCGGCCGTCACCTTCTGGAGCATCGCGTCGGCGAGCACTCCGCCGCCCACGTCCACCCGGATCCGGGGGTGGCTCCGCACGAACGAGGCGACCAGCGCATCCATCGCCTTCTTGCCGGTGTCGGTCTGCCCGTGCCACATCTCGATCGTCACGGTGCCGTCGGCGCTCACGCCGTCGTCGCCGCCCGCGGCGCAGCCGGAGGCCCCCAGGCCCGCGGCCGCCGTGGTGGCCAGAGCCGCGCCGGCACGCAGCACTGTGCGGCGTTCGGGCTGTGCGCTGCGGGTGAGCGCGGACATGGGTACCTCCCGTGCGGAGCTGTGGGACATGGGCGGTGCGTCAGGGATGCGTTCGGTGTACGGAGTTCCGGCCGCGGCGACGGCGGGTGGTCCCGGTGGGTCCGGGTGCGGGCCGGTCCCGGGCGGCGGGAACGCCGTGGGGCGGTGCTCAGGGCCGGGCGCGGAGCGGGAGGGGCGGCCGGGTGCGGGCGCTGCCGCGTCGTCCGCGGGGAGTCGCATGGATACGGATCATGTCCAAGCCCCAGAACATGGTGGGTACGTCCCCGCCTCGGACACCGACCTGGGTCCTGGCGACTCAGTCCGGACTCCTGGCGCGTGGTCAGCTACCGGCTGGGCGTACCTCTGCCGCCGAGTGCTTCGACTACGGCGTTGACCAGGAGTTAAACGATGGTGCCGGGCAGCTGTCAAGAGGGAAGCAGTGATTGGATGTGCGCGAAACACCGGGGAAACCTGCATGATTGAGCATCATGCGATGTCGGCCTGGGACGGCTCGCCGAGCCGTCCCAGGCCGACACGCGTTTCAGGGCACGCCTGAGGGCGTGATCGGTGCGGGATGCGCCCTAGCAGGTCTTGCGGACGTATCCGCTGCTGCCGGCCGGCGAGACCGCCACGTCGCGCTGGACGATGCTCAGCGTGCTGCCCCACCCCTTGCACGCCTTCGACTTGCCGGAGTTGGTGTACTCGATCACGATCACGTTGTTGCCGAAGGCGCTGGTGTAGTCGCCGCATTCGTCGTACTGGCCGCACTCCTCGGCCACCGCGAAGTCGAGGCCGTTGGCGGTGCGGTTGCCGGCCAGTTCGGGCGTGTTCTTCTGGGCGATGGCCAGGCCGTCCGCGTGGGCACGGGCGGAGAGCAGCTTGATGAACGCCTGCGCGTTGTTCGCCGTCAGACGGTTTCCGGAGCGGCTGTAGCTGTCGTAGTTGTCGGGCTCGACGGCCTGGAAGCCCTTGTCCCGGCAGCCGTCGATCTGGGATCCGATCTGGCTGGCGATCCGCTGGCGCTTGGCGTCCGTACTGACGTCGAGGAGGGCCTCGCCCCAGTCCTCGTCGTAGACGACCTTGCCCGCGGAGTCGCGCAGCAGCAGGTCCGACGCCCACTCGCCCTCCGCGCCCGGCTGCGCCTGGAAGGCGTTGACGTAGCAGATGTTGTACAGGCCGGCGGCCGGGGAGGCGGTGTGGTCGCGGGTGACGACCTTGACGCCGGCGGGCGGCGTGTAGGCGCCCCCGATCTGGTAGTCGAAGCCCACGTGCGTGGGCGGCAGGGACACGGTCGCCGCCTGCGTCGAGGGCGCCGCGACGCACAGGGCGCCGGTCAGCGCGACCGCGCCGATGACGGTGCCGGTGAGTTTGAGCGGGGTGGTGTTCAGGTGGCTCATGCGTGAGCTCCAGGGGGAAGCGGGCACGTCCCCGCCTCGGACGCACGAGGTGTCCTGGCGACTTGGGCCGGGCTTGCGGCGCGGGGCCTGCATACCGGCTGGGCGTGCCTCTGAACGCGGAGCGTGTGGCTCCGGTGTAGTCCGAGAGTAAAGCGATCGCGTTCGGGGATGTCAACGGCGCCGAAGTCCCTTGTCCCCAGCGCGAGTTGGCGGCTCGCGTGCCCGAGTGTGCCCGTTGGCGGCGGCGACCGGCTGCTGAAATAAATGCTCGAAACTGCTTGATGCAAGCGTTGATTGAGCACCTTCGAGCATCTAAGGTCGGCGTGACGGTCGAACCGGGGCCGCGCCGTCGGCCCGGGGCGATGCGTGACGCACCTCTGCCTCGCTCCCGCGCCTGCCGTGCCCCTGACGGCGCCGGGGACACCGCGAGTCCGTCCACCACCGCGCACCGCGGCCGACCCTCCGACAGGCCCAGGCGTCCAGGCGTCCGCCCCGTCTCCCTGTTCGCGACGAAGGGATGCTCCATGACCGACCAGCCGGCCGCGCAGGAACTGCGTGTCGGTGTCGTAGGCACGGGCCAGCGAGCCGGGCTGGCCGTCCTGGCCGAGCGGCCCGGCTCGGCCCGCGTGGTCTCCTGCGCGGATCCGTCCGAGCGCGGCCGCAGCGACGCCCGCAAGCTCTTCGGGGCGGACGTCCAGGTCCACGACCGTTACGAGGACATGCTCACCGACGACCTGGACGCCGTCTTCGTCCTCACCCCGGACGACCTCCACACGGCTCCGGCCCGGTACTTCCTCGAAGCCGGTGTCGCCGTGTTCGTCGAGAAACCGCTGGCCGTCGACCTCGACGACTGCGACCGGGTCCTGGCCGCCGCGGCCCGCACCGGCACCCGGCTGTACGTCGGGCACAACCTCCGCCATCTGCCGGTCCTGCGCACCATGCGCGACCTCGTCGACGAGGGGGCGATCGGAACCGTGCGGGCGGTGTGGTGCCGGCATTTCGTCGGCCACGGCGGCGACTACTACTTCAAGGACTGGCACGCCGAACGGGCCCGGACCACGGGCCTGTTGCTGCAGAAGGGCGCGCACGACCTGGACGTGATCCACTGGCTCGCGGGCGGCTACGCCCGCACCGTGACCGCGCTGGGCGATCTGTCCGTCTACGGAGCCGGTTCGCACCGCCGTACCCGACCCCAGGGCTCGGAGCGGGTGCAGGACTGGTTCGACGAGGGCGTCTGGCCGCCGTCGGCGCTGCGCGATCTCAACCCCGTCATCGACGTGGAGGACATCAGCATGGTGCTGACCCGCCTCGACAACGGAGTGCTCACCAGTTACCAGCAATGCCACTTCACGCCCGACTACTGGCGCAACTACACCGTCATCGGCGACGAGGGCCGTATCGAGAACCTCGGGGACGGCGTCGAGGGCGACGCCCCGTTGATCAAGGTGTGGAACCGGCACCGTTCCGGCTACCGCGCCGAGGCCGACCTGACGCTGCCGCCCACCGAGGCGGCCGGCGGCCTGCACGGAGGCGCCGACCAGGCACTCGTCGACGAGTTCCTGCGGTTCGTCGCGCACGGCGGTGCGACCGAGACGTCGCCCGTGGCCGCCCGCGAAGCCGTCGCGACCGGCATCGCGGCCACCACGTCGCTGCGCTCGGGGGGCACCCCGGTCGAGGTCCCCGCCCTCGCCCCGCACCTCGCCGACTACTTCGGGCGCCACCAGCCCGGTTCGCGCGGTCCGGCCTCCCGGATCGACTGAGTCCTCCGGCCCGGCCTCCGGTGCCGTGCCGCGACTCGCCGTCCGGGACGGCCGAGTTCACCCCGGGCACGGGTGGGCCGGCCCGCGGGGGCCGGCCCACCCTTCCACGCCCAGGTCACGCCGACAGAGATGCCGTGGTGCGGTTCGGCACGCCGCCGGCGTCACGCGGGCTACCTGCGCTTCAGCGTGAAGTTGCTGGTGACCGTCGCTCCCTTCTGGATCTTGACCGTCGCAACGGTCGGCTGGTACCCGTCCTTGGCCACGATCACGGTCAGCGGGTTGTTGCGGGCGTCGAGCCAGAGTGCGTACGTGCCGTCTGCGGCGGTGGTCAGGGTGTACGTCGAGGCCCAGCTGTCGATCTGAACGGTCGCCCCGGCCAGCGGCGCGGTGCCGCCGGACGCCGTGGCGCCCAGGACGGTTCCGGTGATCTTGCCCCAGGTCTTGGGCGGGTTGACGTGCAGGCTGACCGGTACCCGGGGCACGGAGTACGGCGTGTCGGTGCCCACGGTGAGCGCGGCGGTGAAGTCACCGGGCTGGGTCACCTCGGCGACCGAGGCGTCCAGGGAGACGGTGACAGTCGCCTTCGCACCGGGCTGCAGCGTGAGCTGCTGGGTGCTCTCGCTCAGCCAGGTGATGTCGCCCGATCCGGTCTGGTCGTAGCCGGGCAGCAGCTCGGCCTTCGACGTCGGCGTGCTGGGCGCCGTGCCGCCGCCGATCTTGTAGAAGCCGGGAGCGCCACCGCCGCGGTACGTGGGGACGGCGGGGTTGGGCAGTGCGCTCCAGGTACCGGCCTTCGGGTCGAAGGCCTGGCTGCGGTTGGAGAGGGCGTTGTTGCCGACACCACCGGCCAGCAGCAGCTGTCCGTTGGCCGCCGTGTAGGCCGAACCCCACTGCGCGGCGGGCATGTCCGTGAGCTGGGACCAGCTGTTGGCGTCCGGGTCGTAGACGTAGGTGTGGATCACGTCGCTGTTGCCGGAACCCAGACCGCCCGCGCAATAGAGCAGGTCGTCTATGGCGCCACAGGCCTGCCACGCGATCGGCTCGGGGTAGGAGGCGATCGCGGACCACGAGTCGGACCTGGGGTCGTAGACACTGGCGTCGGTGGTGCCGCAGGAATCGGCGCCGCAACCGCCGATCATGTACAGCCTGCCGTCCAGGACGGCGCTGCCGGAGCCCGCGTACGGCTTGGGCGCGGACGCACCCGTGGTCCAGCTGTCCGAACCCGGGTCGTAGATCTCCAGTTTGGCGTCCGGGTCGCCGCTCGCGCCCCAGCCGCCGGCGGCGTAGAACTTGCCGTCGATGAAGCCGTGCGCGGGGGCCTCACGGGTGTCGGACGCGCTCGCCAGCTTCGTCCAGCTGCCGGCCACCGGGTCCAGGACGTACATGTCCTTGCTGTCGGCCGTTCCCGTGTACCCGTAGGCCGAGTACACCTTTCCGTCGTCCGTGCCGACGGCGTTGTCCATGATGGCGCCGGGGAAGTCCGGGACCGCCTGCCACGGGCCGTCGGCGGGCACGGCGGCCGGTTTCGCCGCTCCGCTCTTGGCGTGGGCCTTGCTGGACAGCGGGGTGTAGTCCCCCTTGACGGTCCGCAGCGCGGCGCCCTTGCCCTGCTGGGTGAAGGTACCGGACTGTTCGCCCAGTTGGACCGTGGCGGGTGCGCCGCCGGTGTTCTTCACCGTCAGGTTCTGCGTCTTGGACCCGCCCCAGGCCACGGTGGCGGCGACGGACGCGGGGGTGACGGTGATGTTCCCGGCCTTGAGGGTGAAGTCGGCCTCCACCGCGCTGTCGGCGCCCACCTTCACCGTCTTCGACAGGGAGGTGTACTTGGACTTGGCGGCGGTGAAGGCGTGGCTGCCGAAGGTGGTCGAGAAGAGGGAGTAATAGCCGTCGGAGAGGTTCGGGTCGTCAGGGGTGGCGACCGTGGTGGCCTTCTCGGCGGGCCTGTCCTGGCTGGTGACGGTGGCGCCGACCACGCCCGTGTCGGTGTTCGCGTCGCTCACGGTGCCGACGACGAGGGCACCGGGGGTGGGTGTGACCGCGCGTTCGCCGATGAAAACGTTGTCGACGGACCACCACCAGCCGAAGTGCGAGGTGAAGTGGAAGCGCAGCTGTACCGCCGGCTTGCCCGCGAAGTCGGTGAGCGGGACGGTGATCCGCTGGCCGGGGAAGATGGACGAGCCCGCGCTCCAGACCTTGGTCCAGGTCTCTCCGCCGTCTGCCGTGGCCTCCACGTCGGCGGTCTGGTTGTTGAACTGCTGGTACTGGGTGTTGAAGGCCAGCTCCGGGTCGTCCTTGCCGGTGAAGTCGTAGACCGGGGTCACCAGCGAGGTGTCCTGGCTGGCCGCGCCGCCGAAGTGGTCGCTGTCGGCGATGGCGAACGCCCCGTCACCACCGGTGCCGTTGCCGCGGTTGGCGGGGTCGTCGAACTCCCAGCCGCCCTCCGTGCCGTCCGCGTTGACCACGCTCCAGCCGCTCGGCGGGGCGTCGGTGGCGTCGAAGGGCTCGGTGTCGCCCTTGTCCTGGACCTGGTACCCGGGGGTGCTGGTGGCCCAGGAGTCGACCGGGACGGAGAAGCCCACGGTCTGGTCGGCGCTGCCGACGTCGACCTTCTTGGTGACGGCCCGGTAGCCGGTGGAGGCCGTGGCGACGTGCAGCGTGTAGGTGTGTCCCTGGGGCAGGTCGAGGCTGTAGGAGCCGGTCACCGGGTCGGTCCACACGGAGCCCGGCACACCGTCAGCGGTGATCTTGGCGTAGAGCGGCCATCCGTGGCCGGAGCCGTCGACGACCTTGCCGGCCACGGTCCGGCTGGGTACGGGGTCGAGGGAGAAGCTCTTCGTGAGTGTGGCGCCGTCGCCGACAACGATGTCGTGAGCCGAACCGTCGGCGTAGCCGAACGCCTGGACATCGATGTCGTAGGTGCCGGCCGGCACCGTCAGGGAGTACGCGCCGGAGGAGTCGGTGTGGGCGACGTTGGTGCCCGCGCTGACGGTGGCCGAAGCGACCGGCTTGCCGGTGGCGCTGTCGGTCACGGTCCCGGAGACCACGCCGTGCGGTCCGCTGCGGAACGCGGAGAGGCCCGCGGGGGTGCCCAGGCCGGTGGGACCGTCGTACCCGGTGGTGCCGTTGCACAGGTACGAGGGGGAGCAACTGCCGTTGCTGCCGGTGGTGATGTCGTTGATCCCGGCGCCCGCCGCGTACGGGTAGGCGTTCGGGTAGGTGCCGGGGACGGGCGTTCCGGCGTCGGCGTACACCGACGCGATGATGGGCGACGAGACGCTCGTGCCGCCGTACACCGCCCAGCCGCCGTTGCCGTAGGTCTGGTAGACCGCCACGTCCTCCGCGACGGCGGAGACGTCGGCGAGCGCCCGGTTGGCGCAGCCGGTGTCGTGCTGGAAGGCGGGCTTGGGCTCGTACAGGGAGCATCCGGAGCCGGCCAGGTTCCAGGCGGACTCGGTCCAGCCGCGCGGCGTGGAGGGCGCCCGGGTCAGTGTGGTGCCGCCGACGGCGGTCACGTACTGGGAGGCCGCCGGATAGCCGACACCGTAGCCGTAGTCGCCGGTGGACGCGGTGATCGCGACACCCGGGTGGTTGTAGTGGGCGTCCAGCGTGGTGGTCTCGGAGGGGTCCTCGCCGTTGCCGCCGCGGTAGTCGGAGCCGTACGAGTTGGAGACGAACTTCGCGCCGAGCGCGACCGCTTCGTCGACCGCCGCGGACAGGCCCTCGAAGCTGTTGTCGTCGGCTTCGACGAGCAGGATGTGGGCGTTGGGCGCGATCGCGGAGACCATGTCGAGGTCGAGCGATATCTCACCGGCCCAGCCCGGGTCCGGGGTGGGGTAGTGGGTGCCGCCGCGCTGGTCGACCTTCTGGAAGCAGCCGTTGTCCGTGGTGCAGGCGGGCAGTCCGTACTGCTCGCGGTAGACGGCCAGGTCCGCCTCGGCGGTCGGGTCGTCGAAGGCGTCGACGATGGCGACGGTCTGGCCGCTGCCGCCGTCGGCGCCCAGGTTGTACGCGCTCTGCAGATCGGTGGCGCCGTAGCCCTGAGGGGTCTCGGCCGTCCGCATCACGCCCTTGACCGACTTCACGTCGGAGCGGCGCAGGGCGAAGCAGGAGAAGTGACTGCGTTTGGCGACGGCACAGGTCGGCTCGAAGAGCGGACGTGTGTCCTTCGCGGTGGTGGACGTGTGTGCGGCGCTCGACGCTGATGCGGGGGCCTGCAGGCCGAGCAGCGCCATCGTGGTGGCGCCGAGGACGGCCAGACCGGTGGAGAGGGTGCGGCGGAGAGGGGATCTGGTTCTTGCTGCGGTGCCTGTGGTGCGCAACGTGTGACTCCCATGCGTGGTTGCTGGGGTCGACCCGTACACGGCTCTCGGGCGACGGTGAAGGGGTTGGTATTCACCGGGGGCCAATTAGCGGGAGGAGTAATTCGCCTGTCAATCATGCGCGTTGAGTGACAGTTGTGACGCACCGTCAGCGTCGTTGCACCGCCGGGGGATGCCGTACCGGCAATTCAGGGGTGTTTCACAGGGAATGCATGGTTCCGTCTGTCCGCTGATCGGACACGGGGTGCGGATCGGGGACCCGTGCTCACCGGTATGTGTCGAAGGCGTGAATACGACACGGCGTCAAACCGCCAGGCGACCGCGCTGACCAGCCGATACGAATGGTCGGACCTTTGTGCTGGTCACCCCGCCTGCTCCACGGAAACCCCACACGCCGAACGCCGCCGGGGCCCCGGCCCCCTGACCGACCTCCTTCCGTGGCTGGAATGAGACGGAACCGGCCGGGACTTGACCCCACCGCTGCGGTGCACGAGTGCGGCGCCGCCCGGCTACGACGACGGCGTGGAAAGGCCATCCTGATCCGGCCGCCACCAGCCACGGCCGGCGGCCAGCACTCCGGCCTGGAACCGGCTCGCCGCTCCGAGCCGGCCGAGGAGAGCCTGCACCCGGCGCTGCACCGTGCGATGTCCTATTCCCAGTTGACGCGCGATGGCCTCGTCCGACATCCCCATGGCGAGCAGCGAGATGATCTGCCGCTCCTCGTTGTTCACGAAATCGTCGTGGCCGTCGGACGCCGGCCTCCCGGGCAGATAGGGCTGCGCCTGCTCCCACAGCGACTCGAAGAGGGTGGACAGCGCGTCGAGCAGAGTGGAGGGATGGACCAGAATGCACGCGTCGAGAACCTGCGGCGTCGCCAACAGCGGGATCAGCGCCGCCTGTTCGTCCGCGATGATCAGTTTCATCGGCGCCTTGGGCAGGAAACGGACCTCTTCGCCGGCGGAGATGTCGACCTCCACCCGCGCCACCACTCCGGGCACGCTGAGGGTGTCACGAGCGTGGATGAAGCGGCTGCGCACACTGCGTCCGGCCACCGCCGTGGCGGAGCTGACGCGTTCGCCGTTGTTCGCCTGGGCATAGGGAGGCGCGTCGATGCCACGGATCTCCCGCTCCGCGCGCCTGAACAGCTGCTGTCCGCAGCGGGCCACGTCGTCACGTCCGGTGATCACCTGTATCAGCGCCGCCGAGTCCCGGCTGCGGCGGGCCTCACGATGCCGCTCCGCCAGCCGCGCGCTCAGGGCACGCACCCGGCGGATGTCACGTTCGCGGGCCAGCAGCAGCACTTCCAGTGCGTGGTCCGGCGGCAGAGCGGTGTAGGTGGGGGTGGCGCCGGGCAGCCGGGCGATCAGACCACCGTCCTCGAGCCGCATCAGAGACGCGACGGCCGTCTTGAGCTCGATGCCGGTACGGCTGCACAACTCGTCCGCCGACATCGGCGGATTGTCGACCAGGACGAGATACAGCACCTCTGCGGGCTGGTCCAGCCCGAGAACTTCCAACACCGTTGCCTCCGACGACAGCCTGGTCTGCGTGATCCCAATGATCACTCGGCCACCGGGTGTCGAACCGGGTTTCGTCGGGTTTCTGCGCACGCCGCCGGGTCGGGCTGTGGCGCGAACGAGCCGGCGGCCACCTCTGGGCCGTCGTTCCGGCGGGGCGGGCGAGTCCCGGCCCGCCGGACCCGGGGCCCCTCAAGCGGTGCGGCGACGGTGGGTCACTGATTCGGCCCGGACCGCCAGTCGGGGATGTTCTCGAGGTGCACGTCGTAGCGGTCCTGTTCAGGGACGAGCGACGCAAATTCCGTCTCGCCGCGGCTGATCGCCGCCAACTGCTCGAAGTAGCCGAACCGTTCGATGCCGGGGCTGAGGACGACGACCATGTCGGCCACCGTCCCCTCGGCAGCGCCGAAGGCGTGCGGCAGGCCGGGCGGTATGACGACGAGTCCGCCCTTGCCCACCGTGGTGAGCGTGTCGCCCAGGCGGAAGAGTACCGCCCCGTCGAGCACGTAGAAGACCTCGTGGGAGAGCTTGTGGTGGTGCGGCGGTGCCCCGTCCGCGCCGGTGTCGAGCGTCAGCCGACTGGCGCTGACCGCGCCTCCGTCGGCGAGCAGTTCGAACGCGCCGTTCTCGAGCAGCGCCCCGGCCGCGTCGCCGGGCTGCACCACCAGCGCCGGGTTCGTGAACTCCATGGTGGCTCCTTCGCCTCGGGACGAGTCAGGTGGGAGACCGGACGGTCCGTGCAGGCCCGGTCAGGCCGCGGTGGGAAAGCCCAGGTCCGGACCGGGAGCGACCTCCGCGAGGTCGGGCCAGCGGCTCGTGACGACCTTGCCGCGGGTGTAGAAGTGCACGGCTTCGCCGCCGTACATGCGGTGGTCGCCGAAGGCCGAGTCCTTCCAGCCGCCGAAGGAGTGGTAGCCCACCGGCACCGGCATCGGCACGTTCACGCCGACCATGCCGGTCTCGACCTCCAGCTGGAACCGGCGGGCCGCGCCGCCGTCCCGCGTGAAGATCGAGCTGGCATTGCCGAACGGCGAGCCGTTGACGATGCGCATGGCCTCCTCGTAGGTCTCGGCGCGCAGCACGCACAGCACCGGGCCGAAGATCTCGTTGCGGTAGGCGTCCGAGTCGGTGCGGACCCGGTCGAGGAGCGTGACGCCCATCCAGAATCCGTTCTCGAAGCCCTCGACGGTGAAGTCCCTTCCGTCGAGCACCACATCGGCTCCCTGGGCGGACGCGCCGGCGACATATTCCGCGACCTCGTCGCGGTGTGCCCGGGTGACCAGGGGCCCCATCTCGGACGCCGGGTCGTCGCCCGGACCGATCCTGACGTTCTTGGCCCGTTCGGCGATCCGTGGCACCAGCGCGTCGCCCGCGGACCCGACCGCGACCACCACGGAGACGGCCATGCAGCGTTGCCCCGCGGAGCCGTAGGCGGCGGTCACGGCCGCTTCCGCGGCCGCGTCGAGGTCGGCGTCCGGCAGGACCAGCATGTGGTTCTTGGCCCCGCCCAGAGCCTGCACCCGCTTACCGCCCGCGGACGCCCTGGTGTAGACGTGACGGGCGACCGGCGTGGAACCCACGAACGACACGGCCGCCACGTCGGGGTGGTCGAGCAGCGCGTTCACCGCGACCTCGTCACCGTGCACGATGTTGAGCACGCCGTCGGGGAGACCGGCCTCGGCCGCGAGCTCGGCGAGCAGCATGGACGCGGACGGCGCCTTGCTGCTCGGCTTGTGGACGAACGTGTTCCCGCAGGCGATCGCCATCGGGAACATCCACATGCTGATCATCGCGGGAAAATTGAACGGTGAGATGCCGACAACCACCCCGAGCGGCTGGCGGATGGTCGCCACGTCGACGCCGCTCGACACCTCCGTCGACATGTCACCCTTGAGGGCCGTGCCGAGTCCGCAGGCCAGTTCGACGATCTCCAGCCCGCGCGCCACCTCCCCGAGCGCGTCCGCGCGGACCTTGCCCTGCTCTGCGGTGATCAGCGCCGCGAGGTCGTCGCGGCGTGCGTGCAGCAGCTCGCGGTAGCGGAAGAGGATCGCGGTCCGCTGCGCGAGCGTCGACCCGCGCCAGGTGGCGTAGGCGGCCGTCGCCGCTGCGACCGCGGCGTCGACCTCGTCGGCACCGGCCATCGCGACCCGCGCGGTGATCTCACCGGTCGCGGGGTCGGTCACGGAGCCCCAGGTGCCGAAGGCGCCGGCAGCGGCGTCGAAGGGCCTGCCGCCGATCCAGTGGTTGACGGTCTTCATCGGCGGAACTCCTTCAAAGTTGACGACAGCGGGGGGGTGAGGTCCATGTCGTTCACCTCACGTGCCTCGACCTCGGCCGGGCGGTCCGCGATCCCTGTCGGGGACCCACTGCCCACGCCCGGCGGAACGGGGCTGCTGGCATCGAAGCTACGCCGCGGGCCCACGCGATCGTCCACTTCGGAGCCATGAGGCGGGAAGTGCCGGTGTCGGGTCCGGAAGTGCAGTGGGGCAGGTCACTCGGAAGTCGTTCCAGGAGTGGCAGGCGGCTGACCGGTGACGGTCAGTGAGCCAGCACGCTGAGCATGCCGTACACGGTGCTCGCAACGGCGTCGCGCCCGGGGCCCAGGTACTTGCGCGGGTCGGTCAGCGCGGGCAGTGAGTCCAGCGTGTCGCGCACGACCCGGGTCAGGGATATGTTGAGCGCCGTTCCGATGTTGATCTTCACGATGCCGGCCCGGACGGCGGAACGGAGTTCGCCGTCGGGGACTCCGGAGGAGCCGTGCAGTACCAGGGGCACCGGAACCGCTTCCCGGAGCCGTTCGACGAGCGCGTGGTCCAGCGTCGCCGACCGCTCGGTCATGGCGTGGCTGCTGCCCACCGCGACCGCGAGGGCGTCCACGCCGGTGCGCGCCACGTAATCGGCGGCTTCCGCCGGGTCGGTGCGCACGCCGGCGGCGTGCGCGCTCGCGGGGGAGTCCGGTTTGCCTCCCACGTATCCCAGCTCGGCCTCCAGCCAGAGCCCCGCGTCGTGCGCCCACCGTGCCGCCGCTGCGGTGGCGGAGACGTTCTCGGCGTAGGGCAGGGCCCCGGCGTCGAACATCACGGAGGAGAAACCGCAGTCGGCCGCCTGGTGCAGCAGCTCCACGTCGGTCACGTGGTCGAGGTGCAGCGCGACGTCGACCGTGCTGGACCGGGCCATCGCCGCCGCGGCCAGGGCGAGCGGGAGGAGCTGGCCCCTGTGATACCGCACGGCGTTCTCGCTGATCTGCAGGATCACGGGCCGTTCGGCTGCCTCGGCCCCTGTGACGATGCCCTCGGCATGCTCCAGGGTGATGACGTTGAAGGCGGTGACGCTACGGCGCTCGGTGGCGGCGTGGGCGACCAACTCGCCGGTGGGGACCAGAGGCATGTGTGCTCCTCGCGCGGGGGCTGTCTGAACCTGAGATGTCCGGATGCGGTGGTTCGGATCAGGCCGGCACCCGTGCGGGCCTGATCCGAACCACCGGAGAGCGGAGGCCTACGGGCCCGTCAGCGGTGCCGACGGCACCCGGGCCTCGGGCAGCTCTTCGCGCTTCTCGTCGGCGTACACCATCAGGGTGGATCCGCCGAGGGCGAGGACGATGCCGATGGTCCCCCATATCGTCGGCAGCGTCTGGTAGACGATCAGCGACAGCACGATGGTGAGCACGGGGGCCAGGGCGTTGGTGACGGGTGCGACGACGCTGGCCTTGCCGCGGCTGAGCGCCATGACGAGGAACAACGCGCCCACGGCGTTGAGGACCTGGGTGCCGGCGGTGAGTGCCGGGGCCTGCCACGGCGCGTCGGGCAGTCCGCCCATCATGGCGACGGCCACGGGGACGAGCAGCAGACCGCTGATCGTCATCCACCCGAACGTGGTGGCGTCGTTGACGTCGGCGAGGGCGGCCTTGCGCATGAAGAACGCCTGGGCGCCCCACGCCACGCAGATGAGGACGGACAGCAGCAGCCAGGACCCGGTGTCGGCCGAGCCGTGGTCGCCCGCGGGGATGCTGATGAGCACGATGGCGATCAGCGCGGCCACCACGCCGATGACGGCGAGCTTTCCGATCCGCTCCCTGAGCAGGGCCACCGCCATCAGGACGGTGATCACCGGGGAGAGCGAGACGACCGGGAAGATCAGGTAGGCGGGACCGTTGGACAGCGCCTGGAACAGCAGGAGTTGGCCGCCCGCTCCGGTGAGTCCCGCCGCGAGTCCGTAGAAGGCGGCGACCGGCCGGCGGTCGAACCGCTGGCGGCGCAGCGCGACCGCCGCGGGCAGCAGCATGGTGAAGGCCCAGATGACGTAGATCATCTCGTTGGGATAGCCGTACCGTTCGGTGGGCTGGCTGGAGAACGCGCCCCAGACGCCCCAGAACAGCACCAGCAGGCCCGCGTACAGGATCCAGTTTCTTTGGTCACGCATGGTGGTTCTCCGTGGGGGTGATCTCCGAGGAGGAGCGCAGGGCGGCGAGCGCCGCGGTGTCGAGAGGGGTGCCGGCGAGCTTCGCCGCGTAGAGGGCCGCGCCGACCACGGGCTCGAACAGGGGCCGGCGCAGTTCGTAGTGGGCGGTGCCGGCGCGGAGTTCGGTGGTGAACGCGTCGAGCACGGCGGCCGAGCGGAAGACGCCGCCCGAGTAGGACACCGGGACGGGTTCGGTCTCGGCGAAGCCCAGCCGGCGCCGCGCACTGTCCACCAGCAGGGCCAGTTCCCGGCCGGCCTCGGTGAGGACGGCGGCGGCCTGCGTGTCGCCCAGCCCGGCCGCCTCGACCACGAGGGGACTCAGCGAGGCGATCTCGCTGCGGTGCCCCTGCCACCGGTTGAGGACGACGTCGATGACCTCGAGGTCGGTGGTCAGAGCGAGATGGCGGCGCAGGAGGTCCGCGAGCGGACCTTCGGGCAGCCGGCCGTCGCTCATCCGGGAGAACACGTTCAGCGCGCGGGCGGCGATCCAGTACGCCGATCCCTCGTCGCTGAACAGTTCGCTCCAGCCTCCGGTGCGCACACCGCTGCCGTTGCGCTCGCCGTAGGTCATCGAGCCGGTGCCGCTGATGACGTTGATGCCGTCCACAGCGCCGAGCGAACCGGCCCAGCCGCAGATCATGTCGTTGTCGCACGCGTAACGCCGGTGTCCCAGCACCTCGCCGGGGACGGCGTCCAGCGCGGCGACGTCGCCGGGGACCTCGCCGTACCCGGGCAGGCCCAGGAACGCGTGGGCGATGTCCGCCGTCGTGATGCCCGCGCCCTCCGTCACGGCCCGGATTCCCTCGCGCAGGACCTGCGCGACGTGCTCCACGCCTCCCGTGCCGTTGTCCGCGAAGTAGTACGCACCCTCCGCGACGGCCCGGGCCCTGATCGCGCCCGCACGGTCGATGAGGCAGAAGGCTGTCTTGGTGCCTCCGCCGTCCACACCCAGAAACATCGTTGTTCCTCCGCTCGGCTCTGTCTGAACGCTGTTAGACGACGTCGTCGCGTCGCTGGGGGAGCGGATGCACGGTCACGCCCTGCACCACGCGGTTCACCTCTCCGGAGGGGAACGGGTTGTCGGGCCGGATGCCCTGGTGCAGGGACGCGCGCAGCGCGATCAGCTGGGCACACAGCACCGCGGGAAGGGCGAGGACGGTGTCGTCGACGCCGGCGAGCCCGGGGAGCAGCCAGGTGTCGTCACCGGGCAGCCCGTCCTGCGACGCGGAGACGGCGACGACGCTGCCCTGCGGCAGCCCCGCGCGCAGTTCGGCGAGGATGTCGAGGTCGTAGCGGCGCGTGTAGGGGTCGTTCGACACGTAGACGACGACGGCCGTGCGGTCGTTCAGGATGGACTTGGGGCCGTGGCGGAAGCCGAGTGAGGACTCCGAGGACGCCACGAGCGCGCCTCCGGTCAGCTCCAGCAGCTTCAGTGCAGACTCCTGGGCGAGCCCCTTGAGCGCGCTGCTGCTGCCCAGGTACACAAGCCGTTCGGGTTCGCGGGCCAGCAGTTCTTCGATCTGCGGGCTGACGCCGCCCGCGGTGATGTGCTCGGCCGCGGCGGCGGGTGCCTCGATGGCGTCCGGGGTGAGCGCGCCCAGGGCGAGCAGGGACGCCAGGAGCATGCCGGTGAAGCTCGACGTCATGGCGAAGCCCTGGTCGTTCGACGCGGCGGGCATCAGCAGGACGCGGGAGGAGGCGCTCTCGCCGTGCAGGCGTGCCAGCTGCCCGGCGCTGTTGCAGGTGATGACGAGGTGGCGCACGTGTGCCAGGACCTGGTCCGCCAGCCGGGTCGCCGCGACACTCTCGGGGCTGTCCCCGGACCGGGCGAACGACACGAGCAGCGTGGGGACGTCGTCGGGGAAGGACGCGTAGGGGTCGGCGACGATGTCGGTGGTGGAGACGGCATCGGTGCGGCGGCCGGTGGCGCGGGCGACCGCGGCCCGGACGACCTCTCCGGCGAAGGCCGAGGTACCGGCTCCCGTGAGGACGATGCGCAGGTCCTCGTCGGCGAGCAGGGGGGACAGGAAGGTGTCCAGGGAGGCGCGTTCACCGGCGACGATCGCCCCGACCTCACGCCACACGTCGGGCTGCTGGATGATCTCGGCGGTGGTGTGGTCGGCCCCGCGGTCCTGAGGTACCAGGTCCTGGGTGGTGGTCTTCACGCGTACTCCTTGTCGTGGGTGCGGCATGCACGGTCGTAGTCGCGCAGGACGTCGCGGACGTGGTCGACGACGAGGTCCCGCGGTGTCGCGGAAAGGGCCCCGGTCCTGACGCGCTGGTACTGGTTGGGCAGGTGGGCGCTGAGCAGCGGCAGCGGAATGTCGCGGCCCGAGAGGTTGGTGAACAGCCGGTCCTGGGCGGCGGCGATCTCGGGGTCGGGCCAGTAGTAACGCATGCGGTCGCTGTAGCTGTAGCGCCTGGCCAGCCGCTGATCGTCGGCGTCGCCGTCGTAGTAGCCCTCCCACCAGGAGGGCTCGTCGCGCATACGCCGGTCGACCACCTCGCTCAGCCGGGACCGGGATCCGGCCGGGACGAGCTCGTCCTCGATGTCGGCCAGCGCGAACAGGGCCTCGCGCAGCGCGAACGTCAGGCCGGGTCCTACCTTGAGCACCGCCCAGTGGTCCTCCACCAGGCCGGCGAGTCCTTCCACCGTCTGGTAGTCGGTCGAGTGGGCTTCGAAGACCATGGCGGGTTCGTCGGCGAGGACCGTGCGCAGCTCGGCCGTCCGCTCACGCCGGTAGTCGAACACCTGGAGGTGATCGAACTCCACACCGGGCTGGACGACCAGGGCCATGACGCGAGGCCATGCCCCCGCCACGCCGTGCCTCCCGAACGCGCGCCGGTTGTGCTCCAGCGTCAGTCGCGCGGCCTGCGGATTGGTGGCAGACATGCCTTCCAGCGTCTCGTGGGCTCCTCCCGGCACCGGAACCTCGGTTCCGATGACATAACGGAGGGTTCCGGCACAGTCGCCCGCGGTGGACTCGGCCACGCGTACCAGGCGTGCGGTGCGCTCGGCGACCAGTTCGTCGGTCAGCGGAGCGGCGTCGTCGGCACAGGCGAAGCTGCAGTCCAGGTGGATCTTCGTGAAGCCCGCCCGGACGTATGCCGCGACGAGCCTGTCCGCCTCGGCCATCGCTTCCGCCGAGGGCAGCGAACGCCATCGGTTGGGTCCCAGGTGGTCTCCGCCCAGCACGACCCGGTCCAGCGGCAGCCCGTGCTCGGCCGCGATGCCGTGCACGAGTTCGCGGAAGTCTTCGGGTCGCATGCCGGTGTAGCCGCCGTACTGGTCCACCTGGTTGGAGGTCGCCTCGGCGAGGACGGTGCCTCCCGATTCGAGGGCCTGGCGGACCGCTGCCTCGATGACCAGCGGATGGGCCGAGCAGACGGAGGTGATGCCGTGCGGTTCGCCTGCCTTCTGGCGGCGGACCACTTCATCCAAGGGGTTCCACATGATCACTCCAGGGTTCACCGAAGGGCGTCAGCCGCGTCTGTCGGCGCGCCTTCGGAAACGTGACTGGAACGGTACTGGTCTCGTTGGTGGCCGTCAATGGTCTGTTATTGGTATGGAACTGGTCTGCATGAAACTGGTATACATCTGGTATGTCTTCTTCGGACCGTGGTCTCCCTCAAGGGCTGTTGAGCGGAGACGCCCTGCCGCTGTACTCCCAGGTCGCCGGACGCCTCCTGGACGACATCGCCGAGAAGGGCGCCCGCCCGGGAGACCGGCTGCCCTCGGAGCGGGCACTGGCCATCCGGTACGGCGTCTCCCGCGTCACCCTTCGCTCCGCCCTGAACGAACTCGCGGAGCGCCAAGTCATCGAGTCCGCGCCGGCCCGCGGCTGGTTCCTCGCCGAGGGCTACGAACGCGTCGCCCCCGTGCCGCCCGCGCCGTCGGCGGGTCAGGCGGCAGCCCAGTCGGTCCAGGGTTTCGCCGACTACGCCGAACAGCAGGGACTGCGGCTGCGCGACGCGGTCCTGGAGACCAGGGTCCGTCCCGCCACGGTCCAGGAGTCCGAACAGCTGAGGGTCGGCCCGGGAGCCGCGCTCTTCGAGATGCGCCGACTGCGCTACCTGGACGACATCGTCGTGGTGCTGGAGCACAACCGGCTGCCGCTCGCGCTGTGCCCGGAGCTCGCGGAGACGGACTTCACCACGCACACGCTCTTCGCCACACTCCGCCGCGCCGACCCGCCCCAACTGCCCAAGGTCGCCGACTACTCCGTGGAGGCCCGCCACCCGACGGCGGAGGAACGCCGACTGCTCGAAATCACCGACGCGACCCCGGTGCTCGTCGCCACCCAGCTCGCCTTCAACCAGAACGGACAGCCCCTCGAACTCACCGCGGCCGCCTACCGCGGCGACCGGTACCACTTCCGGGCCTCCATCACAGGGTGAGTGCGTCACTCGGACGCCCCGACGGACGTGGGCGACGGCTGTGCGTCGCCGTGGGGCGGGTGCTTCACCGCGCGCGTGCGGACACGGGCTCCAGGGCGACCGGCCCGGTCCGCGACAGGTGGGCGACGAAGAAGAGCACTGCGCCACAGCCGGCGACCACGAGCCAACCCGGGTGCGACGCGTGTGCGAGGGCAGAGCCCGCCTGCCGTGATGAAGCCGCCGGCGAGGAGCGGCGGCAGCCGTGGTCCCGAGCGGGCGACCAGGCGGCCGGACCAGGGGGCGAGGACCGTCGCTCCGGCCGCCGGCGGCAGGGCCGCCACACCTGCGGCCGGCGGCGTCCGCTGCCGGGTGTGCTGCGGTAGAGGGTGTTGAGCAGCAGCGTCGTGTCCAGGGCGACGAAGACCGCGACCGCGCCCACCACGGCCCCGCTGAAGACCGGGCGCCTGAAGAGCCGCAGGTCCATCAGCGGCTCCGGCCGGCGGGACTCGACCCACACGAATCCTCCCGCCGCCACGGCAGCGCAGGCGTATCCCGTCAGCGTCGCGGACGACGTCCAGCCGAGGTGCGGCCCTTCGATCAGGACGCCGACCACGGCCGCGCGATCTCCGTCAGCACCCTGTCCCGACGGGAAGCGGGCAAGCGGCGGCCGTCCCTGGACCTGCTGATCCCGCTGGCCCGGGCACACCGCATCGCACTCGACCAACTGGTGGCAGCACCGGCCGGCGGCGAACCCAGGGTGCACCTCCAGCCGCTGCGCATGAACCGCGGGAGCGTCCTCGTGCCGCTGACGCAGTATCCGGGCCGTGTGCAGGTCTTCAAGCAGGTACTGGCACCCCGCCCGCCGGAACTGGTCACGCACGAGGGCTACGAATGGCTCTACGTCCTCGCCGGCCGGCAGCTCCTCGTCCTCGGGGAGCAGAACTTCACGCCACGGCCCGGTGAGGTGGCCGAGTTCGACACCACCGAACCCCACTGGTTCGGGCCCGCGGACACGGACACCGTGGAGATCCTGCACCTGTACGGCCCACGAGGAGTCCACGCCGTCGTACGCGCCAGGCCCTCCACGGCCGAAGAGCGCTCCCGGTGATCCCCACGTTCCTCGGCCGGCCGTCAGTTACCGAAACGGTTCGTGGACGTGGACCTCTGCGGCTTCTTCATATATCCCCGTAAGTTTACCAATGTTATGGAAAATAATCGCAACAGTGATAAATTGGACCGATGCAGGAACGGGCCGTACGTACCCAGGAACGGGTTCTGCGCGCCGCCGCGGAGCTGCTGAGCTCGCAGGGGCGTGCCGGTGTCTCCACGCGTGCCGTGAGCGCGGCAGCCGGTGTGCAGCCCCCCACCCTGTACCGCCTGTTCGGTGACAAGGACGGGCTGCTCGACGCCCTCGCGGCCTACGGTTTCGAGCAGTACCTGCGCGAGAAACAGGCGCTTGCGCAGACCGACGACCCCGTCGCGGACCTGCGCCGTTCCTGGGACCTGCACGTCGAGTTCGGTCTGTCGCGCCCCGGCTTCTACGTACTGATGTACGGCGAGGGCCGCTATCGCGGCGGCATGCGGGGCGGGCTGGAGACCATCGCCATCCTGCGCCAGACCCTCGCCCGGGTGGCCGCGGCCGGCCGGCTCCGCATGAGCGTGGAGCGGGCCACTCAGCTGGTCCACGCCATGGGCCTGGGTGTCGTCCTGTCCCTGATCGCCACGCCGCCCTCCGAACGGGACGAGACCCTGCCGGCTACGGCCCGTGAACACGCACTGCGCATGATCACCACTGCGGACACCGTGGGGGAGCAGGGCTCGTGCGCGGACACGGCGTGCCGGGCCGCGGCCCTGCGCGAGGCGCTGTCCCGGGACGGCACCACCCCGCTGACACCGTCCGAGGGCGCGCTCCTGGCGGACTGGCTCGACCGCCTCGCCGACGTGAACTCCGCCGCGCGGTCGGCATCCTGAAGGAGGGACGGCGCCGATGGCCGGAGCCAGGAACGCGATGCCGGAGGCCGGACGGGAAGCCGGGCAGTCGGCAGGCCCCGCGATGGCGGTGGTGGACGCGCACGGAGTGGTGGCCGCCTGGAGCCCGGAGGCGGAGCGGCTCAGCGGCGTCGTCGCCGCCGACGCGATCGGGCTCTTCGCCGGACGGCTGCTGGCGGACCCGGCGGTGGTCCTGCGGGCGCCCGCCTTCAGCGACCCGAGCCGCCGCGGAGACGGCTGGTCCGGGATCGTCGGCCTCCGCCGCGGCGACGGACCGCCGCGGGACGTGTACCTGCGGCTCCATCCCCTCACCGAGCGCGACGGCGGCGTGCGCTGGCTGGTCACCGCGACCGAGATGACGGCCGTTCCCTCGTGGCCGATGAACGGCGCCGGTGTGCGGGCACTGCTCTCCGGGGCGCCGATCGGCATCGCCGTGCGCGACACCGATCTGAGGTGCACCTGGGTCAACGACGCGTTGGCGCTGCAGGACGGCATACCGCGCGAGAAGAGACTCGGACGCCGGCTGACTCAGGTGCTGCCGGGACCCGAGGCCGAGTCGGTCGAGGCGGTGATGCGGCTGGTCCTGCGGAGCGGGAAGCCGCAGGTCGACCACGAGTACCGCGCGTGGATGCCGACGAGGCCGCAGCAGGAACACGCGTTCTCGACCTCCTTCTTCCGCCTCGACGACGCCGACGGGCGCACGTTGGGGGTGTGCGTCATGTGCGTCGACGTGACCGACCGGCAACGGGCCCGCGAACGCCTCGCCGTGCTCAGCGAGGCCAGCACCCGGATCGGCACCACGCTGGAGGTGATGAGAACCGGTCAGGAACTCGCCGACCTCGCCGTGGCCCGCATCGCCGACTACGTCACCGTGGACCTGGCGGAGTCCGTCGCGGAGGGCGAGGACTCCCTGGCCCGGCTCGGCGCGGCGAACGGCCGCGTGCCCGCCTTCCGCCGGGCGGGGGTCGCCTCGGTCCACGACGGCGCACCGGAGTCGCTCTTCCCGCGCGGGGAGACCGTGTCCGTGCCGGCCCCTTCCCCCTTCACCGAGGTCCTGGTCACGGGCGAATCACATCTCGAACCGGTGCTGAGCACCGCACGGGACCCCTGGCTGGACGCGGACCAGGAACGGTTGGAGAAGGTACGCAGGTACGGCATGCACTCGCTGATGATCGTGCCGATCCACGCGCGCGGCGCGGTGCTGGGCGTCGCGGTCTTCGTGCGCATGGGCGACTCCGTGCCCTTCGAGAAGGACGACCTGCGGCTGGCCGAGGAACTCGTCGCGCGCGCCGCCCTGTCCCTCGACAACGCACGGCGGTACGTACGCGAACGCACCGCCGCCCTCGCGCTCCAGCGCAACCTGCTGCCGGGCAGACTGGTCGGCGGGGCAGCCGTCGAGGTGGCCTCCCGCTACGTTCCCGCCGACACGGAACACGGCGTGGGCGGCGACTGGTTCGACGTCATCCCGCTGTCCGGCGCCCGGGTGGCCCTGGTCGTGGGCGACGTGGTCGGCCACGGCATCAACGCGGCCGCGACCATGGGCCGGCTCCGGGCGGCGGTCCACACCCTGGCCAACCTGGACCTGTGCCCGGACGAACTGCTGGCCCACCTCGACGACACCATTTCCCGCCTCGGCGTGCAGGACGGCGGCATCCCGGACCGCGCCGCCGCGGAGTCCGGCGCCACCTGCCTGTACGCCGTGTACGACCCCGCCACCCGGCGCTGCACGATGGCCCGGGCGGGGCACCCGCCGCCCGTGGTGGTCTCGCCGCAGGGCGGCGTGTCCGTCCCCGACCTGCCCGCCGGTCTGCCGCTCGGTGTCGGACCGGCCTCTTTCGAGTCCGTGGAGGTGGAACTGCCCGAGGGCTGCGTGGTCGCGTTCTACACCGACGGGCTGGTGGAGACCCGGGATCAGGACATCGACGCCGGGATACGCCGGCTGGGCACCGCCCTCGCCCGGCCGGACCGCCCGCTGGACGAACTCTGCACCGCCGCGTTCGACACCCTGCCGTCCAGGGCACTGGACGACGACGCCACGCTGCTCCTGGCGCGGCCCCGTTCGCTGCCGCCGTCGCAGATCGCCACCTGGGACCTGCCGAGCGACCCGGCCGTGGTCGCGCAGGCCCGGGCCCTGGCCACCGCCCGGTTGACCGAATGGGGACTGGAGGGGCTGGTCGTCACCACGGAACTCATCGTCAGTGAGCTGGTCACCAACGCCGTACGCCACGGCGCCGGTCCCATCACCCTGCGCCTCATCCGGCACGAGGTGCTGGTGATCGAGGTGACCGACACCAGCGACTCCGTCCCTCGTCTGCGCCATGCCCGTCCGACGGACGAGGGCGGGCGCGGTCTCTTCCTCGTCGCACAGCTCGCCAGCCGGCGGGGCACCCGCAACTCGTCCGCGGGCAAGACGGTCTGGGCCGAACAGGAGATCAACCCGCCCGCTTCCTGAGGGGGTCCGCACCGAAGCCCCTGCTGCCCGATGGCCTGCTGACAGATGCGCTGTGCTGCTAGGATGTCGGCCATCAGATGAGCCTTCTCGGCGCGGATGCAGATCCGCCGGGGAGGCTCTTTCCGTGTTCGGGGCCCGCTCGCCCCGACGCCGGTGGTCCCGCTACGGGTTGTCGCCCTGCCGGACGGCCTCGACGCGCCGCGCACCACGCACAGCGGCACACGTCGGTTCCTTGTTCCTGACCGTGAGAGGAGACCCATGCCATGGGCCAACGCACGAATGCCGCGTCTGCCGCGGGTACCTGGCAGCTCGGTGACCGGACCGTCAACCGCATCGGGTTCGGCGCGATGCGCCTGACCGGTACCGCGCCCTTCGACCGGGGCGTGCCGCGTGACCGTGATCGGTCGATCGGCGTGCTCCGCCGGGCGGTCGAACTCGGCGTGAACCACATCGACACCGCCGCGTTCTACTTCTCGGCGACGCGTTCCGCCAACGAGCTGATCAACCGGGCGCTGGCGCCGTATCCGGAGGACCTGGTCATCGCCACCAAGGTCTGGCCGGGCCGTGATCCCTCGGGCGCCTGGTGGTGGGCCGCGCCGGAGCAGTTGCGCGGCCAGGTCGAGGAGAACCTGCGCCAACTCGGCCGAGACCATCTGGACGTGGTGAACCTGCGCGTACCTCCGAGCCTGCGGACCGGCTCGATCGGCGAGCACTTCGGCGCGTTGGCCGAACTGCGCGACGCCGGGCTGGTACGCCACCTCGGCCTCTCCCACGTCACGTCCGTGCAGCTGGCCGAGGCCCGGGCCATCGCCCCGGTCGTCTGCGTGCAGAATCCCTACGGCGTCGGTGCGCCGGAGGAGGACCGGGCACTCCTGCGGCTGTGCGGTGAACTCGGCCTCGCCTTCGTCCCGTTCTTCGCGATCGCGGGCGCCGGGCGCGAGGCGGGTCCGGGTGCCGACGACCACGGGACGGTGTGCGCCGTCGCCCACACGCACGGTGTGTCAGCGGCGCAGGTCCGGCTGGCCTGGACCCTGCAGCAGGGTCCGCACGTGCTGGCGATCCCGGGAACCGGTGATCCCGGCCACCTCGCACAGAACGTGGCGGCCGGCACGCTTCGGCTCTCGGAGGACGAGATGGCACGCCTTGCCTCGCCGCGGCCGGCCGGAGCGCAGATGCTGCCCCGCTGATGCCGCCGGGAGGAAGGACTGCGCGGCCGCCGTCGCTCCGCGGACCACCCCCCCATGACTCTAGGTGAAGCTTTGGGGCATGCGCCGAGTGTGGCGTGCACCGAGCGTGGCGCGCGCCGATGTGCGCTCGGCGCGCAGGCGGCGACCTGGTGTGATGTAGAACACGCCATGGATACGCAGAACTGTTCGCTCGTTCACTCCCACGGGTCCGGCCTGGTCAGGACGCTACCGAGGGTGACTAGCACTGCTTGTTGAACATTACAGCACGCTGACCGGCAGGGACGCTCGGTGATTTTTTCTGTGCGCCGTGAGTGATCCGCCCCGCGAATCACTTAGGTGGGTCTCAAGCCCAACGGCCCGTCGGCGCGCACGAGTTGGCGCCGGTCCCAGCCGACCCCGATGGAGAGGAAAAGCCTGCCCATGTGCCGTGCCGCCGGGAGGCCTGCGTGAATCATGACGACGTCCCCGAGGACAGCCCAGCCCCGGACCAGGGCGTGAGGCTGTCACAGGACATGTACCAGCCGCTCGACCTGGCGATCGACTTCGAGGCGTTCTACCTCGGGCACCAGGAGCCGTTCCACGCCTACGCGGAAGTCCACTTCGGGACCCGAGAGCTGGCCGAAGAGGTCATACACGAGGTGTTCCTGCAGATCCATGCCGGCTGGACACAGCTGCTCAGCTCGGGCTCCCTGGAGCAGGGCGCCTGGGCGATCATGCGGCGGGCCGTCCATGACCGCCTCGAACGCGAAGGCCGTGCACCCGCGTTCGTCATCAACGGGCCCATCGCCCAGGCGCTGGCCCCGGCACTCGCCACGGCCCGGGACAAGCTGCACAAGATGGAGTCGGCCACTGGCCTGTACGAGGCGATCGCGGAACTGCCCAACCGTCAGTTCGAGGTGATCGTACTGCGCTACATCCTCGGCTACCCCACCGCCAAGGTCGCCTGGTACGTCGGCATCGACGAACGCACCGTCGGCCACCACCTGCGTCGCGGCAAGGAACGCCTGCGCCTGAAGCTCGGCCTGCCCGACGAACGCAAAAGGCCCCATCAGAAAGGGGAACGGCCGTGACCACCACTCTCGACGCCCTGCTGAACGAAGTCCGGCTGCCGGTCGCAGCCCCGAGCCGGTTCGACGTCGCCGCAGGCCTGCGCCGGCTCGCCGCCGACGCCCGCCGCCGCACCCCGACCACGGACATCGCCCGCGCCGCACAGGCCGGCCAGCGGTTGGGCGTGGTGTGCCGGTGGGTCCTCAACGAACCGGCCGTCGCCGACCACGTCGCCAAGATCGCCGAAGGTCCCGAGCGCGCCCCGCTGACGGAGGAGCACCTGGACCTCGACGGCGCCCTCGCCTTCGCCTGCCTGCTGTACCTCACCCGCCACCCCGAGTCCGCCCAGTTCTGGTGGCAGCTCGCCGCCGGCGCCGGCAGCCGCGCCGCCGCCTACTGCCTGCACCTGCACCACCTGGCCCTGGGCGAGTCCAAGCGGGCCCGGCACTGGTTCCACCAACTCACCCACTCCATGGCCGACACCGCACCACCCGACGCGGCCTTCCTCGAAGGACTCGAACTCTTCGCCCGCTACGTCCGCACCAACGGCTCCACCGCGCTGGCCCCCACCGGCCGTCTGGAGAACGAGATCGACCGGCTCGCCGCCCGGGCACCCGGCCGCTCCGTCATCGTCGCCTGTCCCGACCGGCAACTGGTCGACCAACTGCAGGTGTTCGCCGCCAGCCGCTGAACCGGCCCCGAGCACCAGGAAGAGAAGAGAAGGAAAGAAGGAGGGGAGCCCCGCTCCGGCCACCGGTTCCGAGGCCAACGGCCGGGCGGACTCCCCGCCAACGACGCCATACACAAGGAGGCAGCCTGAGACGGCGACGACCACGACCCCATCGCGTGGTGGCCGGCCCCGGAGCCGATGTCCAGGGCGCGGGCCGGCGATGTCACCGAGGATCTCGGCTCCCGGTCCGTCCCCCTCCCAGGGCATCGAGGACATCCGGTCGGGGACCGGCGGCGTGTAGGCGCGGGGCAGTTGGCGCCGGCCGTAGATCTTCCAGGCTCGGGTGCCGATGTCCTCGACGGTCACGGTGCCTCCTGGGCGGGTGAGTTGCAGATCAGTGGTGCGAGACGAGGTAGGCCGGGCCCTCCCCGCGCCGGGCTCGTTCGACGGCTGCGAGACGGGTGAAGTCGCGCGGCGCCATCAGCTCCCGCCAGGTGCTGAGGTCGTGGACGGCCCACATATCGTGTTCGGCGGGATCGAGTCGGATCCGGCCGAGCTGGTCCGCGGTCAGCCGGCCACCGTCGAAGACAAGCCCCACCCTGTTCAGCGGCCGGCGGGGCCCGGCGTGCAGGAAGGACGTCAGGAGCAGCCTAGGAGTCCCGAGGGCCAGCTCCAGGCCGGTCTCTTCGACCGCTTCGCGCCGGGCGGTCCGGAGCGGGTCCTCTCCTTGGGCGTCCAGGTTTCCGCCGGGGAACTGCCAGGGGCGTGAGTGGTAGACCGAGCGCAGCTGGACGGGGCGGTCCTGCTCGTCACGGACGTACAGACAGCCGTACACCGTGTGGTGCGGAATGGTCCGCGCGTACTGCGTGGGTGTCATCGGCATGCGGCGGCCGGGCCTGGCCGGGCGGTGGTCGAACTCGAAGGCCAGGGCGCCGAGCGCCTCCTTGGCCGGCGGGTAGATGCCGCGCAGCCCGTGCAGCAGGTCGTCGCGTGATCCGTCCGGGTCGATCCGGGTGGCGTCCTCCGAGCCGAGCAGGTCCTCGAAGGAGGCGTACGGGGTGATCCGCTTCACGATGACGTCGAGTTCCCGGTCGCTGTCCCGGTCGTGGAAGACGATGGCGTCGCCCACGTCCACGGCCGTCTTCTCCGCGGTGGCGGCGCGGACCTCGATCGTCTTGCGCCCCGACTCGACCTGCGCGTAGTAGCGGCCCATGAGTCGGAAGTGATGCTGCCGCGGCGCGGCCCGATCCTCGTCCTGCGTGGTGTACATGAAGACACGTCCTTCCCGGTGGCGGGGGGATCGGCTGAGAGCGGTGCCGCGGGAGACGGGTCATACCTGGTCCCGGGCGGTGGGCGGTGGGCGGTGGGCGGTGGGCGGTGGGCGGGGCAGGGTTCGGGACGGTCACGGCCGGGGCGTGTCGAGGACGTAGATGTGGTCGGCGCGGCGGACGCCGGACATGCGGTGGGTGACCAGGACGACGGCCCGGTCCGGCGCGGCCAGGCGCCGGATGCGGTCGAAGGCTGCGATCTCTGCTGCTGGGTCAAGGGCGGACGTCGGCTCGTCCGCGATGAGGAACCCGTCCGCCTGTGATGTTGAACTACGCCAGTGCGTGCGGGCCAGACCCACTTTCTGCCATTCACCGCCGGACAGTTCGATGGCACCGCGGAACATACGGGCCAGCCGACTGCGCAGGCCCTCGGGGAGCCACGGTCGGCACGCCCGTTGTCTGCGAGCGGGCCGAGGCGGCGCCGCCACACGGAGTTGATCACCTACTGGAGTTGGCAGACAGTGTCTATGCGAGGTGGTGGACACTGTCCATGACTGCTGAGGGGTCGCTGCGCGAGCGGTTGATCGATGTCGGGGTCGAACTCGTGCTGACCGAGGGCTCTCCGTCCGTGGGCCTGCGGGACATCGCCCGTCGCGCGGGGGTGTCGCACGGAGCGCCGCGTCGGTACTTCCCCACGCACGACGCGCAGCTCTCGGCCATCGCGCGTCACGGATTCGAGGACCTCGGAACCCGGTTCACGGCCGCGGTCGCCGAAGCGGCCACACCGCGCGGCCAGTTGGAGGCCCTCTCGCGGGCGTACATCGGGTACGCGCTGGAACGGCGCGGCATGTTCGAGCTGATGTTCCGGCACGACCTGCTCGACGGTGCGCCGCAGGCATCAGGCCCGGCACAGGGGCAACGGCTGACCGACGTGGTCCAGCCGGAGCATGTCGCCGCGGCCGACCGAGGTGTGCCGGGTTTCGCGGGCGGGTCAAGGGCTCGTCATGGCACCGCACTCGACCCGGTACCGTAAGGGTCCACGACTCCACACCCTGACATGGAAAAAAGAAATGCAGGATGCACATCCTGGACGGCCCCGGCGTTCTTTCCGCCCGTGCCCGGAGTCTGCTCGAACGAACGGGTCGGCGCGAACATCGGCAGGAACCCCGACTCTCCACGGAGTTCCTGCGACTCCCTGACCGCGTTGGCCGGTCGATCCCCCCCCCACCCCTGATGCTCGTCATCCGCAGGGAAGGATTCGAGCAGAGATACGGCGGGCTCCGCTGCCAGGTGCGCCGCAGCTGGACCATCCGGGGCGAACGTCACGACTCGGTCCGCGAGTGGCACTACGACCTGGGCGTGTGCCGCCACGACCGGCCGCCGCCGGCCCCCGCCGCCGTGGCCGGCCGGCGCACGGGTCTCAGATCCAGCCCCTCTTGGCGGCCTCGACACCCACCTGGAAGCGGGTTTCGAGGCCGAGGCCGGAGGCGATCGCCCCGATCCGGCGGGTCACCGTGCGCGCGCTCGTCCCCAACTGCCGTGCGATCGCGTGGTCCTTGTAACCCGCCTGCATCATCTTCAGCAGCAGGAGGTCCTGCGGGCTCGGCCCGTCGGGCGTCGCCGGCGCCGTCGCGACGAGGGACTGCGCACGCTGCCAGTAGGAGTCGAACAACTCGAGGAGCGCGTCGAGCAGGCCCGACTGGTGGACGACGGCGATCCTGTCGTAGCGGCCCGGGACCAGCGCGACCAGGGCGACGCGCCGGTCCATGATGCGCAGCCGGAAGGGCAGGGCCGGCAGGATGCGGGCCTGCTCGCCGATCTGGGCGAGGTGGGTGATCAGTTCGAACCGGCCGGGCTGTGCCAGCGCCTCCTGGGTGTAGACCGACCGTATGTCGACGCCGCGGCCCAGCAGGTCCATCGTCAGGGCCTCTTCCAACTCGGTGCTGTAGGGACCGAGATAGGGAGGCCGGTCGAGCACCCAGAAATGGGTGCGGACCGACTGCATCAGTTCGGCGACGCGCAGCGTGATCTCCGCCTCGCCGGTGATCACCTCCACCAGTCCGGTCGGATCCTCCTGCAGCCGATGGGCGCGGTAGTCGTCCGCCAGGTCGTCGACGGTGCCCCACACGGCGGTGAACGCCGCCTCGGTCTCGGCCCGGCGTCTGGCGAGCAGCGCCCTGAGCGCGGTGTGCGGGCTGACCGGCCGGTACTGGCCGGGTCCTTCCTTTCTCAGCATGCCCAGTTCCACCAACCGGGAGACCGTGCGCCTGATCCGGCTGGGCGTGGTGCCCAGGTTCTCGGCGATCTCGGCCGCCGTCCGGTCCGACGTGGTGAGGTAGACGCGGTAGACCCGTTCGTCGAACTCGCTGATCCCCAGGGTGCTCAGCACCGGTTGCCCTCCCAGCGATCGCCGTCCGTCGAGCTGCCGGGACGGCCGTGGCGCGAATCGCCAACTGGCGATGTACGACACGAGTGTGATCTAGACATTCGCCGTTCACAAGCTTTCACTCTGAACGTTCACGCCACCTGTGGACGGTTTCCGAGCACCCTCGGTGCCTACGACCGGTCAGGCGGCGCCACTTGGAGGGCAGAGGACAAACGTGCTCTGCCCGACCGCGAGCCGGGAGAGACCCTGTGAAAGCGCACCACCACAGACGCTGGAGTGTGCCGGTTGCCGCCGGCGCCCTGGCGTTGGCGCTGTCCGGCCCCTGCGACGCGACGGCCTTCGCGTCCTCGGCGGCCCGTCCCGCCGCCGACCACCTGCCCAGCGCATCCCTGTCCACCGCCTCCACGTCCGACCGGGTGCCCGCGGGCGACCACTCCGTGACGCTGATCACCGGAGACGTGGTCACCACCCGGCAGAGCCCGAGCACCGGCAACGGGACCGGAGGCGTCGTCAGCGTCCGCGGCGCCGACGGGCGCCCGGTGCAGACCCACGTCCTGACCTCGGGCGACGACCTCTACGTGTTCCCCGAGTCGGTGCTGCCGTTCGTCGCCAAGGGCATCCTGGACCGGCAGCTGTTCAACATCACGGCCATGATCGCCGACAGGTACGACGACGCGCACCGCGACCGGCTGCCACTCATCGTCTCCTACACCCACGCATCCGACGCCCGCGCCAAGGCCGCCGCCCTGCCCGACGGGACCACCCGGGTCCGTACCCTCGACGGCATCAACGGCGCCGCCCTCACCGCGGACCGCGCGCACGCCGCGGACTTCTGGAAGTCCGTGACCGCGACACCGTCGGCCGACGGCGTCCGCAAGCAGTCCGCCGCACCCGCCTTCGCCGACGGGATCGCGCACATCTGGCTGGACGGCCTCGTCCACGCCGACCTCGCCGACAGCACGGCGCAGATCGGTGCCCCCCAGGTCTGGGCGAACGGCAACACCGGACAGGGCGTGGACGTGGCCGTCCTGGACACCGGCGTCGACGCGGGACACCCGGACCTCGCGGACCGCGTGGCGGACCGCCAGAGCTTCGTACCGGACGAGAACACGGACGACCACGTCGGTCACGGCACGCACGTCGCGTCCATCATCGCCGGTACCGGCGCGGCCTCCGACGGCAAGGAGAAGGGTGTCGCCCCCGGCGCCCGTCTCGACATCGGCAAGGTGCTGGACGACACCGGCTCCGGTCAGACCTCCTGGGTCCTGGCCGGCATGGAATGGGCCGCCGTCGACCAGCACGCCAAGATCATCAACATGAGCCTCGGCGACGGTCAGCCGTCCGACGGGACCGACCCCCTCAGCCAGGCCGTCGACACGCTCAGCGCCGAGACCGGCGCGCTGTTCGTCGTCGCCGCGGGCAACTCCGGGGCGCCCGCCACCATCGGCGCACCGGGCGCGGCGAGCGACGCGCTGACCGTGGGTGCCGTCGACTCCAGCGACTCCGTGGCCGAGTTCTCCAGCCAGGGCCCGCGCGTCGACGGCGCGCTGAAGCCGGAGATCACCGCCCCCGGCGTCGACATCCTCGCGGCCAACTCGCAGTTCGACGGCAACGGCGAGGGTGCCTACCAGACCATGAGCGGCACCTCCATGGCCACGCCCCACGTGGCGGGCGCCGCCGCGCTGATGGCCGCCGCCCATCCCGACCTCACCGGAAGCCAGCTGAAGGACCTGCTCACCAGCAGCTCCCGGCAGACCCCGCAGTACGACGCCTTCCAGGCGGGCAGCGGCCGTCTCGACGTCGCCGCGGCCTCGCACGCGGGAGTCTTCGCGACGGCGACCGCGTACGCCGCGCAGGTTCCGCAGAGTCCCGCCGGCGGCGTGCAGCGCCCGGTGACGTACACCAACACCACGGACAGGCCCGTCACCCTCGCGCTGAGCGTCGAGGCGGTACACGCCCCCGCCGGTGTGTTCCGGCTCTCCGCCTCGCAGGTGACCGTGCCGGCACACGGTACCGCCGGTGTCACCGTGACGATCGACGGCTCGGGCGTCACCACCGACGGCCGGTACACCGGCCAGGTCCTCGCGAAGACGGCGGCCGGCGAGGTCGCCGCACACACCGCCGTCTCCCTCGGCGACGTCGAGCACAAGCTGACCATGAAGTTCAAGGACGCCCAGGGCCGGCCCATGCCCGGCGTGGTCGAACTCCTCAGGTCCGGTGACGACTCCCCGATGTTCGTCGAGATCGACGAATCCGGCATGGCGCAGATGTACCTGCCGAACGACGTGTACTCGGTGCTGTCCTTCAAGACCGTGCAGGGCGTCCACGGACCCCACTCCTGGGGCATGGCGCTGCTCGGCGACCCCGACGTCCGCATGGACCGCGACACCACCGTCACGCTCGACGCGTCCAGGATCGGCCGCATCGACATGACCACGCCCCAGCGGACCGAGACGACCTACCAGCGGCTGGACTACACCCGGCTGATGGGTGGTCAGGTCTGGCGCGACTACATGGAGACCCAGACCAACTACGACAGCCTCTGGGCCCAGCCGACCACCCACAAGGTCACCCACGGCGACTTCTACCTGGCGGCCCGCTGGCGCAAGGAGCAGCCCGCGCTGTCCGTCTCCACCAGGACGACCGACTTCACCGACGTGCTGCGCCAGGACGGTGTCACCCCCCTGCCCAAGGGCACCGCCAAGCTCCCGCTGGTCTTCGCCGGCCAGGGCGCGACCACCGACTACGCCCACCTCGACGTGCGCGGCAAGGCCGTGGTGGTACGCCGTAACGACGACGTGTCCGACAGGAACCAGGCGGCTGCCGCAGTGGCCGCGGGTGCCAAGCTCATGCTGGTCGTGAACAACGTGGACGGCCGCGGCTTCCGCTCCTACAACGCGCCGTTCAGCTCGACGCCCGTCCGGCTCGACGTTGGCCTGCTCAGCACCGACGAGGGCGAGAGGCTCGTACGCCAGGCCCAGACCCGGGGCGCCACGGTCACGGTCGGATCCGCGCCCGTGAGCCCGTACGTCTACGACCTCGACCGGACCTGGCACAACGAGATCCCCGCCCACCTGGTGGTGCAGGGCAGCGCCAAGAACCTCGCCCGGATCGACGAGACCTTCGACAGCCCCGCCCCGGGCACCACCGGCGGCGAGTTCCGGTTCGACTGGCCCGCCTACAACAACTGGGCCATCGGCGAGATGATGCCGGAGCCGGTACGAGGCAAGCGCACCGACTGGGTCTCCACCGGGGGCTTCAACAGCTGGAGCCAGAGCGCGTATGCGGACGGCCTGGTCTTCGAAGCCGGCCCCAAGACGTCCTACCGGGCCGGCAGCACCCGGTCGGAGGAGTGGTTCAAGCCGATCGAGCGGCCCTACCTGAACGACGTCTACAGTCTGCCCACGCGCACGGGTGACCACCTCTACATCGACGCCCCGGCCTGGGGCAGCCACGACCACGTGGGCATGAGCCAGATGGACCCGGTGACCGAGCAGCGCCAGACCCTCTACCAGGGCACCACGCAGCTGGGCACGGGAACCTTCACGAACGTCTCGGGCGACGCACCCGCCGCCGGCAGTCTCCCGTACCGGCTGGTCGTCACCAGCAAGCGCGACGTGGCGTTCACCCCGTACTCCTCCAGCACGCGCACCGAGTGGGACTTCACCTCGAAGGCGGCCGCGGACGGCTCCGCCGCGGTGCTGCCGCTGGTGCAGATCGACTACGAGGTCGGCACCGACTCGGCCGGGCGGGCCGGACGGCACGACTCCCTGTCCGCCACCGCCGCTCAGCTACCGGGCGCCGTCGGCGCCGGCCGGCTCGGCGCGGTCACCCTGGAGATGTCCTACGACGACGGCACGACGTGGCACCGGGTCACCGGTGACCACGCCGGGCGGTTCCGCCTGGACGCGCCGAAGAAGGCGTCCTACGTGTCGCTCAGGGCGAGCGCCCGGGACTCGGCGGGCAACGCGGTGCACCAGACGGTGATCCGGGCGTTCGGCCTGCGCTGACACACCGCCACGGTTCACACCTGAGGTTGAACGGTCCGTCCGGAGGCCACCCGCCCCCGGACGGACCGTTCGGGCGACCCTGTCGGCGGCCACATTGCCGCACTCTCGCAGAGAGATCGGATGGCGGCAGATAATTTCCGTCCCAGATCTAGGACTTGGGCCCACTGTTCCGTACATTCATCGGATGTCTGGGCCATCGCTCGTCCTGTGGGAGATCGACCATGCGCACCGTTGTCGCCGCGTGCCTTGCTACCGCCGTGGCTTGTCTCGGTTTCACCGGCGGCCCGCCCGAAGCCGTCGCCGCCGACGCGTCCGCTCACGCGCCGGACACCTTGCACGTCGCGCCCGACGGGCGTGGTTCTGCATGCAGTGACCGCAGTCCATGCGGTCTGGAAACCGCTCGCGACCGCGCGAGATCTCTCGTCCCGCACGCCGCCGGCGACGTCGTGGTCGAACTCGAGGGCGGTACCTACCGGCTCTCCGCTCCCTTCCGGCTCGGCGTCCAGGACTCCGGGCGGCCCGGCCACCCGGTGGTGTACCGGGCGGCCGCGGGGCAGACGCCGGTGCTCAGCGGCGCGACCCGGATCACCGGCTTCACGCGGGTCGACGCCGCGAAGAACATCTACCGGGCCCGGGTGCCCGCGGGCGCCGCCGGCCGGGAGCTGTTCGTCAACGGAACACGCGCCGACCGGGCCCGCGGGCCACGCAACCCGGCGGGGTTCTCGGTCACCGCCACCGGCTTCACCACCGCCGACTCGTCGTACACCACGTGGACGAACCCCGCCCAGGTCGAGGTCGTCCGCAACAGCGGCTGGAAGCAGATGCGCTGCCCGCTGGCGTCCATCACCCGTTCCGCGTCCGGCGGTTCGGACCTCACCGTCGATCCCGGCTGCTGGAACAACAACCACAACGCGGTGCCCAACCCGAGCTTCCCCTTCAACGGCGCCGGACTGCCGACCATGGACGGCGTCAGCTGGCTGGAGAACGCCTACCAACTCCTGGGCACACCAGGCCAGTTCTACCTCGACGAGGCCGCCGGCTACCTCTACTACGTGCCGCGCGCGGGCGAGAACCTGGCGACGGCGGACGTCGAACTGCCGGTGGCGCCCGAACTCGTCGACGCCTCGGGCACCCCGGGACACCTGGCCCCCGTCAACGACACCGACTGGCGGGCGGACTACACCGGCAGCTGGGGATACTCCGACGGGCGGCACCTCGGCGACCTGAACGCGGACGTGCACTACACCTCCAACGACGGTGACGCGGTCTCCTACACCTTCACCGGCACCGGGATCCAGGTGCTGTCCGAGACCAACTCCGACGAGGGCACCGCCGACGTGTACATCGACGGCAAGAAGGTCTCGACGGTCTCCGGGAACGGCCCGGAACGCCTCGCCCAGCAGGCCATGGTCTCCGTCACCGGACTGCCCAAGGGCAAGCACACCCTGCGTCTGGTCAAGACCGGCGGCACCTACCTGCTCGTCGACGGGTTCACCGTGATCCCCGACGTCGTGGCACCCGTGCACGACCTCGTCTTCTCCGGACTCACCTTCGCCTACACCACGTGGAACGCCCCGTCCGCCGAGGGCTACGTGGACAACCAGGCCGGGGTGATCTGGGACCCCGCCACCCGCACACCCATCCGCATCCCCGCGGCGGTCCAGGTGCACCGGGGCACACGGATCTCCTTCTCCGGCGACGTGGTCCAGCACACCGGCACCAGCGGTATCGACCTGGCCGACCAGACACAGAACTCCACGGTCGAGGACGGCACCGTCACCGACACCTCCGGCACCGGCATCTCGGTCGGCGAGGTGGACGACTACTACCAGACCGACCCCGCCCTCATGACGAGCGGCAATACCGTCTCCGGCAACACCGTGCAGTTCCCCGGCCAGGAGTACCAGGACGCGGTCGGCGTCTGGGTCGGCCACACCAGGGCGACGACCGTCTCCCACAACGACATCGGCTACACCCCGTACTCCGGCATGTCCGTCGGCTGGGGCTGGGGATGGGCGTCGAACTGCACACTGCAGGCCAAGCAGGGTCTGCCCGACCCCTGCCTGCACGGCACCACGTACGCCGGCGGCAACAAGATCCTCGGCAACCACGTGCACAGCGTCATGGGCGCGCTCTTCGACGGCGGTCCGATCTACACCCTCGGCGGCCAGTCGGCAGCCTCGGAACTCGCCGGCAACGTGCTCTCGGAGTGCATCGACGGCTGCAACATGATCTACCACGACGAGGGCAGCTCGCTGTGGAACACCCACGACAACGTCGTGCGCTTCGCCAACGGGTCGCTCTGGACGAACCTGTGGACGCCGAGCATCCACGACGACACGATCCACGACAACTACAGCGACACCGCCTCCTACAACAACAACGGCACCGACATCACGTTCCAGCAGGCCACCGTGGTGACCGACGGGAACTGGCCGCCGGCGGCCAAGGCCATCATCAAGGCCGCGGGACCCGGCACCCTCCCCGGCCGGACCGTCGACGACGACGACCTGCGGATCTCCTACACCGGCAGCTGGTCCTCCAGCGGTTCCCGCGGCTACGGCGACCTCGACGACGGCGTCCACTACGCCCAGCACGACGGCGCCGCCGCGACGATCACCTTCACCGGCACCGGGATCAGCTTCCTCACCGAGACGAACTCGGACGAGGGCGACATCGCCGTCACCCTGGACGGCGCCCCCCGGACGACCGTCAGCGCCAACACCCCGCAACGACACGCCCAGCAGAGCGTGTACACGGTCGCGAACCTGCCCGCCGGCACCCACACGCTGACCCTCACCAAGGCCGGCGGCGACTACCTCCTGGTGGACGGCTTCACCCTGAACTGACCGCGGACCGCGATCACAGGCAACTCACCGCCATCGGGGCCGGCCGTGCGCCGGGAGAAAGGAAACACCCATGCTCTCCGCACCCAGACGTAAGCTGCTCGCCGTGCTGACGGCACCCGCCACGGTCGTCGCGCTGCTCACCGGCGCGCACCTCGCCACAGGCCGAACGGCCGTCCCACCGGCAGCCGACTCCACCGCGTCGCACGCCCAGGCACCACAGGGCCGGGTCGCCGCCTGGTCGCCGAGCATGACGGCCGGCGGACCGAACTTCAACGACCAGACCATCCGGATGGTCGCCCACTCCACCGTCGACGGCGGCGCGCTGCGCATCCACCTGTCCAACCTGCGCGGCACCATCCCGCTGACGGTGGCACACGTCACCGTCGGCGCGCAGGCCGGCCGGGCGACGGCCGTCGCCGGGTCACTGCTCCCGGTCGCCTTCGACCACCGCAGGTCCGTGACCGTCCCCACCGGCGGGGAAGTGGTCAGCGACCCGGTGGCGATGCACGTCAAGGCCGACCAGAGCATCCTGGTCAGCATCTACCTGCCCCATGCGACCAGTTCCGCCACGTGGCACTCCGACGCCTTCGACACCAGCTACCTGTCGGGGCCGGGCGACCACACCGCCGAGGCGTCCGACGCGTCCTTTGTCGCGGCGCGGACCTCCTGGTACTACCTGTCCGGGATCGACGTCGTCCCGACACGTGCCCGCGGAACCGTGGTGGCCTTCGGAGATTCGATAACCGACGGCTACAACACCCCTGCGGGGGCCTACCACCGCTGGCCCGACGACCTGGCCAGGCGGTTGGCCGGTACCGCCCCGACGGCCGTCGTCGACGCCGGCATAGGCGGCAACCGCGTCCTGACGGACGTCCCCAACATCTGGCAGGGCGTCAGTGCGAAGAAGCGCTTCGCCCATGACGCGCTCGGCCAGCCGGGAGTGAAGGACGTGATCCTCCTGGAGGGCATCAACGACATCGGCAACAACGCCGGTCCCGGCGGCGCGCCACTGACCGCGCAGGACCTGATCGACGGCTACCGTGACCTGATCCGGCAGGCGCACGCCGCAGGGGTCCGGATCATCGGCGGCACCATGCTGCCCGACAGGGGCAACGGCTACTACTCCGACGCCGCGGAGGCGATCCGCCAGGCGGCGAACCAGTGGATCCGCACCAGCGGGGCCTTCGACGGCGTGGTCGACTTCGACAGGGCCGTCGCCGACCCGGCCGATCCCGCCGCCCTCAACCCGGCCTACGACTCCGGCGACCACATCCACCCCAACGAGGCCGGCATGCAGGCACTGGCGAACACGGTCGATCTCTCCCTGCTGAGGTGACAGACGCCCCACCTAGGTGAGGACGCGGCCGAGGAAGCCGTGGATGTACCCGCTGATGGCGTCCAGGTGTGTCTCGAGGGCGAAGTGGCCGGCGGGCAGCAGGTGGACCTCGGCCTCGGGCAGGTCGCGCGAGAACGCTCGCGCGCCGTCCGGCCCGAAGATCTCGTCCCGCTCGCCCCAGACCGCGAGCAGCGGCACCTGACTGGTACGGAAGTACTCCTGCAGCTTCGGGTAGCCCTCGATGTTCGTGGGGTAGTCGCGGAACAGGGCGAGCTGCACCTCGTCGTTTCCGGGCCGTTCCAGCAGGAGCTGGTCGAACATCCAGGTGTCGGGGCTGACGAGGCTGGTGTCGGACGCGCCGTTCTCGTACTGCCAACGCGTGGTACTGGGACTGAACTTGGCCCGGGCACCCGGCTCCGTGTCCCGGCCGGGTTCGGTGGCGTACGCGAACAGGTCGTCCCAGAAGGGCTTGGTGAAACCCTCCATGTACGCGTTCCCGCTCTGCGTGATGATCGCGCTGACGTCGAAGGAAGGGCTGAGCGCCAGGCGCCAGCCGATCGGTGCCCCGTAGTCGTGCACGTAGATGGCGAAGCGCCGAATCCCCAGGTGATCCAGCAGCCCGGCGGTGACACCTGCCAGGTTGTCGAAGGTGTAGTCGAACTCGTCCACCTTGGGCATGGCCGAATGGCCGTACCCGATATGGTCGGTGGCGATCACGTGGTAGTCGTCTGCCAGTGCGGGGACGAGATGGCGGAACATGTGTGAGCTGCTCGGGAATCCGTGGAGCAGCAGCACGACCGGCGCGTCGCTGGGGCCCGCTTCTCGGTAGAAGACCTTCTGCCCCTTGATGGTCGCTGACTTGTGTCGCGTGGGAAGCACGTCAACCTCCTGCACCCTCCGGCGCTGATCTGCGTCAGATCCGCCCACCTGCCGGTGCCATGTGTTCGGCCGGGGGCGGCCGTCGCGGAGCTCGAAGCTGGTTTCCCCTGCGCGGCGTCCCGGCCCCACGGCATATGACGTCCGTTTCCACGCTAGCCCTGCCCATCAGGAAGGACAACGCGGCTCAACCACGCCGGGGCACCCGGACGACAGCCCAAGCATCACTTCTTGATCGTTCGGTCCATATGTGTTTGACGCGGTCACGACGGTGAGGCACATATGCCCCGTTGTGATCCGGTTGCATGCCCTCCTGCCCGCACGGCGAAGATCGACTGGTGCGTCCCGGGGGCTGATCGACTGCCCTGGACGGGGCGACGCACGCAGCGGGCCGAGGTCGCCGGCTATCTCAGGGTCCTGGGCGAGAACATCGTGCCGCAGGAGAAGGTCGACAAGGTCCAGGCGTTGATCGTGGAAGGCGAACACGCCGTACTCCTGGGCGAGTTCACCCGGACCGCGAGGAGTACGGGCCGCAGGTACCAGATGCCCGTCGCCATGCATCTGCAGGTCGTCGGCGACAGGGTCGCCAAGCTGTACCTGTACGAGGACACCGCCAAGGTCGCACAGGCGTACCAGCGGTAGACCGTCGAGACGCCTGATCACCGCCGTCGGCGGTGCCGGTCCAGGTGCCGGGAGAACCTCGCGGGTCACCGGTCGGTCCGGTGACCCGCGAGATCTGCGGTCAGGCGGTGGCGCCGTCCGCGTCGTCCTCGGTCACCTGGATCACGATCTTCCCGCGCGGGTGTTCCGACTGCAGGGCCTCGTAGGCGGCACGGGTCCGGGACAGCGGGACCACACGGTCCACGACCGGCGTGAGCCGGCCGTCGTCGATCAGTGCGGTGATCGCCTCCAGGCCGGCACGGTCGGGCTCCACCACGAAGAACACCCCCTGAGCCCCACGCGCGGCGGCGTCATCGGGGTTCGGCGGCTGCACGATGCTGACCAGGGTGCCGGCCCGGCGCAGAACGGACCACGAGCGGGCCTGTGTGTCGCCGCCCACCGTGTCCAGCACCACGTCGGCGCCGTCGACATGGTCCTCGAAGCGCTCGCCGGCGTAGTCGATGACCCGGTCGGCGCCGAGCCCCGAGACGAATTCACGGTTCCGCGCGGACGCCGTTGCCGTCACCCGCGCGCCGAGCGCCGCTGCGATCTGCACGGCGAAGGAGCCGACGCCTCCGGCGCCGCCGTGGATCAGGACGTGCTGCCCCGATGTCAGCGAGGCCCTGCCGACCAGTGCCTGCCAGGCCGTGAGGGCGGCCAGCGGGACGGCGGCCGTCTCGCAGTGGGTGAGCCGGGACGGCTTGACCGCCAGGGCGTCCACGGGAACGGCGACGAAATCCGCGGCGGCTCCGTCGCGGGTGAACGGGATCAGTCCGTACACCCCGTCTCCCACGGACAGACCGGTGACCCCCGGACCGAGTTCGGCCACGACACCGCTGACCTCGTGCGACGGGACGATCGGCGTCCGGTCGCTGCCGCTCCCGTCGAAACTGTCGGTCCAGGTCGCGTCCCAGGCGAGTTCCCCGTTCGTGACGGAGGCGGCGTGCACGGACACGAGCACCTCGCCCGCGGCGGGCACGGGGCGTGGCGCGTCCTCGTACACCAGTTGTTCCGGGCCGCCCCGCTTGTGGGCTCGTACAGCACGCATGGTCGTCATCGACCCGGCACTCCTTTCGACGCGGGCAGCGTTCCCGTCGGCCTTGTGGGTGGGTCCTGCCGGGTTCGCGGCGGTGAGGGTCCTGTGTTCACGATGCCAGTGGTGAGGCACGGCCTCTACCGCCTGACCAGCTCGGCCGCCTGCCCGGCGCCCGCTTCCCGCACGGTCGGCCGGGAGCGGGCCAGGTGGCCGGCACCGTCCAGGAGGAGTCCGGCGGCCACGGCGCAGACGCCGAGCACGAACAGCAGACGGTGCTCGCCGTCGCTGCGGTCGAAGAGGTAGGAGAAGCCGTAGGAGGACAGGGCGAGCAGCAGGGCCGAGACGACGGTGGCCCTGCTCCAGGCCGCGGCCTGCGCCTCGGGGCGCCGGGGCACGAGCTGATGCACGCGTCCGAGGAACACGGGGACGATGCCGGGCGGGAAGGAGCCGATGACCGCGCTGAGCAGCATGATCGGAATCAGGCCGGGCACGGTGCAGAGCCCGACCAGTGCGCCGGCCTGCACGACGGAGGTGAGGCGGATGGTCGCCGCGAAGCCGATCCGGTCCGCGAGCAGTCCGTAGGCGGTGGGGCCGGCGATCGCGCCGAGGCCGTAGACGATCCAGACCAGGGCGCCGTGTCCCGCTCCCTCGCCGAGGCCGCGGGAGACGAAGTCCACGAGGAACTCCATGGTCGGCACGAGGCTGACGCAGAGCAGGCCGTACTGCCCGAGGGCCAGGTTCAGCCGGAGGGAGCCGGCGGCACGGCGCACCGGCCTGCGCCGAGGCGCCCCCTGCGCGACGGCGGACGGCGCCGCGACGGCGGACGGCGCCGCGGCGGGGGTCGGCCAGCCGCCCCAGCTGAAGGCGGTGAGGACGGCACACAGGACGGCGAGCCCGATCCAGGTCGCTCGCAGGCCGTGGTCGAGCAGGAGAGGGATCAGCGTGCCCGTCGCGGCGATGCCCAGACCCAGCCCGAGGAAGACGGCCCCACCGGCCAGGCCGCGACGGCGGTCCGGCAGATACGGCAGGACGGCGCCCGCCACCCGGACCATGATGATGCCGCCGGCCAGCCCCGAGGCGAGGCGCCACAGGAAGAACCAGCTCACCGAGACCGGAACGCAGCAGGCCAGGATGGAGAGGGTCGCCAGGACCATCGACCAGCGCAGCGCCCGGGGGTCTCCCAGCAGGCGCTCGACGCGGCGGGCGGTCAGGGCGCCGATCAGGTAGCCCGCGAGGTTGGCGGCGCCGAGGTAGGCGCCGGCGGTCGGCGAGAACCAGTGGTCGCGGATCAGTTCGGGCAGCAGGGGGGTGTAGACGAAGCGGGCCAGGCCGATGCCGACGAAGCTTGCCGAAGCGCCTGCCGAGATGGCGCGCCAGGGCGGGACCTGCCGTATGGAGGAGGTGGACATGCGAAGGATCCGGTTTCTGCGAGCGGAGCGGCCTCCGTCGAGGGTGGGGCCGCAGGGCCGACATCTTTGACAGCCCTGTCATGTTTGACAGGGTTGCAAACTTTGACGGGTACGTCAAAGATGAATTAGCCTGGCGCCATGGCAGGTCGACGTCAGTTCGATGAGAAGCAGGCGCTGGAGCAGGTCCTGGACGTCTTCTGGCGTCAGGGCTACGGCGCCACCTCGATGGCCGACCTGGCGGCGGCGACCGGCGTGCAGCGAGGTTCGCTCTACAACGCCTACCGCGACAAGGAAGCGCTGTTCCTGCGCGTCTTCCAGGACTACGAGCGCGCCTTCCTCGCCGACGCCGCCGCCCGGCTGACCCATCCGGACCTGCGGCAGGCACTGCTGGACTTCTTCGACTTCACGATCGACTCGATCACCGCGGGGACCCCCGCCCGCGGCTGCCTGTCGACCAGGACGGCGACCGACACCCGGGCCGGGACGGAACCCATCCGGGCCGCACTGCGCGGCATGCTGGACGGTCTGGAGGGCGTCCTCACCCAGCGGCTCTCCCAGGACGACGCCGCGGGCCGACTGACGGTCCCACCGGTCGACGCGGCCCGCGTCCTGGTCACCGCGACCCGCGGAAACGTCGTCGTGGAGAGCGTGTACGAGGATCCTGAGCGACTGCGGACCGCCGCCAGAACCCTCGTCGACATGATCGTGCGGGCCGCCTGACGGCCCGCGACGGAACGGCGTCGGCTGCCGGACGCGGGCCGGCCGCCGGTCGCGGTGCCCCGGCGCAGAGCGCGGCCGCAGCCGGTGCCGGGTCGCGACAGGCCTCCTAAGCTGGAGATGCTCGGGACCCGCCGGAGGTGTCCCACGTCCGCGAGCACAAGCGGGAGCGCCGCCTCGCACGGCCGTCATGCCTCCCCGGCGCGGAGAACCCCCTGCACCCCCGCCCGTTCCCACGCGGCCGGGGACGACGACACCGCGCGGCCGTGAGCCGGGCACCCTCCGCGTCCGCCCGCGTCGGCCACACTCCCGGCGAACGAGCATCAGCAAAACCGCAGACCGGACAGGAGACCGATCATGATCGGACTACGGATCGCCGGTGGACTGCTGGCAGTCGCCACGCTGAGCACGGCCACCGCGTGCGCAAGCCTGGATGCGAGTGCGCGTGCCGAGGGAGCGGGGGTGGCCGCGGCATCGACACGCCCCACCGATCACCTTGAGCTGCTGTTGCAGCAGGCTCTTCCGACGGTGAAGGGCAAGACGTTCACCGCGGCGATCGTCGACCTCCCGCCCGACGCGCGCGCCGCGCCGCACCGGCACGGCCAGGCGTTCGTCTACGCCTACGTCCTCGAAGGCACCGTACGCAGTCAGCTCGAAGGCAAGCCGGTGACCACCTACCACCAGGGGCAGAACTGGGTCGAGCAGCCGGGCGCCCATCACCTCCTGACCGAGAACACCAGCCCGACCAAGGCGGCCAGGCTCCTGGTCGTCTTCGTCTCCGACACCGGGGCCGCCCTCAAGACCGACGACCGGTAGATCACCGAGGCGGTCCGCGCCCCTGTGAACGGCACGCCGGGGAACGGCGGGGCCCGCCCGCACGGCGTAGCCCTGGCGGCGACCGGGACCGCGCCGACCTACGGTCGGGAGCACAGGTCACTCACCAGGGGGCGCAGGAATGAAGACAGCCGTGATCGGTGGCACCGGCTTCGTCGGGGCGAGGCTCGTGGAAAAACTGCGATCCACGGGGCACGAGGCGACGCCCCACGGCAGGTCCACGGGGCTCGACCTCCTGACCGGCGCGGGACTGCCGGACGCGCTCCGCTCGGTCGACGTCGTCGTGCTCACCATCGACGCACCGTCCTTCGACGCGGCCGCCTCGCCGTTCTTCCGCAGCACCACGCTGAACCTTCTCGCCGCCGCCGACAGGGCGGGCGTCGGCCACATCGTCCTGCTGTCGATCGTCGGGATCGACCGGGTACCGGGAGCCGACTACTACAAGGCCAAGGTCCTGCAGGAGGATCTGATCGGGTCGGGCCCGATTCCCTTCTCGGTCGTACGGGCCACCCAGTTCATGGAGTTCGTGGAGCCCATCATGTCGTGGACCAGCGACGGTGACGTGGTCCGCCTCCCCACGACCCGGCTGCAGCCGATCGCCGTGGACGAGGTCGTCGGCGCACTGGTCGACGTGGCGACCGGCGCACCCGTCAACGGCACCGTCAACGTCGCCGGACCCGATGTCTTCCCGCTGGACGAACTGGGCCGCATGACCCTGCGGGCGCGCGGTGACGAACGCACCGTCGTGGTGGACGAGTCGGCGGGCCTGTTCGGCGCCGTCCCCGAGACCGCCATCATCGCCCCGCCAGGAGCGCGCATCGGCCGCGTGCACTACACCGACTGGCTCACGAGCGGACCGCCCGCCGCGTAGCCAGGTGGTCGTCCATGCAAGGCCGCGTAGCCAGGTGGTCGTCCATGCAAGGTGGACTGCACCTCGTACAACCAAGGTGCGCAGCACCCCGTACGACCGGATCGAGGCACCCGGCGCGGTGTCCAGATGACGGGCCGCAGCGCGCCCGCGGCCAAGTACGCGTGCAGGCACGCGCTCAGGGCCGCGGCGGCCCACACTCCGCGCGGCAACAGATCGGAACGCGTCTTATGACTCGTATGTCACATATTGGACGGGCTCCCTGTCATGCAGGTGAGCGAGCGAGGGCCTTCCTCTGGACCGCCCCGTGGTCGCTGCACCACCTCCGACGAAAGAGATGATCATGAGCACGCACAGCAGGAAGGTCGCGGTCGTCACCGGCGCGTCACAGGGCATCGGAGCCGGTCTGGTCGCTGCCTACCGCGAGATCGGCTACAACGTGGTCGCCACGTCCCGGAACATCTCCCCGTCCGGCGACCCGGGCACCCTGACCGTCCAGGGCGACATCGGCGACCCGGCCACCGGCAGGCGCGTCGTCGACGCCGGTGTGGAGCGGTTCGGGCGCATCGACACCCTGGTCAACAACGCCGGGATCTTCGTCGGCAAGCCCTTCACCGAGTTCACCAAGGACGACTTCACCTGGCTGCTGGCCGTGAACCTGCACGGCTTCTTCCACATCACGCAGGCGGTCGTCCCACACATGCTCGACCAGGGCGGCGGCCACATCGTCCAGATCACGGCCAGCAACGCCGAGCACGCGATCGGAGTCGTCAACGGCACCATGGCATCGCTGACCAAGGGGGGTCTGGAGTCGGTGACCAAGGCGCTGGCCACCGAGTACGCCAAGCAGGGCATCCGCGTCAACGCCGTGTCCCCCGGCGTGATCAGGACCCCGATGCACTCGGCCGAGACTCATGGGTTCCTCGGCTCCCTCCACCCCGTCGGCCGTATCGGCGAGGTCAGCGACGTCGCAGACGCCGTGATCTACCTGGAGAAGGCGCCGTTCGTCACGGGCGTGGTGCTGCCGGTCGACGGCGGTCAGAGCGCCGGCCACTGACGACCCGCCGCCGCGCCCACTCGATACCGCGCCGTCGGCTCGGCCGTCCGCCTGGCCCGGTGAGTTCTGGTGACTGGGCGGAGTAGGCGCCCGCCCTGCCTGTGCGGGGCGGACGCGCGGCGCTGTCAGGGCGGTCGCGCGGCTGGGGCCGGGCACGGCGTGATCCCCGGGCCGCCATTTCACAGCTCCGCCACCGTCTCCCGCAGATACCTCTCCAGCCGCCTGACCGACGCGGCCACGCCTCTCGTACCGAGCCGGCAGGTGCAGAGACTGCGGACGACCGTCGGCTGTCGCATGGGCAGGGCGACGACGCAAGGACGACCTTGATCGGATCGTCCATGAGGTGCTCTTGCCTGAGCCCGGCGGGCACCGTCCCGGGGCGTGTTCGTCGTCGAAGGTGATGGCCGGGTCGATCGCTCCCTGGAACAGCAGCGCATGCGTTTCGCGCTGCTCAAGTTCACGGAGTGCGATGCGAACGGAAGTGTGCTCTGGCCTGTCCGATCCGTCATGTGAGCTGATCAGAGCCGTGGTCATGCGGCAGTTCCCTGTGGGATGTCAGGGCTGTCGACGAGCGCCTACTCGGCGAACTTCGCCACCACCATCCGGGTACCAAAGACCTCTGAATGTTGCGCTTCACGTCGGACGGAGGGGCTGCCGCCGAAAGCGCAGGCATTTTTGCGGTCACGGCAGGGCGGTGAACCAACAGGGCTCCTGTGCTGCCGAGCTGAGACGCCGAGCACCTCCCTCGACGGCACGGGAGCCCTGTCCGTCGTACACCGCGCCCTCGCGCCGGTTCCGCCCCTGATCGGCAGCCGCTCGCTCCGAAGACGCCCCGTCAACCGCCCGCTCAGGCGGGAAGTTCGGTGACGCTCAGGGCGAAGTCCAGGTTCCCCACCCCGTGGTTGGCGAGGCCCACCGTGACCACGCCCGCTCCTTCCAGCCAGTGCGCCATCTTCAGGCCCCCGACGTCCAGCGGGCGCATGCCGAGGCTCTTGACGAACGCCTCCACGCCGGCCTTGGCCTGCGCATCGTCGCCGGCGATGAAGACGTCGGGCCGGCCCTTCTCCAGGACATGGCGGAAGACGGTGTTGAACGCCTTCACCACGCCGGCGCCGGCCGGTGCCGCCTTGGCGGCTTCCTGCGCGATCGAGGTCGCCTCGCGGTGGGCCAGCCCGTCGAACGTGGCGTTGAAGGGGTTGCTGATGTCGACGATGACCTTGCCCGCGAGGGCGTCCCCGTACCGGGTGACGGCCGGGACGACACCGTCGTACAGCAGGGCCATGATGACGATGTCCCCGGCCGGGGCGGTACCCCATTCCCCCGTCGTGGTGCCGCCGCCGAGAGCGTTGGCCAGGTCGGCGGCCTTGGTCCGGTCGCGGCCCATGACCTCGACGGTGTTGCCGCCCGCTATGGCCCGCGCGCCGATGGTGCGAGCCATGTTCCCGGTGCCGATGATGCTGATGCTGCTCATGGGATGTCCTGCCCTGGTTGTGTGTTGTCCGGCTCAGATGGCGGTGGTGCCGCCGTCGGCGACCAGTTCCATGCCGTTGACGTAGCTGGAGTCGTCGGAGGCGAGGAAGAGGGCGGCGGCCGCGATCTCGTCGGGGCGGCCCATCTGGCCGCGGGGGATGAGGGACTCGAACTGCCGCTTGGTGGCCTCGTCGAAGAGCTCCTCCTGCTTGGCGGTGGCGACCTGGCCGGGGGTCAGGACGTTGACGCGGATACGGCGGTCCTTGAGCTCGTTGAGCCAGACGCGGGCCCAGGCCTGCTGGACGGCCTTGCTGCCGGCGTAGACGCTCCAGCCGGGGAACGCGCCGAGGGAGGCGTTGGAGCCGGTCATGACGATGGAACCGCCGTCGTTGAAGAGCGGCAGGGCCTTCTGGACGGTGAACAGGGTGCCGCGGGCGTTGAGGTGGAACGCGGCGTCGAAGTGGGCCTCGGTGATCTCGCCGAGCGGGGCGGGCTCGCCCCCGCCGGCGCTGGCCCAGAGCACGTCGAGGCTTCCCTTCTCACGCTTGACGGTGTCGTACAGGCGGTCCAGGTCGTCAAGGTCGGCGGCGTCGCCCTGGACGCCGGTGACGTTGCGGCCGATCTTCTTCACGGCCTCGTCCAGGGCGTCCTGGCGGCGGCCGGTGATGAAGACGTGCGCTCCCTCGTCGGCGAACAGCTTCGCGCCTGCCAGTGCCATGCCGCTGGTGGCGCCGGTGATGACCGCGACCTTGCCGTCGAGCTTTCCCATAGTCGTTCCCTTGGGTCGGTGATGCCGGTACGTGCCCGGGGAGACGGTGTTATGTACACCGCCCTGTGTGCTTACGGTACGGGGCGGTCGGCCGGGGCGCAAACTAAGTACACCGGTCGTTACCCGACTGCGGTACGCTGGACCCATGACGGAGTTGGAGAAGGGCCCCACGGGCCGCCGCCGCGGCCGGGGCGCCCGCGAACGCATCCTCGGCGCGTCCCAGCAGCTGTTCCGCGAGCAGGGCATCAACCGCACCGGCATGGACCAGCTCTGCGCGGCGGCCGAGGTGTCCAAGCGCACGGCCTACCAGCACTTCGCGGGCAAGGACGAACTCGTCGCCGAGTACCTGCGCCGGTTCGACCCCTCCGTCCTGTCCGACGTGTTCGACCGCACCGACCTCACGCCCCGCGAACGGCTCCTCGCCGCCTTCGACATCGCCCCCGGCACCCCTCTGTGCCCCTACATCGCGGCGGCCGTCGAACTCCACGACCCCCAGCACCCGGCATCCCAGTACGCGCGCGACTACAAGAAGGCCGTCGCCGCGCGGCTCGCCGACGCGGCCCGCGAAGCCGGCGCCGCCGACCCTGAACAACTCGGCGAGCAGCTCGCGCTGCTCCTCGACGGCGCCGCGGCACGTACCCGCGTCCTCGACGCCGACGCCTTCCCCGCCGCCGCTGCCGTCGCCGCCGTCCTCATCGACAACGCCATCCCGGCCACGGCCGGCGATGACCGGCGGCGGGAGGAGACGTCGGGCTGACTTGGCGCCTCGCGCCCGTACTGGAGCGCTGCCGGCAGGGAGACGGCACCCGCGAGGCACTTGCCGTCCTCCCGGGGCCGGTTGCCTGCCGGCTGTCGCCGTGGGGGAGGCCGCCTGGACCGCTCAGTCGGTCGTGGGCGTCAGGGGCCAAGGGGCCGTGGCGTGGTTCCGTGAGTCTGCTGGAGTGCGCCCGTGCCTGGCAGCCCCATCACACCGCCGCCGGCGGCACGCAAGGAAAGGGGCTCAACACAGTCGACGGCGCGGTGCTACGTTTGTCCTGCGCCTTGTACACGTCACGTTGATGAGCTGTGCCCACAGGCCGACGGGCTGGTGTCTTGCGGTCCGTGGCGCCGGCAGGGGGAGTCACGGTGCCGTTCGCCCAGGTGATCAGCAGCAGCGGGATGCTCACGCTGATGACCCTTCTCGCGCTGCGCCCGCCGCGACCACGGCGCACCACACCCTTCACGTTCAGCTTCTTTCTCACCTTCCTGATCAACGAGCAGCCGTTCCTCGCCCTGTATGCGCTGGCTGCCGGTGCGCTACCGCCTTTGCTGGCCGGAGAGACGGGAACGCTGTCGTGGTGGCTGGGCGCGGGCACGGCCGCGGGCACCGCGGCCGGACTGCTGGTGCTCGCGGTGCGGGCCCGCACCGCCCGGCCCCGGCTGACCACCGCACTGCGACAGGCACTCGGGCCGCAGGCGGTGGCGCCGCGCGACAGCCGCGGCCTGTGGTCGATCGTGCGCCTGCTGGTGCTGCCCCTGATCTCCTACCGGTTCGACGTACGTCGGGTGGCCAACCTCCGCTACGGCGACGCAGGCCGCGGCCACCTGCTGGACGTGTACGTCCCCCGGGCAGGGACGGCGAACGCTCCGGTCCTGGTCTACCTGCACGGCGGCGCCTTCCGCATGGGCAGCAAGATGATCGGTGCCCGCCCGCTCCTGTACCGGCTCGCCGGCCGGGGCTGGGTGTGCGTGAGTGCCAACTACCGGCTGGGCGGCCGACTGGACTACGCCGACCGGCTCGCCGACGTGCGGCAGGTCATCCGGTGGGTGCGCGACAGCGGCGCCGCCTACGGAGCCGATCCGTCGGCGGTGTTCCTCGCCGGGGGCTCCGCCGGGGCTCATCTGGCGGCCACGGCCGCGCTCACCGCATCCGCGGCACCGGGGCAGCCGGACGGCGAGGAGGCCGGCCCACCGGTGGCGGGGGCGATCGGCTTCTACGGCTACTACGGGCAGGCCGACGCCGGCGCCGACTCCACCCCGCTGGCGCACCTGCACCCCGACGCCCCGCCGTTCCTCGTCGTCCACGGCACACTGGACACGCTGGTCCTGGTCGAGGACGCCCGCCACTTCGCGTCCGAAGTCGGGCGCGTCTCCACCCAGCCGGTGGTCTACGCCGAACTCCCGGGCACCCAGCACAACTTCGACTTCTTCCCCTCGCTCCGTTTCCACGCCGTCACCGACGCGGTCGAGGACTTCGCCGCCTGGGTGCGCGCCACCGACGCGGCCGGACCGACGCACTTGGATACGGCGCCCGCCCGCCGGGAGGATGATCCCGGCCGGCACCCCTAGGGCGTGCACCGAGTCGCGATCAGTGGGCAGTGGATGTGAGGTCTTTGATCCAGATCGCCGAGGCGCGTAGGTGGGGAGGGCGAGGTTGTCTTCCGGGGTCTTGTCGTACCGCGCGGCGATACCGCGGCAGGCCTTGCGGGCGTGGCGTCACGGTCGGTGTCGGCCCCGACTGTCCTGCGATGGCTGGGAGGCGTCGACGTCGCGGCCTGTCGGCGGGTCGACGGACGCAGCGGGCCGCTGCCCGTCGGCCGGGGCGAGGGAGGTCAGCAACTGGAGCTTCTCGGCGGCGTCGCTGTCCTGGTCCGGGTAGTAGAGCACGAGCAACAGGTCTCCGACGGCGAGCTTCTCGCGGTTGAGGTGCAGTTCGCCTACGACCGGATGGTTGACGATGCTGGTGTAGCCGAGCGCTTTGACGTCGTGCCGTGCCCACAGGGTGCGAAAACGGCTGCTGGCCAGGGACAGCTCGCCGACGAGTTCGACTGAGCGCTGGTCGGTGACGCTGTCGTCCACCGAACGGCGAAACGCCGCGACGGAGTCGACGACCGCCGCCTCCCAGTCGTGCTGGAAGTGGCGTTCCTCGGGGTCGAGCAGCAGGGAGCGCAGCCGGTTCGCGCCAGGCCGCAGCCGCGGCGACAGCGCCATCGCGAGCTGGTTGGAGGCCAGGACGTCGAAGTGCCGGTCCTCGACGAACGCCGGCACGTCCACGGCCGCCAACAGATGGTGCAACCGGGCGGGCAGGCGCGGCGCGCGCTGCCTGCGGCGGGCCGGCGGCCGGGGCCCGTTGAGTCCGAGCAGGTACTCGGTTTCCAGGTCGTCGAGGTGCAGGACACGGGCGATGGCCTGGAGCACCTGCGGGGAGGGGTTGTGATCCCTTCCGCGCTCCAGCCGCAGGTAGTAGTCCGCACTGATGCCGGCAAGCATCGCGACCTCCTCGCGGCGAAGCCCTGGGACGCGCCGGTTGGCGCCACTGGGGATGCCGGCCTGCTGCGGCGTGACCAGGTCGCGGCGGGCGTGCAGGTACTGGCCCAGCCGGTTCGCGTCGTCTTGAGGCATACCTCCCACGGTAGCCGCGGCCGACTGTCGCAGAGAGGGTCCTGGCACACCCCGGATCGGCAGGGCCTTTCTCGTTCCACGGCATGTGAGCGAGCCTGCTTGCGGAAGATCCGGTAGTTGCTGGACGACTACCGAACGTCACAGGAGGTTCTGGTGAAGCTCACCCATCGCACAGTGCTCATCGTCGGTGGCACCTCTGGCATCGGGCTCGAACTCGCGCACCGGTTCGCGAAGGACGGCAACACGGTCGTCGTCGGCGGGCGCCGGCCCGAGCCACAGGACGGTCTGCAGTCCGTTCGGCTCGACGTCACCGACCCCACCTCGGTCCTGCGGGCCCGCGACGAAGTGCTCGCCGCACACCCCGACCTCGACGTCGTCGTCACCATGTCCGGAGTCCTGCTCACCGAAGACCTGCGCGACCCCGCGCACATCACCGACGCCGAGAACATGGTCGCCACGAACCTGCTCGGTACCATCCGGACGATCGACGCCTTCACGCCGCACCTGATCGGCCGCGGCGCCGGAACGATCATCACGGTGAGCTCGGGAATCGGGTTCCTGCCCTTCCCGCTCATGGCCACCTACGGCGCCACGAAGGCCGCGGTCCACTCCTACACCGAGTCGCTGCGGGCGCACCTGGCCGGGACCGGCGTTGAGGTGGCCGAGCTCGTGCCGCCGGCCGTCGCGACCCCCGCGATGGCGAAGCTCAACCCGGCGGCCGTGCCGATCGACGAATACCTCGATGAGGTGATGGAGCTGCTGGCCGTGGAGCCCACGACCCCCGAGATCATCGTCGAGGCCGCGCTGCCGCTGCGCTGGGCCGAGCGGGACGGCACCTACGCCGAGCTCCTGGAGCGCCGCTCCGCGCCGCTGAACAACCTGCCCGGCCGCTGATCGGCCCGCTTCCGGGCCCGGCCGCTGATTCCGCTGCCGTGGCTATCGAGATCAACTACGGAGATCGCCATGACTGAGTTCCTGGACGTGGAAGGCGGCACTGTCGCCTACGAGGTGACCGGCTGCGGGCCGCTGACGGTGCGTGCGCACGGGATCGGCCAGAGCCGCGGCACCTGTCGGTTCATGGTCCCAGAGTGGGTGGCCGCCGGTTACCGGGTCGCGGCCGTGGACCTGCGAGGCAGCGGAGAGCCGACCGCGACGTGGCCGTCCTGCACCCGTACCGACATCGCCGGCGACCTGATCGCACTGATCGAGCATCTCGGTGGTCCCGCGGTGCTGGTCGGCCACTCCGTCTCGGGCGGTGCCGTGACGATCGCCGCTGCCAAGGCGCCGGCGCTCGTGAGCGCCGTCGTCGAACTGGCCCCGTTCACCCGCAAGGTGGAGTACTCGCTGAACGCCCTGGGCGTGTCCCGCTACCGCAACGCCGCGAAGGCGATCTCGGCCGTCGCGATGCTCGGCAGCCACCAGCAGTGGCGGAAGTACCTGGAGCTCGCGACCCCGGAGCCGCGCCCGGCGGACCGGGCCGCGAGCCTCGAGCGCACCGACGCGGTGCTGCACGAGCCGGGCCGGATGAAGGCCCTGCAGAAGCAGATGAACAGCGCCGCCGACGGCGGTGCCCAACTCGGCGACGTGCACTGCCCGGTCCTGGTCGTCTGGGCACCCTCGATCCCGACTGGAGTGACCCGAAGGCCGAGGGCGAGGCCATCGTGGCCGCGCTGCCGGAGGGCGTCAGCCGGCTCGAGATGCTCCCGGGGGCGGGCCACTACCCGCAGGTCCAGTTCCCGTCGCCCGTGGTCGGCCTGGTGCGCTCATTCCTGGAGACGGCCCGTGCCTAGGGCCGGGCTCGACCGGGCCACGGTCACTGCGGCTGCGTCGGAACGCGCCGACGAAGTCGGCTTCGCCGGCCCGGCCATGGGCCTGCCGGCCGAGCGGGCCGGCGTGCGGGCCGAGGCCGCCATCGGCGGGCCCGACACGGCGCCGCTCCATGCCGGGGAGGGGTCATGACCCAGGCCGCCGACTCCCCGAACCGCGCCAACGCCGCCTCCGGGCTGCGGTTCCTGACCGAACTGATCGGCTGGACGGCCGCCCCGTGGGCGCTGCACCGGGTCGACTGGGCGGTCGCGATCACCGCGCTGGTCCTGCTGATCGGGCTTCCGGCCGTCGTCGGAACACCCGGCGACCGCCCCTTCGACCCGCCGGTCGCGATCCCCGGCGCAGCGATGCTCCTGCTCGTGCTCCTCGAAGTGGCCGCCGCGGCGGTGGCGCCGTGGTGCGCGTGGCCCACGTGGGCGGCGGTCGTCGCAACCGCGCTGGCCGCGACGTCGGTCGTGCTCGAACAGCCGCGCTGGCGTTGGCTGTTGCGCCACTAGATCATGACTCGACACGCACCCTGGTGCTGTGACCACGTAGACACCTCGGGCGGCTGGCCCGCCAAGCCAGGGCGGTCATTGTCCGAGTGCGCGGCAACAGCATCCTGGCCCCCCGCCCACTGAGGGTCCAGGCAGGCATGACCGATCTCGTTGAACCGGTGGAAGACGTCCCGGACGGTGCCCTCGCCCGGTCCGCGCCCACGGACAGACTCAACCGCCGTGCCTCCAACGGTCGAAGTCGAAAGGGACGTCACCGCACATCCACCCCCACCCGCCGATCACTGCGACAACTGCCGCGCTCTGTCGGCGTGCGGACGGCACGCCGGCGCCGGGTCCCCGCGGGGGCGGGGGGGGGGCGGGGGTGGGGGCGGGGGGGGACCGAGGCGCAGCAGGTG
>NZ_JBFBJI010000018.1:0-199619 GCF_040702065.1 Streptomyces sp. NPDC086777 | reverse complement strand
ACGCCCGGTTACATTCCGAACCCGGAAGCTAAGCCTCACAGCGCCGATGGTACTGCAGGGGGGACCCTGTGGGAGAGTAGGACACCGCCGAACAAATATTGAAAGGGTTGGATCTGGAACTTCGGTTCCGGGTCCAACCCTTTTTTTGTTTGCGTAACGTGTCGTTCACGTTCCCCGCCGAGCATCCCAGCATGGGTACTGCTGCAATGCTCAGGGCCGCCGGTGTCGGAGTCGGCGACGAGGTCATCGTGCCGGCCTTCGGGAACGCCGAGGTCGCCGAGGCCGTGACACTGGCCGGTGCGCTTCCGGTGTTCGCCGACATAGATCCGCTGACCTACTGCCTCGACGTGACGGCGGTCGAAGCGTCCGTAACCGCCCGTTCCGCAGCGGTGGTTGTCGTCCACCGGTTCGGACGGTGGGCCGACGTCCGGGGGTTGCGTGAACTGGGACAGCGGCATGGGCTGCTGGTGCTGGAGCAGGGCGAGTCCGAGGCTCCGTACGACGAGATCGCGCAGCGGCGGCAGCGGGCCTCCTATCTCGATGCGAAGCTGCGCGGGGTGCGGACGCCGGACGGCGGCGACGGGCACACCTACCAGCAGTACGTCGTGCGGGTGCCGGGGAACGGCCGGCCCGACCGGGACGCTTTCGCTCGGGCCCTGCGGGGCAAGGGAGTCGACTGCAGGGTCCCGGTGAAGACGCCGGTGCACCGGCTGCCGGAATTCCGGCGCTGTGTCGCGCTGCCGGAGACGGAGGTCGCCGCGGACGAGACCCTCGCGCTGCCCGTGGACGCCGCGTTGACGAAGCGGGAGATGCAGCGGATCGTGTCCGCCTGCAATGCCCTCGGTGGACTGCTTCAGCCCGCCTTCTGAACGAGTTTGGGACCTCGGGCCCGTTCGGGGTATGATCTATTCCGTTGCCGCGGGGGAAACCTCGAAAAGGCGACAGGCCCCCATAGCTCAGTCGGCAGAGCGTCTCCATGGTAAGGAGAAGGTCAACGGTTCGATTCCGTTTGGGGGCTCCGGTCAAAAGGCCCCGCCCGTAAGGGCGGGGCCTTTTTCATGCCCTCTTTCCTCTGTCTCCTCAGTCCTTCTGGAGACCGGGGACCCGCATCGCGAGGATGGCCATGTCGTCGGACGGAGCGTCCGACGCGAAACGCTCCACCGCGCGCATGATGCGTGCGGCGACCGCGCCGGCCGTCAGGCCCGTGCAGGTGGTCAGGACGTCCGCCAGGCCGTCGTCGCCGAGCATGCGCGTACCCTCCCGGCGTTCCGTCACGCCGTCGGTGACGCAGAGCAGAACGTCGCCCGGATCAAGGGTGACCGTCTGCTCGTACAGCTCCAGGTCCTCGATGACGCCGAGGAGAGGCTGGGGTTCGGCGGCGGCCTCGACCGTGCCGTCCTGGCGCAGGCGCAGCGGGAGCGGATGACCGGCGCAGACGACCTTCATCTCCGCGCTGCCGTCCTCCTGGGGACGCATCTCGCCGTACAGGAGGGTGAGGAAGCGGCTGCGGGCTCCCTCGTCCAGGATGGCCGAGTTGAGGCGTTCCAGGACCGCGGGGCCGCTGAGGCCCTCGCGGGCCAGGAGGCGGAGCGCGTGCCGGGCGAGGCCCGTGACCGCGGCCGCGTTGGGGCCCGTTCCGCAGACGTCGCCGATGGCGAAACCGTACGCGTTGTCGGCGATGGGGAAGACGTCGTAGAAGTCGCCGCCGACCTCGTTGCCCTCGCCGGCGGCGCGGTAGATGACCTCGACCTCCATGCCCTCGATGTGCGGGGTGCCCGGGGGCAGCAGGCTGCGCTGGAGGGCCTGGCTGATGGCCGTGCGCTCCGAGTACAGGCGGGCGTTGTCCAGGGCCAGGGCGGCCCGGCGGGAGAGGTCCTCGGCCAGTTCCAGGATCTCCTGGCGGAAGTGCTCGTCGGTGGGCTTGCCGAGGGTGAGCATGCCGATGACGCGGTTGCGGGCGACCAGGGGGAGGACCACCGTCTCGCCGCCCACCGCCGAGGCGGTGGCGAGCGTCGGGCCGATGCCGGAGGAGACCTGGCGGGTGGGGCCGCCGGTCAGGCCGAGGCTGCGCATGGAGCTGCGCAGTGCGGCCTGGTGGGCGTGCTCGCCGGGGGCGGTCCAGACGCGGGCGCCGGGCGTGGGTACCGGGTCCGGCGGGGGTACCTTGGCGAGCAACGACTTGATGCCGTCGATGAGTTCCTCGTCCTCGTGCAGGACGTAGGACAGGTACGGGTCGGAGGCCTGGTCGGCGATGGTGTAGACGGCGCACCAGGTGGCGAGGGTGGGGACCGTCATCTGGGCCATCAGGGCCAGCGTCTGGTCGCGGTCCAGGGTGCCGGCGAGCAGGTCGGAGGCCTCGACGAGGAAGCTGAGCGAGCCGCGGCGCAGCCGTTCCAGTTCGCCGAGTCGGGCCGACTCGACGGCCAGGGCGATGCGGTCGGCGGCGAACTGGAGGCGCAGCGCCTCCTCGTTGGAGTATCTGCCCGGTGCCTCGGCGGCGACGCCCAGGGAGCCGGTGAGGCGGCCCTCTACCTTCAGCGGGACCGTGACGACCGAGCGCATGCCGGTGCCGGCGAGTAGGGGGACGGCGCCGGGAACGGCCGCCAGGTCGTCGTGTACGGCCGGCATGCGGGCCGAGCCGTAGCGGCCGGGGCCGGCTTCCACGGGCACGCGTGCGAAGCGCTGGCGGGCCGAGGGGAGGCCGGTGGAGGCGCGGACCTCCAACTCGGTCTCGTCGTCGGTGGCGAGGAGCAGGAACGCGGAGTCGCCGTCGAGCATGTCGCGGGCGCGTTCGACGGTGCGCTGGAGGAGGCCGTCGAGGTCGTCCGGGGCGGGGGAGCCGATGAACACCTCGAAGGGGTCGCTGCTCTGGCCGTCGGAGGCGCCGCCGGCGTCCGATGCGGGGAGGCGCAACGGGGTCTGGAGGACGGCCCGTTCGTGGTCGCGTACGAGCAGGCAGACCGTGGAGGGTTCGCCGCCGGTGTCGCGGACGCGCAGGTGCGAGGCGTAGACGGGGGTCACGCGGCCGTCGGCGCCGCGGATGCCGTAGCTGCCCTCCCAGCGGGAGAGCTGGAGTGCCTCGGCGATGCCGGTGCCGGTGCCGGGGGTGTGCGGCCAGGCGGCGAGGTCGGTGAGCGGCTTGCCGGTGACCTCGCCGGCGGTGTGGCCGAAGATCTCCTCGGCGTCCTCGTTCCAGGCGGAGATGGAGCCCTTGCGGTCGATCTGGACGACCGCCACCCGGACCCGTCCGTCGGCGAGGGGCAGCAGGTCGGCGGGGAGGGACGGGCCGGCCGCGCGGGTGCCTACCGGACGCTCCGGGAGATCCAGCTGGAACCAGACATTTTTGTGCGTGGGCGTGTACTCGACGCCCCAGCGGGCGGCGAGGGCCGCGCAGAGCTGGAGTCCGCGGCCGCCCTCGCGGTCGGGGCTGCCCATGTTGACGGCGGAGCCCTGGAGCGGGACCTCGCGTTCCGGGTAGCGGTCGGCGACCTCGATGCGCACCCCGTCGTCGGTGCGCAGGCACAGCACGTCGGCGTGGGTGCCCGCGTGCACGACCGCGTTGGTCACCAGTTCGCTGGTGAGGACCACGGCGTCGTCGACGACGTCCGCGAAGCCCCAGCCCTGGAGCGTGTCGCGGACGAAGGACCGGGCGGTCGCGACCGATCGCCCGACGGGCTCGAAGGTGGCGGCCGCGCGCGCGGTGATCACAGAACTCCTCGACCGTGTCTCGACATGCGGGGTTGCCTGGCCGGGCTGGTGCCGCTGCTGCGGCATGCGCTCGCCTGTGGGCCGTGGCTCCGGGTTGTGTCCCCCGGGGATCACTCCGGTGGTCATGGTCTGCGGCCGCCCCTCCGAATGCCCGCTCGTTCTCGTGCCACCGCCCAGGCCGGACGGACCGGTGCGGCTGGACAGCCGCATGCAAGGTTACTTACCTTCGCCGTCCGAGCGGATGCCGGTCGCCAGTGTTTACGCCCCCAGGGTGTGCGGACGATGTGCGAAGCTGCCGAACTGTTATGGCCTGGTTCGGCGAGGGTGAAACACTGGGCAAGCTTGTGATGAAGGTCCGGTCAGCCCGAATGCGTTGCGTGCAGGGCGGGCAGCAGCCCCTGGTGTGGCCGGATCTCGTCCGGCAGAAATACGCAGCAGTAACTGGTACGCCGGAGTAAGCGGTACGCCGGGTATGGCGGTGTCCGAGCACAGCAGTAACGGTCGACCCCTGCGGGAGGGACACAGTGGAGTCTGGCGCAGCGGCGCGGGGCACTAAGGCGCGCGCGAAGGGCGGACCGTCTCTGAGCAGGCAGCGGGGCGGTGACGGGACCACCGCGGTGGACACGGCTTCGCTGAACCGGTTGCTGGTGGCGCTGGTGGCGATGCGGGAGGGCAACTTCCGCAAGCGGCTCACGGTGTCCGGGGACGGCGTGATGTCGGAGATCGCGGCGGTCTTCAACGAGGTGGCGGACCGCAATCTCCATCTCACGGGTGAGCTGTCCCGGGTACGGCGTGTCGTCGGACGTGAGGGAAAGCTCACGGAGCGGCTGGAGACCGGCGCCTGCGAGGGCTCCTGGGCGGCCGCCGTCGACAACTCCAACGCGCTCGTCGACGACCTGGTGCGGCCGGTCTCCGAGGTGGGCCGGGTCCTGACGGCGGTGGCCGAGGGGGACCTGTCGCCGCGCATGGAGTTGCGGTCGCCGTCGGCGGACGGGGCGGGGCATCCGCTGCGCGGTGAGTTCCTGAAGGTCGGCCGGACCGTCAACAACCTGGTCGACCAGTTGTCGACGTTCACCGACGAGGTCACGCGGGTGGCCAGTGAGGTGGGCACCGAGGGCAAGCTGGGCGGTCAGGCACGCGTGCGTGGCATGTCGGGTTCGTGGCGTGACCTCACGGACTCGGTGAACACGATGGCGTACCGGTTGACGGCGCAGGTGCGGGACATCGCACTGGTGACGACGGCGGTCGCCAAGGGTGACCTGTCGCGGAAGGTCACGGTCCAGGTCGCCGGCGAGATGCTGGAGCTGAAGGAAACCGTCAACACGATGGTGGACCAGCTGTCGGCGTTCTCCTCCGAGGTGACCAGGGTCGCCCGTGAGGTGGGTACGGACGGCATCCTGGGCGGTCAGGCGCACGTACCGGGGGTGGCGGGGACGTGGAAGGAGCTCACCGACTCCGTCAACACCATGGCCGGCAACCTGACGGCGCAGGTGCGCGGGATCTCGGAGGTGACCACTGCGGTCGCCAACGGTGACCTGTCACGCAAGGTCACCGTTCCGGCGCGCGGTGAGGTCGCGCAGCTCGCCGAGACGATCAACCAGATGACCGAGACGCTGCGGATCTTCGCGGACGAGGTCACGCGCGTGGCAAACGAGGTCGGTGGCGAGGGGCGGCTCGGCGGGCAGGCGAACGTGCCCGGCGCGGCGGGCACCTGGAAGGACCTGACGGATTCCGTCAACACGGTGTTCCGGAACCTGACGACCCAGGTGCGCGACATCGCCGCCGTGACGACGGCGGTGGCCAACGGCGACCTGTCGCAGAAGGTCACGGTCGACGTGGCCGGCGAGATGCTGGAGCTGAAGAACACCGTCAACGGCATGGTTGATCAACTGTCGTCGTTCGGTGCCGAGGTCACCCGGGTGGCGCGGGAGATCGGGGTCGAGGGTGAGCTGGGCGGCCAGGCGCAGGTGCCCGGAGCCGCCGGCACCTGGAAGGACCTGACCGACTCCGTCAACACCGCGTTCCGCAACCTGACGGGGCAGGTCCGCAACATCGCCCAGGTGACGACGGCGGTGGCCAACGGCGACCTGTCGCAGAAGGTCACGGTCGACGTGTCCGGCGAGATGCTGAAGCTGAAGAACACCGTGAACACGATGGTGGACCAGCTCTCCAGCTTCGCCGACCAGGTGACGCGGATGGCCAGGGACGTGGGCACCGAGGGCCGCCTCGGCGGCCAGGCGCGCGTGGACGGCGTCTCGGGCACCTGGAAGGAGCTGACGGACTCCGTCAACTTCATGGCCGGCAACCTGACCTCCCAGGTGCGGCAGATCGCCCAGGTGACGACGGCGGTGGCGCGGGGCGACCTGTCCCAGAAGATCGACGTCGACGCGCGGGGCGAGATCCTCGAACTGAAGAACACCATCAACACGATGGTCGACCAGCTGTCCGCCTTCGCCGACCAGGTCACCAAGGTGGCGCGCGAGGTCGGTACGGAGGGACGGCTGGGCGGCCAGGCGCAGGTGCCGGGCGTGGCCGGTGTGTGGCGGGACCTGACGGACTCCGTGAACGGCATGGCCGGCAACCTGACGGCCCAGGTCCGCAACATCGCCCAGGTCGCCACCGCGGTCGCCCGCGGTGACCTCTCCCAGAAGATCACCGTGGACGCGCGCGGTGAGATCCAGGAGCTGAAGAACACCCTGAACACGATGGTCGACCAGCTGTCGTCGTTCGCCCAGGAGGTCACGCGCGTGGCGCGCGAGGTGGGCACCGAGGGCATCCTCGGCGGCCAGGCCGAGGTGCAGGGGGTGGCGGGCACCTGGAAGGACCTCACCCAGTCCGTGAACTTCATGGCGAACAACCTGACCATCCAGGTGCGCAACATCGCCGAGGTCACGACGGCGGTCGCCAAGGGCGACCTGTCGAAGAAGATCACCGTTGACGCGAAGGGCGAGATCCTCGAGCTCGTCACGACGGTCAACACGATGGTCGACCAGCTGTCCAGCTTCGCCGAGCAGGTGACCCGGGTGGCCCGTGAGGTGGGCACCGAGGGCATCCTGGGCGGCCAGGCGCGGGTTCCGGGTGTCACGGGCATCTGGAAGGACCTCAGCAACAACGTGAACCAGATGGCCAACAACCTGACCATGCAGGTGCGGAACATCTCCCAGGTGTCGGCGGCGGTCGCCAACGGCGACCTGACCCGGCAGGTCACCATCGAGGCGAGCGGCGAGGTGGCCCAGCTCGCCGACACCATCAACCAGATGGTGAAGACGCTGAGTTCGTTCGCCGACCAGGTCACGAAGGTGGCCCGTGAGGTGGGTACGGACGGCATCCTGGGCGGTCAGGCGCATGTGCCGGGTGTGGCGGGGACGTGGAAGGACCTCACCGAGTCGGTGAACCAGATGGCGTCCAACCTCACCGGCCAGGTCCGCAACATCGCGATGGTGACCACGGCCATCGCGAAGGGCGACCTGACCAAGAAGATCGACATCGACGCGCGCGGCGAGATCCTCGAACTCAAGACGACGATCAACACGATGGTCGACCAGCTGTCGAGCTTCGCCGAGGAGGTCACCAGGGTGGCCCGCGAGGTGGGCACCGAGGGGGCGCTCGGCGGGCAGGCACGCGTGCGTGACGTGGACGGCACCTGGCGGGACCTCACCGAGTCGGTGAACGAGATGGCCGGGAACCTGACCCGGCAGGTGCGTGCCATCGCGCGCGTGGCGACCGCGGTGACCCGTGGCGACCTGAACCTGAAGATCGACGTGGACGCGTCCGGCGAGATCCAGGAACTCCAGGACTACATCAACAAGATGATCGCCAACCTGCGTGACACCACGGTGGCCAACCAGGAGCAGGACTGGCTCAAGGGCAACCTGGCCCGGATCTCCGCGCTCATGCAGGGCCGCCGCGACCTGGTGGACGTGGCCTCCCTGATCATGAGCGAGCTGACGCCGGTGGTGACCGCGCAGCACGGCGCGTTCTTCCTGGCGATGCCGCTGGTCGACGGCAAGGACACGAGCGCCGAGAACGAGGACGCCTACGAACTGCGCATGCTGGGGTCGTACGGCTACTCGATGGGTTCCATGCCGACGTCGTTCCGGCCGGGTGAGGCGCTGATCGGGACGGCCGCGCAGGAGAAGCGGACGATCCTGGTGGAGAAGGCGCCCACCGGGTACCTGAAGATCTCCTCCGGGCTCGGCGAGGCGCCGCCGGCGCAGGTGATCGTGCTTCCGGTGCTGTTCGAGGGCAAGGTGCTCGGCGTGATCGAGCTGGCGTCGTTCACGCCGTTCACGCAGATCCAGAAGGACTTCCTCAACCAGATCGCCGAGATGATCGCGACCAGCGTCAACACCATCTCCGTGAACACCAAGACCGAGGTGCTGCTGAAGCAGTCGCAGGAGCTGACCGAGCAGCTCCAGGAGCGGTCGGCCGAGCTGGAGAACCGGCAGAAGGCCCTCCAGGCGTCCAACGCCGAACTGGAGGAGAAGGCGGAGCTGCTGGCCCAGCAGAACCGGGACATCGAGGTGAAGAACACCGAGATCGAGGAGGCCCGGCAGGTCCTGGAGGAGCGTGCCGAGCAACTCGCCGTCTCCATGCGCTACAAGAGCGAGTTCCTCGCCAACATGTCGCACGAGCTGCGCACCCCGCTCAACTCGCTGCTCATCCTGGCCAAGCTGCTCGCCGACAACGCCGAGGGCAACCTGTCGCCCAAGCAGGTGGAGTTCGCCGAGACCATCCACGGCGCCGGTTCCGACCTGCTCCAGCTGATCAACGACATCCTGGACCTGTCGAAGGTCGAGGCGGGCAAGATGGACGTCTCCCCGACGCGTATCGCGCTCGTCCAGCTCGTGGACTACGTGGAGGCCACCTTCCGGCCGCTGACCGCGGAGAAGGGCCTGGACCTGTCGGTGCGGGTCTCGCCGGAGCTGCCCGCCACCCTGCACACCGACGAACAGCGGCTGCTCCAGGTGCTGCGCAACCTGCTCTCCAACGCGGTGAAGTTCACCGACTCCGGCTCGGTGGAGCTGGTGATCCGGCCGGCGAGCGGCGATGTCCCGGTCGGCATCAGGGAACAGCTCCTGGAGGCCGGCTCGCTGAGCGATCCGGACGCGCCGCTGATCGCGTTCTCGGTGACCGACACCGGGATCGGGATCGCGGCCAGCAAGATGCGGGTGATCTTCGAGGCGTTCAAGCAGGCCGACGGCACGACCAGCCGCAAGTACGGCGGCACGGGCCTCGGTCTCTCGATCTCGCGGGAGATCGCGCAGCTGCTGGGCGGTGAGATCTACGCACAGAGCGAGCCGGGCCGCGGCTCCACGTTCACGCTGTACCTGCCGCTGCACCCCAGCGAGCTGCCGCCGCAGGGCTACCAGCAGTCCGTGCCCCAGCTGGAGGCCGGGGACCTGGTCGCCTCGCAGAGCCGCGCGCTGGAGTTGTCCGGCGTGGAGATCGAGACGCCGGCCGAGGTGAAGTCGTACCAGGAGACCCAGAACGGCGCCGCGGCGCTCTTCCGGCGCCGTCGCCGGGGGGCTCCGGTGGCCGAGGCGTGGCCGGTGCTCGCCGAGCAGGAGACGATGTCCCCGCAGCCGCGCCGGGGCATGCGGTTCGGCGGGGAGAAGGTGCTGATCGTCGACGACGACATCCGTAACGTCTTCGCGCTCACCAGCGTGCTGGAGCAGCACGGTCTGTCGGTGCTGTACGCCGAGAACGGCCGGGAGGGCATCGAGGTCCTGGAGCAGCACGACGATGTCGCGGTCGTCCTGATGGACATCATGATGCCGGAGATGGACGGCTATGCGACGACCCATGCGATCCGCCGGATGCCGCAGTTCGCCGGGCTGCCGATCATCGCGCTCACCGCGAAGGCGATGAAGGGCGACCGGGAGAAGGCCATCGAGTCGGGCGCCTCCGACTACGTCACCAAGCCGGTCGATCCCGATCACCTGCTGGCGGTGATGGAGCAGTGGATGCGCGAGGAGTGACCGGAACGGTCAGGTGTGATGTGAACGTTGTGGGAACGTTCCGTGTGCACGGGGAGTTGCTGACGCAGGGTGGTGGAACCCGTGTAGAAGTGCGGGATTGGGGGAACCTTCTGGTCTCCGGCTGCGTTTCTGCTACGTGCACAGTGACATCGCGGTGACAGGGTGTGGCGACAGGCGGGGTGCGGCTACCATGACCGGCACAAGGACGGGCGGCGAAAGGGAGTCGTCCCCTGGGGCGGCGCCCGGTGCACATCCGGGGCGAGGAGGGCGGGCCATGGTGCAGAAGGCCAAGATCCTCCTGGTCGATGACCGGCCGGAGAATCTGCTGGCGCTGGAGGCCATCCTCTCTGCGCTCGATCAGACACTGGTGCGGGCATCGTCCGGGGAGGAAGCGCTCAAGGCACTGCTCACGGACGACTTCGCGGTGATTCTGCTGGACGTCCAGATGCCGGGCATGGACGGTTTCGAGACCGCGGCGCACATCAAGCGGCGGGAGCGGACCCGGGACATCCCGATCATCTTCCTGACGGCCATCAACCACGGCCCGCACCACACCTTCCGGGGCTACGCCGCGGGCGCGGTGGACTACATCTCCAAGCCGTTCGACCCGTGGGTGCTGCGCGCCAAGGTCTCGGTGTTCGTCGAGCTGTACATGAAGAACTGCCAGCTGCGCGAGCAGGCGGCGCTGCTGCGGCTCCAGTTGGAGGGCGGCGGCAAGGGCGCGGTCGCCGGCAAGGAGTCCGCGGGGCTGCTCGCCGAGCTCTCCGCCCGCCTCGCGGCCGTCGAGGAGCAGGCGGAGGCGCTGTCCAAGCAACTGGACGACGAGTCCGCGGACGCGGCCGCGGTGGCCACGGCGGCCCACCTGGAGCGCAAACTCACGGGCCTGCGCCGGGCGCTCGACGCTCTCGAACCGGGTACCGGCGGCGCCACGCCGCCGCTCCCCGCGCAGAACTGACCGCGGTCGCGGACGCAGTTGCCCATGAGCGTGCGTCAGTTCCGGGCCCCGCGAAGGGCGACACGAACGGGTGAAGCAGTGGGCACACGTGTCCCCCGTCGCATCCCCCGGTAACCTCACACCCATGGCCTCACGTCCCTCCGCAGCCAAGAAGCAGCCCGCGAAGAAGGCCGCTCCCTCGAAGGCTCCGGCGAAGAAGGCCGCCGCGAAGAGGGCCCCGGCCAAGAAGGCGCCCGCCAAGAGGACCACGGCGAAGAAGACCGCGCCGGCACCCAAGCCGGCGCCCAGCCCCACCGGGGGCGTGTACCGCCTGGTGCGCGCCCTCTGGCTCGGCGTCGCGCATGCCGTCGGCGCCGTCTTCCGCGGCATAGGACAGGGAGCCAAGAACCTGGACCCGGCCCACCGCAAGGACGGCGTCGCCCTGCTCCTGCTGGGCATCGCCCTGATCGTCGCCGCCGGCACCTGGGCCGACCTGCGCGGCCCGGTCGGCGACCTGGTCGAGATCCTCGTCACCGGCGCCTTCGGCCGCCTCGACCTGCTGGTGCCGATACTGCTCGCGATGATCGCCGTGCGGTTCATGCGCCACCCCGAGCAGCAGGACGCCAACGGGCGGATCGTGATCGGCCTGTCGGCCCTGGTCATCGGTGTGCTCGGCCAGGTGCACATCGCCTGCGGGGCGCCCGCCCGCAGCGACGGCATGCAGGGCATAAGGGACGCCGGCGGTCTCATCGGCTGGGCGGCGGCGACCCCGCTGACGTACACCATGACCGAGGTGCTGGCCGTACCCCTGCTGGTGCTGCTCACGGTCTTCGGGCTGCTCGTGGTCACCGCGACCCCGGTGAACGCCATCCCGCAGCGGCTGCGGGCGCTCGGCGCGCGCCTCGGGCTGCTGCACGACCCGGAGCCCGACGACGGGTACCAGGAGTACGGCGAGGACGACGAGCGCTACGAGGAGCAGTGGCGTCAGGCGCTGCCCGCCCGCCCCCGCAGGCGCTCCGGCGCCCCCCAGGAGTACGACCCCGACAGCGCCGAGCACGAGGCCCTCGCCAAGCGCCGGGGCCGTCCGCGGCGCTCCGCCGTGCCGCAGCCCGAACTGGGCCGTCAGATGGACGCCGTGGACGTCGCGGCGGCTGCCGCGGCCGCGCTCGACGGCGCGGTCCTGCACGGCATGCCGCCCTCGCCGCTCGTCGCCGACCTCACCCAGGGCGTCGGTGTCGGCGACCGCGAGGACACCACCCCCACCCCCGTGCCGGCGCCGAGCCCCAGTCCGAGTCCGGTCCCGGCCGCGCGGCCCAAGCAGGAGCGGCTGAAGGTCGAGCCGGTCGTCGCCGACCTGACCAAACCGGCGCCCGAGAAGCCCCGCGACCTGCCGCCGCGCGCCGAGCAGCTCCAGCTCTCCGGCGACATCACCTACTCGCTGCCGTCGCTGGACCTGCTCACCCGCGGCGGCCCGGGCAAGGCGCGCAGCGAGGCCAACGACCGGGTGGTCGCCTCGCTCACCAACGTCTTCTCCGAGTTCAAGGTGGACGCGGCCGTCACCGGCTTCACCCGTGGCCCGACGGTCACCCGCTACGAGGTCGAGCTCGGCCCCGCCGTGAAGGTGGAGCGGATCACCGCGCTCACCAAGAACATCGCGTACGCCGTCGCCAGCCCGGACGTGCGGATCATCAGCCCGATCCCCGGCAAGTCCGCGGTCGGCATCGAGATCCCCAACACCGACCGCGAGATGGTCAACCTCGGGGACGTGCTGCGGCTCGCCGAGTCCGCCGAGGACGACGACCCGATGCTGGTCGCCTTCGGCAAGGACGTCGAGGGCGGCTACGTCATGCACTCGCTGGCGAAGATGCCGCACATGCTCGTCGCGGGCGCCACCGGCTCCGGCAAGTCGTCCTGCATCAACTGCCTGATCACCTCGGTCATGATGCGGGCGACCCCGGAGGACGTGCGGATGGTCCTGGTCGACCCCAAGCGGGTCGAGCTGACGGCCTATGAGGGCATCCCGCACCTGATCACGCCGATCATCACCAATCCCAAGCGGGCCGCCGAGGCGCTCCAGTGGGTCGTGCGCGAGATGGACCTGCGCTACGACGACCTGGCCGCGTTCGGGTTCCGGCACATCGACGACTTCAACAAGGCGATCCGCGAGGGCAAGGTCAAGCTCCCCGAGGGCAGCGAGCGGGAGCTGCAGCCGTACCCGTACCTGCTGGTGATCGTCGACGAGCTGGCCGACCTGATGATGGTCGCGCCGCGCGACGTCGAGGACGCGATCGTGCGCATCACGCAGCTCGCGCGCGCCGCCGGCATCCACCTGGTGCTCGCCACCCAGCGCCCGTCGGTAGACGTGGTCACCGGTCTCATCAAGGCGAACGTGCCCTCCCGGCTCGCCTTCGCCACCTCCTCGCTCGCCGACAGCCGCGTCATCCTCGACCAGCCCGGCGCCGAGAAGCTCATCGGCAAGGGCGACGGGCTCTTCCTGCCGATGGGGGCGAACAAGCCGACCCGTATGCAGGGCGCCTTCGTCACCGAGGAGGAGGTAGCCGTCGTCGTCCAGCACTGCAAGGACCAGATGGCGCCGGTCTTCCGGGACGACGTCACCGTGGGCAGCAAGCAGAAGAAGGAGATCGACGAGGACATCGGTGACGACCTCGACCTGCTCTGCCAGGCTGCTGAGCTGGTCGTCTCCACCCAGTTCGGCTCCACGTCCATGCTCCAGCGCAAGCTGCGCGTGGGCTTCGCCAAGGCCGGCCGGCTCATGGACCTCATGGAGTCGCGGGGCGTGGTCGGGCCGAGCGAGGGGTCCAAGGCGCGCGACGTTCTGGTAAAACCTGATGAGCTGGACGGGGTGCTTGCTGTGATCCGTGGGGAGTCCGAGGGGTAGACCTGAGGGGTAGGCCTGTCTGAAGGGCTACGGGCGCCAGCGGACCGGGTGGAGTCAGTACCGTGATCCACCCGTTAGGGACCGTAGGGCAACCGTTTCCCTTTGACGTACGTCAAGTTGAGCGAGAGGAAAGGTGTGCATCCCGGAACGGGGCGCACACCTGACCCGTCATCGGGATGTCGGGCCATACCGATGGCGTACAAAGTCGTACCGCCCGGTTGCCTCACCCTTTTGCACCCCCCATAGACTGAACCTCCAGCACAGGTGGCTACACGCTCGAAAGGCGCCCCCGTGTCCATCGGCAGCAACTCCCCTGAAGACGAGCGTCCGTTCCCAGACGTGTCCGAGGAAAACCGCCCCTCCGTAGGCCGAGCCCTCAAGCAGGCCCGCATCGCCGCCGGGCTGACCGTCGACGAGATCAGCGGGAGCACCCGGGTCCGTATCGCCATCGTGCACGCCATCGAGGCCGACGACTTCGCCCCCTGCGGCGGCGACGTCTACGCCCGCGGGCACATCCGGACCCTGGCGAAGGCCGTCGGCCTCGACCCCGAGCCGCTGCTCGCGCAGTTCGCGGCGGAGCACGGTGGTGGGCGGCCCGCGCCGACGCCCGCCGCGCCGCTGTTCGAGGCGGAACGTATCCGCCCCGAGCGCCGCGGGCCCAACTGGACGGCGGCCATGGTCGCCGCGATCGTCGTCGTGATCGGTTTCGTCGGCTTCACCGCCTTCAAGGGCGGCGGCGGCGACGACGCCAAGCAGTCGGTCGCCGAGGGCCCCGCTCCGTCGACCAGCAAGCCGGTCTCGCCGACCCCGAAGGAGAGCAAGCCCGACAAGACGCCCGGGCCCTCCGACAGCGCGATCGCCGCCGCGCCCCAGGACAAGGTCACCGTCCAGGTCAGCGCGGTCAACGGGCGCAGCTGGATCTCGGCCAAGGACCACAACGGCCGGATGCTCTTCGACGGGCTCCTGAAGAAGGGCGAGTCCAAGACCTTCCAGGACAGCTCCAAGATCAACCTGATCCTCGGTGACGCCGGAGCCATCCAGCTCTACGTCAACGGAAAGAAGATCGAGGACCAGTTCCGGCCGGGCGCGGTGGAGCGCCTGACGTACACCAAGGGCGACCCAGAAGTCGGATAATCGTTCGGATCGTGCACGTACACAAGGGGTTGGCCATGATCGGCCAGCCCCTTCGACGTGGGCTGTCGGCGAGACAAAGTAGTCTTGAGCCCATGCCTGAACGCCGTACCGTCGCACTCGTCACTCTCGGCTGCGCCCGTAACGAGGTGGACTCGGAGGAGCTCGCAGGCCGCTTGGAGGCGGACGGCTGGCAGCTCGTCGAGGACGCATCGGACGCGGACGTCGCCGTCGTCAACACCTGCGGATTCGTCGAAGCCGCCAAGAAGGACTCGGTCGACGCCCTCCTGGAGGCAAACGACCTCAAGGGGCACGGCAGAACCCAGGCCGTCGTGGCGGTGGGCTGCATGGCCGAGCGGTACGGCAAGGAGCTCGCCGAGGCGCTGCCCGAGGCGGACGGCGTGCTCGGCTTCGACGACTACTCCGACATCTCCGACCGCCTGCAGACCATCCTCAACGGCGGCATCCACGCCTCGCACACCCCGCGCGACCGCCGCAAGCTGCTGCCCATCAGCCCCGCCGAGCGGCAGGACTCGGCCGCCGCGGTGGCCCTGCCGGGACACGGCCCGGCAGACCTCCCGGACGGCGTCGCGCCCGCCTCCGGCCCGCGTGCGCCCCTGCGCCGCCGCCTGGACGGGGCCCCCGTCGCCTCGGTCAAGCTCGCCTCCGGCTGCGACCGCCGCTGCTCCTTCTGCGCGATCCCGTCCTTCCGCGGCTCCTTCATCTCACGCCGCCCGAGCGACGTGCTGAACGAGACCCGGTGGCTGGCCGAGCAGGGCGTGAAGGAGATCATGCTGGTCTCCGAGAACAACACCTCCTACGGCAAGGACCTGGGTGACATCCGTCTCCTGGAGTCGCTGCTGCCGGAGCTGGCCGAGGTGGACGGTGTCGAGCGGGTGCGGGTCAGCTACCTGCAGCCCGCCGAGATGCGCCCCGGTCTGATCGACGTACTGACCTCCACCCCGAAGGTCGTCCCGTACTTCGACCTGTCCTTCCAGCACTCCGCCCCGGGCGTGCTGCGGGCCATGCGCCGCTTCGGCGACACCGACCGCTTCCTGGAGCTGCTCGACACCATCCGGAGCAAGGCTCCGCAGGCGGGCGTCCGCTCCAACTTCATCGTCGGCTTCCCCGGCGAGTCCGAGTCCGATCTCGGCGAGCTGGAGCGCTTCCTGAACGGCGCCCGCCTGGACGCCATCGGTGTCTTCGGCTACTCCGACGAGGAGGGCACCGAGGCGGCCACGTACGAGAACAAGCTGCCCGAGGAGGTCGTCGACGAGCGTCTCGCGCACATCTCCCGGCTCGCCGAGGAACTCGTCTCGCAGCGGTCCGAGGAGCGCCTCGGCGAGACCGTGCACGTCCTCGTGGAGTCCGTCGACGACGAGGACGGCGTCCGCGGCCGGGCAGCCCACCAGGCGCCCGAGACGGACGGACAGGTGCTGCTGACCAACGGTGCGGGACTGCGCGTCGGCCGTATCGTCGAGGCGAAGGTGGTCGGTACCGAGGGTGTCGACCTGGTGGCCGAGCCGCTGCAGGGCTCGCCCGCATGGAGCGAGGAGGCGGGCAGATGACCGGAGTCCCGGCGTCCGCCGCGGGCGGCTCGTCCGGCGCGCACGGCGCCCCGGCCTCCGCCGCCACCTCCGGTGCCGCCCCGGATTCCGGTTCCCACGGCTCCGGTCCCCACGACGGCGAGCGGCCCGCACGCGGCGGGAAGATCGCCGCTGCCGCCGTCAACCAGGCCAGCCTGTGGAACGTCGCCAATCTGCTGACCATGCTCCGGCTGGTCCTGGTGCCCGGCTTCGTCGCCCTGATGCTGGCCGGCGGCGGCTACGACCCGGCGTGGCGCTCCCTCGCCTGGGCGGCCTTCGCCATCGCCATGATCACCGACCTGTTCGACGGGCATCTGGCACGCACGTACAACCTGGTCACCGACTTCGGGAAGATCGCCGACCCCATCGCCGACAAGGCCATCATGGGGGCGGCGTTGATCTGCCTGTCCGCGCTGGGCGATCTGCCCTGGTGGGTGACGATCGTGATCCTCGCCCGGGAACTCGGCATCACGCTGATGCGTTTCGTGGTCATCCGGTACGGCGTGATCCCGGCCAGCCGCGGCGGCAAGCTCAAGACCCTCACCCAGGGCGTGGCCGTCGGCATGTACGTCCTGGCGCTGACGGGGTGGCTGGCGACCCTGAGGTTCTGGGTGATGGCCGCGGCCGTCGTCCTGACCGTCGTCACCGGCCTCGACTATGTGAGACAGGCCATTGTCCTGCGGCGGCAGGGAATCGCCGAGCGAGCAGCAGCGTCGGAGGAGACGGAAGCGTGAGTTCCACGGCCGCCCAACTGGTGCGACTACTGACGGTGAGGGGTCAGACCCTCGCTGTCGCCGAGTCGCTGACGGGCGGCCTGGTCGCCGCGGAGATCACCGCGGTGCCGGGGGCGTCCAAGGCGTTCCGGGGCTCGGTCACCGCCTACGCCACCGAGCTGAAGCATGCGCTGCTGGGCGTCGACGCCACTCTGCTGGCCCAGCGGGGTGCGGTGGATCCGCAGGTCGCGGCCCAGATGGCCGCCGGAGTGCGCAAGGCGCTGGGCGCCGACTGGGGCGTTGCGACCACCGGAGTCGCCGGACCGGAACCGCAGGACGGCCGGCCGGTCGGGACGGTCTTCGTGGCCGTGGACGGGCCGTTCGGCCCTGATTCCGGTTCTGCCGCTGGCGGAAAAGTGGAGGCCCTGCGGTTGAACGGCGACCGCGCGGAAATTCGTAGAGAGAGTGTACGGAGCGTACTCGCACTGCTTCTGAGGGAGCTTGCGAGCGAACAGACCGGGAATGAGCGGGCACAGGATACGGAACAGAACGGGGGGTTTTGATGTTTGCAGCCCTGAGTGAACACGACATCGCTCCCCGCACGGCCGCGGCGCGAGGCGGTACGGTGGGGCGTGAAGGATGCGGCTACGCGGTCCGAGGAGGGAGCCACCGATGATTCTGCTCCGTCGCCTGCTGGGTGACGTGCTGCGTCGGCAGCGCCAGCGCCAGGGCCGTACTCTGCGCGAAGTCTCCTCGTCCGCCCGAGTCTCACTCGGCTATCTCTCCGAGGTGGAGCGGGGGCAGAAGGAGGCATCCTCCGAGCTGCTCTCCGCCATCTGCGACGCGCTGGACGTACGGATGTCCGAGCTCATGCGAGAAGTGAGCGACGAGCTCGCCCTCGCCGAGCTGGCCCGGTCCGCCCGGGCCACCGAGCCCGTGCCCACGTCGGTTCGCCCGATGCTGGGTACCGTCTCGGTGACGGGTGTGCCACCGGAACGGGTGACCATCAAGGCGCCCGCCGAGGCGGTGGACGTGGTCGCCGCGTGACGCTCGCGCGGGGATAGACCGATGCGGCGCCGACCCGGCGTCGAAGAAGTGCGCGAGGCCCCGGCCGGGGCCCTCCCGGGGAGACCTGGGAGGGGCGGCCGGGGCTTTCGCGCGTCCGTGGACGGGATGCGTCCATTTGCCGGTGTCCGCCGATCCGGTCATGGTGGAGGAACGCTGACCGGGGGCTGACGACCGGAGACAACGCATGCACGCCGAGAAGAGCCCGCTGTCCCACGCGGACCCGAAGACCGTGCCCGAGGCGACGTGGAGAGCCTTTGCGGGGATCGCCTAGCAGGCGCCGATGCCGGTCCACGGCCGTTGCATCGATGAGCCCTCGGTGCGCCTCCCCAGTGGGCCGGGCGGCGTTCTAGCGTCCGGCTGGAGGTGACGGCCATGGTGGGGCGGATAGTTCGCTGGGGGGTTGCGCTGGGATTCGCGGCGGTGTGGTGGTGGGCTGTGCTGCGGATCACCTTCGCCGACGGCGCCGGGGCGCTGGAGGGGACCGTGGCGGCCGGCGGCTGGGGACTGAGCCTGCTGCCGGTGAACTGCGTGCCGAGGAGCCGGGCGGCGGGGGCCCTGGGGCCGGCCCGCTGGCGGACGGCCTGGCGGACCCAGGGGGCTACCAGGGCATCGCGACCCCTCCGTTCGGGCGCAGGATCTGGCCCGTCGTGAACGAGGACGCGTCGGACGCCAGGTAGAGCACGGCGTGCGCGATGTCCGTGGCCTCGCCGACCCGGCCCAGCGGTGACATCCGGGCCATCCTGGCCTCCGTCCGCTGCTGCTCGGCGCTGTCGTCGCGGTCGGTCATGGGGGTGCGGGTCCAGCCGGGGGCGACCGCGTTGACGCGGATGCCCTGGGGGCCGACCTCGTTGGCGAGCGTCCGGGTCAGCTGGACCACGGCCGCCTTGGCCGCGCCGTAGCAGAGCAGGTCGGGGCCGCCGGTGTCGATCGCTCCGGAGGCCATGGTGATGATGCTGCCCCCGGTCCGCCCGGCCAGCATCAGCCGCGCCGCCTCCTGGCAGGCGTACAGCACGCCCTTGAAGTTGACGCCCAGCACCCGGTCGAGGTCCTCGTCCCTGGTCTCCAGGACCGGGCTGCGGTGCATGATCCCGGCGATCGCCGCCATGACGTCCAGTCGCCCGCAGGACCGCACCGCCTCCCCGAGCCGCTCCCGGTCGGTGACGTCGAGTACGTGGGTGCGGGCGGCGCCGCCCCGGTCCTTGACCAGCGCCGCCGTCTCGTGCAGGCCGTCCGGGTCCCGGTCGGCACAGTGCACGGTCGCGCCCGCCTCGGCGAGCAGCACGGCGGACGCCCGGCCGATGCCGCCGGCGGCGCCGGTGACGAACGCGGTGCGTCCGGTGAGGTCGTACGCCTTGAGGGACATGAAAGGACGGTACGAGCGTTTCTGACGGAGCGTCAATCAGTCGTGCGCGGGCGGGTTCCGTGGGCGCGCCGGAAGCCCGGGGCGGGGGCCGGGCCGGTCTGGCAGGTCGGGCACCAGTAGGTGGGGCGTTCACGGGAGCCGTCGCCCTGGTCGGCGAGCCGGATCGGGGTGCGGCAGCGCAGGCAGGGGCGGGGTGCGCGGCCGTAGACGTAGAGGTCGTGGTCGCGCAGGCCGGTGGTGCGGCGGACCACGCGCTCGCGGTTGGCCTCCAGGAGACGCTGGGCGAGGCCGGGGAGGACCGCGGCGCGGTCGGCGGGCAGGGCGCCGACCGGGAGCCAGGGGGTGGCGCCGATCAGAAAGCAGAGCTCGCTCTTGTAGATATTGCCGATCCCGGCGAGGTTGCGCTGGTCCAGCAGGGCCTCGCCGAGCGGGCGGGCGGGGTCCGCGAGGAGGTTGGCGAGGGCGCGGTCGGGGTTCCAGTCGGGGCCCAGCAGGTCGGGGCCGAGGTGGCCCACGGCGCGCTCCTCCTCGCCGGTGCGCAGGATCTCCAGGACCTGCAGGCGGTACCCGACGGCCGCGCGGTCGGCCGTGGCGAGGATCGCCCGGATCTGGTGCGTCGGCCCGCCCCGCCAGCGCTCACCGGTGCCGTAGACCTTCCAGGCGCCCTCCATCCGCAGGTGCGTGTGCAGGGTCAGGCCGCCCTCGAACCGCGAGAGCAGGTGCTTGCCGCGCGCCGTGGTGCCGAGGACCGTACGGCCGCTGAGGTCGACCGTGGCGTACTTGGGCACCCGGAAGTCGCTGCGGACCAGCACCTGCCCGGCGAGCGCGTCGTGCAGGCGCCTCGCGGCCTGCCAGACCGTGTCACCTTCGGGCATGGGTCAAGGGTGGCACGAGAGGGCGGAAGGTGAGGTGCGCACCCTGCGTCACGCCCGCAGGCGCAGGCCGCGCGGGGTCGCGATGAAGCCCGCCGCCTCCAGGAGGGTGCCGAGCGGTGAGGTCAGGGCCGAGGCGCCGTTGACCCGCTCCACCGTCACCGTGCCGAGGGTGCCCGCGCGGGCGGCGGCCGCGAGGGCCTCCGCCGCGGTGCGCAGCCGGGTGTCGTCGGCGGCGGGCGTGTCCGGGGCGGCGGGCCAGGCCAGCAGGGTCTTGCCGCCGCGCTCCATGTAGAGGGTCAGCTCACCGTCGACCAGGACCACCAGCGAGCCGGCCTTGCGGCCCGGTTTGTGTCCGGCTCCGGTCGGGGGCTCGGGCCAGGCGAGGGCGGCGCCGTAGGCGTTCGCCGGGTCGGCGGCGGCGAGGACCACGGCTCTGGGGTCGGGGGCCGCGGGGGTGCGGGTGTGGCGGTTGCCGTAGGCGTAGGGGTTCGGGCCGTAGGGGTTGGCGGAGCTGCCGGGGCTGCCGCCACGGGGGCCGCCGTAGCCGGGCGCGGTGAACGGGTCGGCGGGGGCGAGGTCCTTGGGGGAGACGTAGTCGCCGGGGGCGGCGGACGGCTCCGGCGGCCAGGTGAAGTCGCCGTCCGGGCCGGGGAAGTCGGCCGTGTCGAAGGGGCCGAGGGGGTCGAGGGGGTCGACGGAGTCGGCGGCTGTGCCGTGGCCGCCGCCCGGGCCGGTGAACGCGGGGGCTCCGGGAGGTCCGAAGCCGGTGCCCGGCAGGGTCTCGCCCCGCTCGCGGGCGTTGGACACCGCGCGCAGCCGGTCGACCGCGCCGTCCATGGCGAACTGGGCCGCGCCAAGGCCCTCCACGACGTAGCCCCGGCGCGCCTGGCCGCTGTCCTCGAACGCCGACAGGATCCGGTACACCGCCGAGAAGCCGCCCTCCACACCCTCCGCCGCGACCGCGCCCCGGGTCACCACACCGTGCCGGTCGAGGAGGGTGCGGGCCAGGGCGTGGGCGCGCACGGTGGTGTCCGGCTCGCGCTGCGGCAGCAGCGACCAGCGCCCGGCCACGGTCGGCGGGCCGGTGCGGGAGGCGGTCCGGGCCGCGGCCGTCAGGGAGCCGTAGCGGCCGCGCGGGACGGCGCGCTTGGCGCGGTGGGCGGTGGAGCCCGCGGTACGTCCCGAGCCGAGCAGGGCGCGCATCGGGGCCAGCGTGTCGTTGGTGAGCCGCCCGGACCAGGCCAGGTCCCAGACGGCGTCGGCCAGTTGGGGATCGGTGGCGTCGGGGTGGGTGGTGGCGCGGACCTGGTCGGCGATCTGCCGGAAGAACAGGCCGTAGCCCCCGGAGAGGGCGTCGAGGACGGACTGGTGGAGGGCGGTCAGCTCCAGCGGGTGCGGCGGCGGGAGCAGCACGGGGGCGGCGTCCGCCAGGTACAGGGACACCCAGCCGTCCTTGCCGGGCAGGGCACCCGCGCCGGCCCACACGAGCTCGCCGGCCGCGGTGAGTTCGTCGAGCATCGCGGGCGCGTAGTTCGCCACCCGGGACGGCAGGACCAGCCTCTCCAGCGCCGAGGCCGGTACGGACGCGCCCTGCAACTGCTCCACGGCGCGCACCAGTCCGTCCACGCCGCGCAGCCCGTGCCCCTTGCCGACGTGCTGCCACTGCGGCAGGAACTGGGCGAGCGCGGCCGGTGCCACCGGCTCCAGCTCGTGCCGGAGCGCGGCCAGCGAACGGCGGCGCAACCTGCGCAGCACCGCCGCGTCGCACCACTCCTGGCCGATGCCCGCCGGATGGAACTCGCCCTGCACGACCCGACCGCCCGCGGCGAGCCGCTGCAACGCGCCGTCCGTGACCGCCGCCCCGAGCCCGAAGCGGGCCGCCGCGGTGGCCGACGTGAACGGGCCGTGGGTGCGCGCGTACCGCGCGAGGAGGTCGCCGAGCGGGTCCTTCACCGGCTCGGTGAAGGCCTCGGGGACGCCGACGGGCAGGGCGGTGCCGAGGGCGTCGCGCAGCCGCCCCGCGTCCTCGACCGCCGCCCAGTGCTCGGCGCCGGCGATCCGGACCTTGATGGCCCGCCGGGCGCCCGCCAGCTCCGCGGCCCACTGCGGCTCGGCGCCCCGCTCCGCCAACTCGGCGTCCGTGAGCGGGCCGAGCAGCCGCAGCACGTCGGCGACCCCCTCCGGGTCCTTGATCCGGCGGTCCTCGGCCAGCCACTGCAGCTCGCGCTCCAGCTCGGTCAGCACCTCCGCGTCGAGCAGCTCGCGCAGCTCAGCCTGGCCCAGCAGCTCGGCCAGCAGCCGGGAGTCCAGGGAGAGCGCGGCCGCCCGGCGTTCGGCGAGCGGCGAGTCACCCTCGTACAGGAACTGGGCGACGTAGCCGAAGAGGAGGGAACGGGCGAACGGGGATGGTTCCGGGGTGGTGACCTCGACCAGGCGGACCCTGCGGGATTCGAGGTCGCCCATCAGCTCCACGAGGCCGGGGACGTCGAAGACGTCCTGGAGGCACTCGCGGACCGCCTCCAGGACGATCGGGAACGAACCGAACTCGCTCGCCACCTGCAGCAGCTGGGCGGCGCGCTGGCGCTGCTGCCACAGCGGGGTGCGCTTGCCGGGGTTGCGGCGCGGCAGCAGCAGGGCGCGGGCGGCGCATTCACGGAACCGGGAGGCGAACAGGGCCGAGCCGCCGACCTGGTCGGTGACGATCTGGTCGACCTCGCCCTTGTCGAAGGCGACGTCGGCCGCGCCGACCGGGGCCTGCTCGCTGTCGACCGCCGTGTTCGGAGGCGTACCGGCCGTCACGGGGGCCTGGTCGAGTAGGTCGAGGCCCATCAGGTCGGCGTCGGGCAGCCGCAGCACGATGCCGTCGTCGGCGTGCATGACCTGGGCGTCCATGCCGTACCGCTCGGAGAGCCGGGCACCGAGGGCGAGCGCCCACGGGGCGTGCACCTGGGCGCCGAAGGGGGAGTGCACGACGACCCGCCAGTCGCCCAGCTCGTCCCGGAAGCGCTCGACCACGATCGTCCGGTCGTCGGGGACATGGCCGCAGGCCTCGCGCTGTTCGTCCAGGTACGACAGCACGTTGTCAGCCGCCCAGGCGTCCAGGCCCGCCGTGAGGAGGCGCAGCCGGGCGTCGTCCTTGGACAGCGCGCCGACCTCGCGCAGGAACGCGCCGACCGCACGGCCCAGTTCGAGCGGGCGGCCCAGCTGGTCGCCCTTCCAGAACGGGAGCCGGCCGGGGACGCCGGGGGCGGGGGAGACGAGCACACGGTCGCGGGTGATGTCCTCGATGCGCCAGGAACTGGTGCCCAGAGTGAAGACATCGCCCACCCGGGACTCGTACACCATCTCCTCGTCCAGCTCGCCGACCCGGCCGCCGCCCTTCTTGGGGTCGGCTCCGGCCAGGAAGACACCGAAGAGGCCGCGGTCGGGGATCGTGCCGCCCGAGGTGACGGCCAGCCGCTGGGCGCCGGGGCGGCCGGTGACCGTCCCCGCGACCCGGTCCCAGACCACACGCGGGCGCAGCTCCGCGAACGCGTCCGACGGGTAGCGGCCCGCGAGCATGTCGAGGACCGCGGTGAACGCCGACTCCGGGAGCGACGCGAAGGGGGCCGCACGGCGCACGGTGGCGAGCAGGTCGTCGACCTGCCAGGTGTCCAGCGACACCATCGCGACCAGCTGCTGGGCCAGCACGTCGAGAGGGTTGGCGGGAACCCGCAGGGACTCGATGGAACCGGTGCGCATCCGCTCGGTGACCACGGCCGCCTGCACCAGGTCACCCCGGTACTTGGGGAAGACCACGCCGGTGGAGACCGCGCCGACCTGGTGTCCGGCGCGGCCGACCCGCTGCAGCCCGGAGGCGACCGACGGCGGGGACTCGACCTGGACGACCAGGTCCACCGCACCCATGTCGATCCCCAGTTCGAGACTGGAGGTGGCCACCACCGCGGGCAGCCGGCCCGCCTTCAGGTCCTCCTCGACCAGCGCGCGCTGCTCCTTGGAGACCGAGCCGTGGTGCGCGCGGGCGAGGACCGGTGGGGCGCCCTGGGCCGCGCCCGAGCCGCCCATCAGCTCGGCCGGCGAGTGATGCTCGTCCAGGGGCTCGCCGGTCACCCGCTCGTAGGCGATCTCGTTGAGCCGGTTGCACAGCCGCTCCGCCAGGCGGCGGGAGTTGGCGAACACGATCGTCGAGCGGTGGGCCTGCACCAGGTCGGCGATCCGCTCCTCCACATGCGGCCAGATCGACGGCTTCTCCGCGCCCTCGCTGCCGTCGGCGGCCGGGGAGCCGCCCAGCTCTCCCATGTCCTCCACCGGGACGACGACGGAGAGGTCGAACTCCTTGCCGGACTTCGGCTGGACGATCTCCACCTTGCGGTGGGGCGAGAGATAGCGCGCCACCTCGTCGACCGGGCGGACGGTCGCCGACAGGCCGATCCGGCGGGCCGGCCTGGGCAGCAGCTCGTCCAGCCGCTCCAGGGAGAGCGCGAGGTGCGCGCCGCGCTTGGTGCCGGCGACCGCGTGCACCTCGTCCAGGATCACCGTCTCGATACCGGTCAGCGCGTCGCGCGTGGCCGACGTCAGCATCAGGAACAGGGACTCCGGGGTGGTGATCAGGATGTCCGGCGGACGGGTGGACAGGGCGCGGCGCTCGGCGGCCGGGGTGTCGCCGGAGCGGATGCCGACCCGCACCTCCGGCTCGGGCAGGCCCAGGCGTACGGACTCCTGGCGGATGCCGGTCAGGGGGCTGCGCAGGTTCCGCTCGACGTCGACCGCGAGGGCCTTGAGCGGTGACACGTAGAGCACGCGGCAGCGTTTCCTCGGGTCGGCCGGGGGTGGGGTGGCGGTCAGCTGGTCCAGGGCGGCGAGGAAGGCGGCCAGTGTCTTGCCGGAGCCGGTCGGGGCGACCACCAGCACGTCCGAGCCCGCGCCGATGGCCTGCCACGCGCCCGCCTGGGCCGCGGTGGGCGCGGAGAACGCCCCCGTGAACCAGCCGCGGGTCGCGGGGGAGAAGCCGTCGAGGGCCCGGTGTGCGGATTTCGCCATGGGTCCATCCTGCACCTGGCCACTGACAGCCGGGGCCGAGCGGCCTCGGCTTCGCCTTCGGCAGCCGTGTTCCCGCCCGCACCACCTGTGACGGTCTCGTGGTCGGGTGCGGGTGGCCCCCTGCGGGGCGGATTCGCCGTCGGCGGCCGCGCGCGGAGGAGGGCGACGAAACGGCCGAAGGCGAAGGGGCGGGCGGGGGTGGGGTGGTGGGACGGCGGTCGAGGGGGAGTCGGCTGGGTGGGGTGGTGGCCGTGGTGGTGACGGCAGAGCTGAGGGCCGTCACCGGCTGAGACTTCCCACACCCGGTCTCGCGCAGTTGCCGGTCACCCCACGAAGCGGCCGTACGCCCTGAGCGTGAGCAGGGCCTCGATGGTCACCCTGGGGCGGGCCTCCAGGGCGGCGGCCGGCGCCCACTGAGCGCGGCGGACCGGCCAGCCGCCGTCCGGCTCCTGTCCGGCGGTGAGGAAGTCGAGCGAGCGGGCCATCTCCTCGTCGGTGAACCACGCGCGCGCGAGCGAGTCCGGGGACTTCGCGAAGTCGTACGGGAAGTGGTGCTCACCCGGGGCGTAGCCGGGGGCGACCGGGTACGCGTCGAGGCGCTCGGGGTCCAGCGCGGCCAGGCGGTGCTCGCGCACCAGGCGGCCCAGCCGGTCGGCGGCCGCCTCCGCGCGCGAGCGGTCGGGCACCGTGTCCAGGAAGGCGACCGCGGCCTCGATCTCGCAGGGGTGCGACTTCTCCAGGTCCTCGATGGCCTGCCAGCAGAAGTCGGTGGCCCGGAACAGCCACGCGTGCCACACCTCGTTGCGGTGCAGCAGCCCCACCACCGGACCGGTGGCGAGAAGCTCGCTGGGCGGGTCGTCGACGACCGGGACGAACGGCGCCGCCGGGTAGCCGCGTCGGCCGGGGCGGACCGTCGGCAGCGCCCCGTCCGCGGTGGAGACCGCCGTCAGATAGCGGCACACGCGCTCCACCCGCTGCCCGCCGCACCGCCCGATGGCGTCCAGGACGCGCAGCGCGTGCCCGGTGTGCAGCGGCTGGCTCACCGGACCGCGCAGATCGGGCTCCAGCGCGTATCCGTAGCCGCCGTCCTCGTTGCGGTAGGCGTCCAGAGCGGTCTCCACCGGATCGGGGTCGCCGTTCAGGAAGTGGTACGCGAAGAGACGCTGCTCCAGCACGCGGGCGGTGAGCCACACGAACCGTTCGGCGCGGAAGAGCGGGGAGTGCGCCGGGAGCGCAGGGGGGAGTGGGGAAGCTCCGGTTTCGGCCATGCGCAAGACCGTAGGGCGGAAAGCGGTCTCGGCAGGCGCTCCCGGGCAGGGCCCACTCTCAGGGGCGGGATACTGGTTTCATGCGGTTGACGGTTTTCTGGCAGCGGATGGCGGAACACTTCGGTTCCGGGTACGCCGACACCTTCGCGCGCGATCACGTGATGACGGAGCTCGGCGGGCTGACGGTGCACGAGGCGCTGGACGCCGGCTGGGAGGCCAAGGACGTGTGGCGCGTGGTCTGCGCGGTCATGAACGTTCCGGGTGAGAGGCGCTGACCGTGCGCGAAGACCGGAGACGGGCCACGGGTTGTCAGTGGCATGGGCGAGACTTGCACCGTGGTATCCACTGACGAGGACGGGCTGACCGCCCAGGACGCATCCCCGGCCGGCACAACCGACACGACGCCGCACGCCGGATCACCGGCCGCCGGCGCCGCGGCACCGGGCGCCCGCATGCCGCGCTGGCTGCCGCGCGCCATGGTGCTGGCACTCGCCCTCGTCGCGGCCTTCCAGCTGGGCAGCTGGGCCTTCCACCAGCTCACCGGACTGCTGATCAACATCCTCATCGCGTTCTTCCTGGCGCTCGCCATAGAGCCCGCGGTGAGCTGGATGGCCTCCCGCGGCATGCGCCGCGGGTTCGCGACCTTCCTGGTCTTCCTCGGTCTGGCGATCGCCACCGCGGGGTTCATCACCCTGCTCGGCTCGATGCTGGCCGGACAGATCATCAAGATCGTCGAGGACTTCCCCGACTACCTCGACTCGGTCATCAACTGGGTCAACCACAGCTTCCACACCGAACTGAAGCGGGTCGACGTCCAGGAGGGCCTGCTGCACTCCGACTGGCTGCGCAAGTACGCGCAGAACAGCGCGGCCGGTGCGCTCGACGTGTCCGGACAGGTGCTCGGCGGCCTCTTCCAGCTGCTGACGATCACGCTGTTCGCCTTCTACTTCGCCGCCGACGGCCCCCGGCTGCGCCGCACCCTGTGCTCCGTGCTGCCGCCCGCCCGCCAGACCGAGGTGCTGCGCGCCTGGGAGATCGCCGTCGACAAGACCGGCGGCTACCTGTACTCGCGCGGTGTGATGGCGCTGATCTCCGGAATCGCGCACTACATCCTGCTGGAGGCCCTCGGCGTGCCGTACGCGCCCGTGCTGGGCGTATGGGTCGGGCTGGTCTCGCAGTTCATCCCCACCATCGGCACCTATCTGGCGGGTGCGCTGCCGATGCTGATCGCGTTCACCGTCAACCCGCTGTACGCGGTGTGGGTGCTGGTGTTCGTCGTGATCTACCAGCAGTTCGAGAACTACATGCTGCAGCCCAAGCTGACCTCCAAGTCGGTCGACATCCATCCGGCGGTCGCCTTCGGCTCGGTCATCGCGGGCACCGCGCTCCTAGGCGCGGTCGGCGCGCTGATCGCCATCCCGGCGGTCGCCACGCTCCAGGCGTTCCTGAGCGCCTATGTGAAGCGGTACGACGTCACGGACGACCCCCGGGTGCAGGGCCACCGCCGGCGGAGCACGGGCGGCCCCGGGCTGCGCACGCGCGCGCGGCGCCTGACACAGCGCCTGATATGGCAGCGGCCGGCCGAGGAACCGGAGTCCGAGGGGAGCTCGGCCTGACCGCCGCCGCGGTCAGTAGGTGAGAGCCGCCCACACCCCGGCGAGGGCGACGGCCACCGCGTAACAGCCCACCCCCGCGGCGACGACCCGCCACCGATTCCGCTCGCTCCACCTGGTGCGGGACAGCAGCCACGCCAGGGCCGGCAGGACCAGCACCGCATGCAGGCTGACCGCGTGCAGCGGCTTGAGCGGGGCCGTCGAGTCGTACGCCGCCTCCTGGTGGCCGGTCCGGACGAGCACCACCCCGCGCGCGATCATCGCCGCCCCCGAGGCCAGCGCCACCAGCAGGACCGCGAACCCGGAGCGCACCGCGAGCGCCATGCCCACGGGACCGGCCGGCCGGTGCCGGAAGGTCGCCACCGCGAAGACGGTGAGCAGCACCACCAGGACCCCGCCGCCCACCGCGAGCATCATGGACACCGCGGTGTCGAAGGGCGTCTCCATGTCGAGGTGCGAGGGCACCCGACGCCAGGCCTGCAGGGTGATCCCACCGACCTCCACCACACAGTCGGCGGCGAACACGAGCAGCAGGACGCTCCGCAGCCGCTCCCCGACCCGCAGGTAGGAGGTGACCCAGGTGACCGCCATCAGCGTCAGCCCGAAGGAGAGCCCGAAAGTGACGGGCTTGCGCCAGGAGACCGGCCCGTACCAGGGGCCGCCGTCGACCGCGAACACCACCAGATGCGCCAGGCCGGAGAGGACGAGGAGTACGCCGGTCGCGTGACAGAGGCGCTCGGCGGGGCGTACCCGGGCCAGGACCCCGGCCGGCGTGTTCGCCGGTGGCCCATGGGGCGGACTCTGCAGGGAGGAGGACATGCGCCCAGCCTCCCGGCGCCCGTCCGCCCGGTCGTCGTCCGGCCGAAGACACCCGCCGTACGCCTCGCGGAGTAGAGGACGCCGGGGCGATCAGGAGACCGTGGCGGCCGGCGGGGTCCACCGCCGGGTGCGCGGGACCGTGCCCGCGACGCCGTAGTCCTTCTTCAGGTGCTCGGGGATGGCGTAGTGCATGACGCGGCCACGGGTGAGCGAGGACAGTTCGAGGGCGGTGGTGAGGTGGCCGAGGCGGTCCAGGGCCCAGGCGCCCAGCGGGGAGCGGTCCTCGATGGTCTCCAGGACGCCGAGGAGGTGCGGTACGGCCTTGACGACGGTGTCCCACGGGGTGCGCGGCACCTCCAGCCAGTCGGCGCAGGTGTCGCCGACCAGGTGGCGGATCAGGGCGGAGACGATCGGGTCGAAGAAGGTGCCGGGGACCACCTCCTCGTACAGGTCGATGAGCTGCCGGGTCAGGACCGCGCCCTCCTCGGAGGGACCCATGTGCCGGACCATGTACAGGTCGAGGAAGGCGCGTGCCTCTTCGAGGGTCTTCGGGACGGCCTCCTGGTCGACGCCGAGCATGGCGCCCACCACCCGCCACGCGTAGTAGTACGCCTCGGCGCCCTCCGTGGACAGGTGGATGCCCAGCCGGTGCAGGCTGTCGAGGACCAGCATGGAGAAGAACATCTGGCCGCCGATCATGTCCTCCTGGCAGATCGGCGTGCCCAGCGTCTCGGTGTCCCAGCGGTTCTCGCGCTTGAGGTGGTGCCGGATCGAGGCGTGCAGCAGACGTACCTTCTGGGCGGCCGGGACGAAGCGGCTGCCGGCCTCGAAGGCGTCGGGGCGCATGAGGTAGACGGTGAACTGACCGGTCTCCGCCATGCGCTTGGACGGGTACTTCAGCCCGTGGGTGGCCGACAGCAGCCGCGCCACGCGCGGGACGACGTAACAGGCGGGCATGGCGGCGAAGGAGAGCGCGGTCGAGATGTGCACGTTGTTGTCGATGAAGAACAGCCGGGCCTTCTCCATCTCGCCCCAGTCCACCCAGGACGGCGGCACCCGGGTGGCCTCCAGGTACTCCCGCGCCACGTCGGGCAGCCCGTCCGGCAGGGGGGCGCCGGCGGTGGAGACATAGCGCATCAGGGTGTTGAAGGTGCCCACCTCCCCGCGCTCGAAGAGTGCGGCGACCGTGGCGTCGGCGAGTTCGTCACCGGCGTGCCGCAGGGTGTCCAGCGAGGCCTCGGTGTGGATCACGGCAGGGCTCCTTGTCGTCGCGGGTCGTCGCGGGTCGTGCGGGTGGCGCGGTTGGCGTGGGTGGCGTGGGTCCGCCACAGGCGTCGCGGGTGGGGTCCGGGGCGGGTCAGGACAGGCGGGTCGCGGCCGAGTGGGCCAGCGCGGTCAGGGCGCCGGCGGCGGGGGCCGGCGCGTTCAGTCCGTGGAGGGCGTCGAGCGCTTCCGCGACCCGCGCGCCGATCATGTGCTCGATCCGGTCGGGTGCCCCGAGCCGGCACATCACCTCGCGGACCGCGTCCAGGCCGTCCGCGTCCAGGTCACGGCGGCCGAGCAGCGCGCCCAGCCGCTCCCGGTCGTCGGCACGGGCGAGGCGCCAGGTCTCCGCGAGCAGGGCGGTGGGCCGGTGGCCGCGCACGTCGTCGGCGTTGGCCTTGCCGGTGTGCTCCGGTGCCCCGAACAGGCCGAGCAGGTCGTCGCGGAGCTGGAAGGCCTCGCCCAGCGGCAGTCCGTAGGCGGAGTACCCCTCGCGCAGCCGCTCGCCGGCCCCGGCCAGGGCGCCGCCGATCAACAAGGGCTGCTCGACGGTGTACTTGGCGGTCTTGTAGCGGATCACCTTCAGCGAGGCCGTGGTGTCCGGACCGGCTCCGGTGCGCAGGATCTCCAGGCACTCGCCCGCGATCAGCTCCCTGGCCAGCACCGACCACAGGGGGCGGGCCCGGGCGAGGTAGGCGGCGGGCAGCCCGCAGGTCGCGAACAGCTGCCCGGCCAGTGACATCAGCAGATCGCCCACGAGCATCGCCAGCGACCGCGCGGTGTCGTCGGCGCGCGGACGGTCCTGTACGGCGGCACGCAGGGCGATGTGCGGGGTGGGGCGGCCGTGCCGCAGGGGGCTGTCGTCGATGAGGTCGTCGTGGACGACGGCGGCGGCGTGCACCAGTTCCATGGAGGCCGCCGCCCGCACCAGCGCGTCGCTGTCCGGCTGGCCCGCCGCACGCCAGCCCCAGTAGCAGAACGCCGCCCGCAGCCGTTTGCCGTTCGCGGCCGCCCCCTCCAGCTGCTCCGCCACCGGGGCCAGCAGCGGGTCGACCGCCGTGAACAGGTCGGCCTCCTCGGCGACGAACCGGCGTAACACCTCGTCGACGCGGTTCTTGAAGGCGGGCGGATCCCAGCGGTCAGTCATCGCCGGCGGTCCGCCGGGCCAGGGCGTGCCGGGCGAGGATCTCCAGATGGGCCGGGGGCACGGCCGCGTACCGGTCCAGGACCAGGCGCCCCCGTGCGGTGAGGTCGTGCTCGGCCTCGGCCGCCAGCGCGCCGGCGTCCGATCGGCGCAGCAGCCCCCGTAGCGTCCCGAAGGCGGTGCCCACCGTGCTCACCGCCAGGTCGGCCAGTCCCGCCGCCAGCAGCACGGCCTGCTCGTCCAGACCGCGTCGTTCCGTTTCACGTGTCATGCGCTCTCCCACCCACGGCACCCAGGGGCGGCGCTCTCCTCGGCCGCCTCTTCGAGCATCGCGGCACGATGGGCGCGGGCAGGCGGGAACTCACGATCGGGTGAACGCCTCGCCGGGTGGTGCGGGGCTCCGTGGTGCGGTTCCGCTTCCGGCTGCCGCCCCCGGCGTGCCGCGAGCTCCGGCACGCGTGCCGCGTACGCGCCCGGAGGCCGTGGGGCAGCGGCGGAGGGGCAGCGGGGGGAGGGGGAGGAGGGGGAGGAGGGGGAGGAGGAGGAGGGAGCGGCGAGGAGTGGGTGAGGAGTCGGCGAGGAGCGGGTGAGCGGTGGGTGAGCACCCTGCGGGGAAGTGGCGGGAGCACCGCGTGGTGCGCTTGACACGAAAATCGAACATCCATTCTTATGGAGGCTCCGGAACGGCTCACGGTGGGGATCTCAGCGGCGATTCGGCGCGGTTTCGGCGGATATGTCCCCGAGTTGTCCACAGGTCGAACCGGCGTCGGGGCGCATTGTCAGTGGCAGGCGTTAGCGTCTTTGACGTGAAGCGATCGACTCAAGCAAACCGGGTGGAACCCATGGCAGGAACCGACCGCGAGAAGGCGCTCGACGCCGCGCTCGCACAGATTGAACGGCAATTCGGCAAGGGCGCGGTCATGCGCATGGGCGACCGGACGAAGGAGCCCATCGAGGTCATCTCGACCGGGTCGACCGCGCTCGACGTCGCCCTCGGTGTCGGTGGCCTGCCGCGCGGCCGCGTCGTGGAGATCTATGGCCCGGAGTCCTCCGGCAAGACGACCCTGACCCTGCACGCCGTGGCCAACGCGCAGAAGGCGGGCGGCCAGGTCGCGTTCGTGGACGCGGAGCACGCCCTCGACCCCGAGTACGCGCAGAAGCTCGGCGTCGACATCGACAACCTGATCCTCTCCCAGCCGGACAACGGCGAGCAGGCCCTGGAGATCGTGGACATGCTGGTCCGCTCCGGCGCCCTCGACCTCATCGTCATCGACTCCGTCGCCGCGCTCGTCCCGCGCGCGGAGATCGAGGGCGAGATGGGTGACAGTCACGTCGGTCTCCAGGCCCGTCTGATGAGCCAGGCGCTGCGGAAGATCACCAGTGCGCTCAACCAGTCCAAGACCACCGCGATCTTCATCAACCAGCTGCGCGAGAAGATCGGCGTGATGTTCGGCTCCCCGGAGACCACGACCGGTGGCCGCGCGCTGAAGTTCTACGCCTCGGTGCGACTCGACATCCGCCGCATCGAGACCCTGAAGGACGGCACCGAGGCAGTCGGCAACCGCACCCGGGTCAAGGTCGTCAAGAACAAGGTGGCTCCGCCCTTCAAGCAGGCCGAGTTCGACATCCTCTACGGCCAGGGCATCAGCCGCGAGGGCGGCCTGATCGACATGGGCGTGGAGAACGGCTTCGTCCGCAAGGCCGGCGCCTGGTACACGTACGAGGGCGACCAGCTGGGGCAGGGCAAGGAGAACGCGCGCAACTTCCTCAAGGACAACCCCGACCTGGCCAACGAGATCGAGAAGAAGATCAAGGAGAAGCTGGGCGTCGGCGTCCGTCCGGAGCAGCCCGCCGCCGAGCCGGGCGCGGACGCGGCGGTCACCGCCGCGGCGGCCACGGACGACGCGGCGAAGACGGTACCGGCCCCGGCCGCCGCCAAGGTCACCAAGCCCAAGGCCGCCACCGCCAAGAGCTGACGCCGTGACACGACGAACCGACTGGGCCGACCATGAGTACGCGTTCCCCGGTGTCCCCCGGGGGAGGGGCACCGGGGGCGACCCGGGCTCCGCCGGGGACGGTGACGAGGCCTACGGCACGGTCGGCGCCGACAAAGGGGGATACGGCAGGGACGGCACGTACGGCGACGGCCCGGACAGGCCCCGCGGGCACGGGTCACCCGGCCGTGGCTCGCGGAAGCCCGGGACGCGCCGCCGGCTTGGTTTCGGGGAGCCGTCCGGTGAGGACGGGGGTTCCTCCTCCTCGTCGAGGGCCGAGCAGGGGGAACCTCCAGCGGACCCGGCTGAGCGGGCGCGGGCGATCTGTCTGCGCCTGCTCACCGGGACCCCGCGCACCCGGAAGCAGCTCGCGGACGCCCTGCACAAGCGGGAGATCCCGGACGACGTCGTCGAGGAGGTGCTGTCCCGGTTCGAGGAGGTCGGGCTGATCAACGACAGTGCGTTCGCCGACGCCTGGGTGGAGTCCCGCCACCATGGCCGGGGACTGGCCCGGCGCGCGCTCGCCCAGGAACTGCGCACCAAGGGCGTCGACCCGGCGCTCATCGACGAGGCCGTCGCCCGGCTCGACTCCGAGCAGGAGGAGGAGACGGCCCGCGACCTCGTCGCCCGCAAACTCCGCTCCACCCGAGGCCTCGACCGCGACAAGCGGATCCGCCGCCTCGCCGGCATGCTCGCCCGCAAGGGGTACTCCGAGGGCATGGCCCTCCGGGTCGTCCGGCGGGCGCTGGAGGAAGAGGGCGAGGACACGGAGTTCCTGGAGAGCGGGGACTTCTGACGGGGCGACAGCCGCCACGGGAGTGGGGTTGACCTTCCGTCAGGACACCGGACCACCGCAGTGCCCCGGGCCCTGCGTGTCGACGACGGTGTACGTCATGACGCTGCTGCGCTACGCCCTCAAGACCGTCCGTGCCTGTAAGGCCGGTTTCCTCGGCGCCTTCCTCGCCCTGCTCTGCGCGGCCGCCCTGATCACGGCCTGCGGCACCCTCCTCGACACCGGCCCGCGCGGCACGATCCGCGCCGAGCGCTACGCGGCGACCCCGGTCGTGGTCTCCGCCGACCAGTACGTCCGCCGGACCACGGTCAAGCACCAGCACGGCAAGACCAAGGTCAAGCGCAAGGCGGAACCCATCGCCGAACGCGCCTGGCTGCCGGCCGACTTGGAGGCCGGACTCGCCCGTACGCCCGGTGCCGCCCGGGCGCGCGGCTCAGGCCGGCCGGTGCCACCCGCCGCCAGGTGCTTCGGATGCTGCGCACCGAGGTGCTGTCCGTGCTGACACTCGCCACGGCGCTGCTGCGCGTTCGACTCGACCCAGGCGAGCGGCGACGACGGCCCGCTGGTGATTCGGGTTCGTCAACGGGGGATCCACCCACTTCCACACCTGCCTGCAGCGGGCCGTGGTGAGAAGGTGGGCGTGATCATCATCCAGACGGTCAGTACCGATGCCCTGGAGAAGGGCATCGCCAAGGCCCGAAGCGCCCACATCCCCGTCTTCCTGACCTCGGTCGACGCCGATCCCTCCGCCATCCCGGGGGCGGTGGTCGTGGACCTGAAGGAGATGGGCGAGCTGGACGCCCGGTGGGTGGCCGACGACGCCGCCGGACGCCGGGTGCGGGTCGGAGTGGTCGCCGGGGCGCCCGGCGCGGCCTCCGACCTGCTCGTCGGCGGGTTCACCGAGGCGCTGCCGGCCAACGCGAAGGTGGTCGCCGACCAGCCTGGCATGTTCGACGCGGCCGAAGCGAAGAACGTCGCCGCGAGCATGATCAAGGCCCATCCCGACCTGGACTACGCGTTCGTCGCCAACGAGGAGATGGCCTTCGGTGTGCGCAAGGCGTTCGACGCGGCGGGGGCCACGGGTGTGCGGACAGTCACCGTCAACGGCACGGACGAGGGCCTGGCGGCCCTCAGGGACGGACGGTTCGTCGCCACGGTCTCCAACCCGGCCGCCGACATGGGGCAGTTGGCGGCGGGAAACACGATCGCCCTGCTGCGTGACGAGAAGGTGGACAAGATCGCCAAGGCGCGGATCCGGCTGGTCACCAAGGACAACGCGGATCTCGCGCCGCTGTACTGTCCCACGGACGACTAGGACGACGGCGAAGAGCTGGACGGCTCAGACGGCTCGGACGGCTGGGGTGTGACGGGCAGTCCCGCCGTCTTCCATGCCTGGAAGCCGCCGATCAGGTCCGTCGCCCGGTGCAGGCCCAGCTGATGCAGGGAGGCGGCGGCCAGGCTGGAGGCGTAGCCCTCGTTGCAGATCACCACGACCTGGAGGTCGTGGCCGGTGGCCTCCGGAGTCTTGTGGCTGCCCTGTGGGTCCAGGCGCCACTCCAGTTCGTTGCGCTCGATGACGAGCGCACCGGGTATCACCCCGTCCCGCTCGCGCAGCGCCGCGTAGCGGATGTCGACGAGCAGGGCCTCGCCGGTGTGCGCGGCGTCGTACGCCTCCTGCGCCTCGATGCGCCGGTAGCCCGCGCGCACCCGCTCCAGCAGCTCGTCGATCCCCACCGGACGCGGCTCCACGGGTTCGGTGCCGTTCACTGCCAGTCCTCGGGGCGCTCGACCTGCTCCAGGCGCAGCACCTGCCCGGCGCGGCTGTAGCGGCGGATCCGCGGCAGCGGCGGGTAGTAGGCGTGGACGGAGACCGCGTGGTGCTCGGTGGACTCGTTGAGCACCTCGTGGACGTGGTCGCGGCCGAAGGAGCGGCCCTTCCCGGCCGGCAGCCGGCGCTCGCGGTCGACGCCCTCGGAGAGTTCCAGGGTCTTCCAGCCGTCGGTGGGCAGCCGCGTGGCCAGCGAGTTCTCCTTCAGCTCACCGGCGGCGGTGAGGAAGGCGCCGACCGACTCGGCGTGATCGTGCCAGCCGGTGCCGGTGCCGGGCGGCCAGCCGATCAGCCACGCCTCGCTGCCGGCGGGGCCGTCGAGCCGTACCCAGGTGCGGCCCTCGGGGTCGAGCGGGAGCGAGGCGATCAGCTCGGCGTCGGCGGCCGTACGCCGGACGAAGTCGAGGAGGTCCGCCTGGGTGGGCGCGGCGCCGGGTGCGGGGGCGGACGAGGAAACGGAGGACGACGAGAGAGAGGCAGACACGTGCACCGATCCTGATGAGGGTTCGCAGAAGCGGGCGCAGACGGCGCCCGGAGAGAGAAGAGGAATGCGAAGTCAGCAGGACGGAAGACACACGCAGCCCGCATAGCGGACCAGGTCCACATGGACCTTCCGCCACAGGCGCACAGTGGTGTCGTTCACGATGCGGAGTACACCACGCCGGTGCGGGCCGGTCAACTCACCGTCAGCATGTGGACCGTCGGCACGCGGACCGCCCGGTCACCGCGTGGCGGAGCCGGCCTCCGCCCCCGCCTCCGCACCGGCCCTCGGTTCCGCCTGCTCGCTCCTCTCCCGGTCCTTGCCGCCCAGCGTCGCCTCGGCCGCCGCGTACAGGTCGGCCGGGCGGACCCCGTTGAGGGCGGTGACCAGGTGGCCGTCGGGGCGCACGAGCAGCACCGTGTGGGCCGGGGCGCCCGGGTAGGCCTCGGCGACCAGCAGCTCGGCGGGGTGCGGCAGCGCGGTCACGGCCGCCGCGAGCCGGGGCATGATCCCGGCGGAGACCCAGTGCTTGCGGTCCCACACCCCCGTACCGGGCGCGATCAGGACGACGAGCAGCGCGCCGCGGCCGAGGCGGGAGCGCAGCTGCACGAAGGTGCCGTCCTCCGCGGTGACCCGGACATCGGTGACCGGTGTTCCCGGCGGGGTGTCGACCGGGATCTCGTGCTCCAGGTGCCGGGGGGCGAGGGGTGAGTCGGCGTACGCCCCCGGCGCACCGAGCGGACCGTGCCCCAGGTGACCTTCGGTGAGGAGGGCGTCGTGCCCCCGGGACGCGCCGGGGACGAACCCGCGCAGCCCGCCACCGCCGCGCAGCACCGGCAGCGCCTGGTCGGCGGCGCGCAGCCGGGCGGCGACCACCGCGCGCCGCTCGGTCTGGTAGCTGTCGAGGAGCGCCTCGTGCGGGCCGTGGTGCCAGGCCGGGGCCAGTTTCCAGGCGAGGTTGTCGACGTCGCGCAGCCCCTCGTCGAGGCCGTGCGTCCCCAGCGCGCCGAGCAGGTGCGCGGCGTCCCCGGCGACGAACACCCGGCCCACCCGCCACCTGCGGGCGAGGCGGTGGTGCACGGTGTGGACGCCGGTGTCGAGCAGGTCGTACGGCGGTGTGGTGCCGCCCGTCCAGCCCGCGAGGGTCTCGCGGATCCGGGCCACCAGCAGCTCGGGCGTGACGAGGTCCTTGCCGGGCGGCAGCAGCCAGTCCAGGCGCCACACGCCGTCCGGGAGCGGGCGGGCGGTCACCTCCCCGGCCGAGGGCCCGGACGTCCGCCACGGCGGGGTCCGATGGAGCAACGCCTGACCGGGCCAGGGAAGTTCCGTGCGCAGCGCGGCGACCGCGTGCCGTTCCACCGCGGTGCGGCCCGGGAAGCGGATGTCCAGGAGCTTGCGCACGGTCGAGCGGGGTCCGTCGCAGCCCACCAGGTAACTGCCACGCCACCAGGTGGCCCTGGGGCCGCGGGTGTGCGCGGTGACTCCGGAGCGCTCCTGTTCGACGGCGTCCAGGCGGCTGTCGGTGGCGATCCCGACCAGCGGTTCGTCGGCGATCGCGGCGCGCAGGGCGTTGGTCAGCACGTGCTGCGCGAGGTGCAGCGGGGACGGCTCGTCGGCGTCGTCGAAGACGACCTCGCGCAGCACCTGGCGGCGCCGCATCGACCGCCAGCCGGTCCAGCGGGTGCCCAGCTCCTCCAGCGGGGCGCCGGACAGGCGTGTCACCAGGGCGGCGGTGTCCTCGCGGAGCACCACCGTGCGCGCCGGGCGCGGCTCGTCGTTGCCCGGGCCCTCGTCCAGGACGACGGACGGCACCTCCTGGCGGGCCAGCGCCAGGGCGAGCGTGAGCCCGACGGGCCCCGCTCCGACGATGATCACCGGGTCCACGGCGCGGCGCCCCCTGCCCGTACGTACGTCCCGACGGACACAGTTGAACAGATTGTTGGAGCAGGGTGCACGATCACAGAACGTATGCAACAGACTGGGCGGCAGCGGGTCAAGCGGCGCACCCGGGGACACGTCAGCATGGCGGGCGCGCGGAGGTCGTGATGCGGGCGAAAACGGTGGAGGCAGCGGTCGTGGGACCGCTGCCTCCGTGTGGGTCGTTCGGGTCGACCGGGAGTCAGGCGTCGGCTCCGCCCGCCCCGGACGCGACGGTGCCGCCGATCTCCGCCGCGTTCAGGTCGTTGACGTCCTCGGCGCCCAGCACCGCGCCGGTGCCCCGCTTGCTGCGCCGCAGCCGCTTCTCCAGCCAGGAGGCGAACGTGGTGAGCGCGAGGTTCAGCACGATGAAGATGACCCCGACGACGACGAAGCTGGGGATGACGTTGGCGTAGTTGGCGGCCAGCGTGCCGCGTGCCGTGAGCAACTCCGTGAACTGCAGCATCACACCGCCCAGCGCGGTGTCCTTCACGACCACCACGAGCTGGCTGACGATGGCCGGCAGCATCACGGTGACCGCCTGCGGCAGCAGGATGCCGGTCATCGTCTGCCCCTTGCGCAGCCCGATCGCGTACGCCGCCTCCGTCTGCCCCTTGGGGAGCGCGAGGACGCCGGCCCGCACCACCTCGGCGAGCACCGAGGCGTTGTAGAGCACCAGGCCGGTGACGACCGCGTACAGCGGCCGTTCGTCGCTGCCGACGTCGGTGGAGCGGACGTAGAACTCGTTGGCGAACAGCATCAGCAGCAGGACCGGGATCGCGCGGAAGAACTCCACGACCCAGGCGGCCGGTATCCGCACCCAGGCGTGGTCGGACATGCGGGCGATGCCGAAGACCGCGCCCAGCGGGAGGGCGATGACCATGGCGAGCGCCGCGGCCTTGAGCGTGTTGCCGAGGCCCGGCAGCAGGTACGTGGTCCACGCCTCGGAGGTGGTGAACGGCTGCCAAAGGTCCCACTTGAGCTGGCCCTTGTCGTCCATCTTCTGCCAGACCCACCAGACCGCGAGGGCGAGGAGCAGGACGAAGGCGACGGACAGGACCACGTTGCGCCGCTTGGCGCGGGGCCCGGGGGTGTCGTACAGGACGGAGCTCATCGCTTCACCGCCAGGCGCTTGGCGAGCCAGCCGAGGAACAGGCCGGTCGGGAGGGTCAGGACGACGAAGCCGAAGGCGAAGACCGCGCCGATGGCCAGCGTCTGGGCCTCGTTCTCGATCATCGTCTTCATCAGGGCGGCGGCCTCGGCGACGCCGATCGCGGCCGCCACCGTGGTGTTCTTCGTCAGCGCGATCAGGACGTTGGCCAGCGGGCCGATCACCGCGCGGAAGGCCTGTGGCAGCACGATCAGCCGCAGGCTCTGCGAGAAGTTCAGCCCGATCGCGCGGGCCGCCTCGGCCTGCCCGACGGGCACGGTGTTGATGCCCGAGCGGATCGCCTCGCAGACGAAGGCCGCGGTGTAGGCGGTCAGGCCGAGCACCGCGAGGCGGAAGCCCTGGACCTTGAAGTCGGAGGCGCCCAGCGTCATGCCGAAGATGTCGGCGAGGCCGAGCGAGGTGAAGATGATGATGACGGTCAGGGGGATGTTCCGGACGATGTTGACGTAGGCGGTGCCGAATCCGCGCATCAGCGGGACCGGACTGACCCGCATCGCGGCCAGCAGGGTGCCCCAGACCAGGGAGCCGACGGCCGAGAGGACGGTCAGTTCCACCGTCGTCCAGAACGCCCCTAGGACGTCGTAGCCTTGAAGAAAGTCGAACACGATTTCCCGCGCTTCCGGGTGTGTGGCGTACGTGGAGGGCATGGCGCGCCGCCGCCGGGGAAGCGGTGGCGGCGGCGCGCGCGAGGAACCGCGCGATGGGCTGCCGGGTCCCTGCGTCGGCGGATCCCCGCACCCGATGCGGGGGCGGGTTCCGCTGTGCGCGAAGCCTTACTTGACGATCACGCCGATCTTCGGGGCGGGCTCGTTCTTGTAGTCGGCCGGCCCGAAGTTCTTGGTGACGGCCTTGTCCCAGGAGCCGTCGCCGACCATCTTCTCCAGCGCCTTGTTGATCTTGTCGACGGTGGTGGAGTCGCCCTTCTTGACGCCGATGCCGTAGTTCTCGTTGCTCAGCTTCAGACCGGCGAGCTTGAACTGGCCCTTGTACTTGTCCTGCGCGGCGAAGCCCGCGAGGATCGAGTCGTCCGTGGTCACCGCGTCGACGGAGCCGCTCTGCAGGCCGGCGATGCACTCCGAGTAGGTGCCGACCTCCTTGAGGTTGGCCTTCGGGGCGATCGTCTGCTGGATGTTCTGCGCCGAGGTCGAACCCGTCACGGAACACAGCTTCTTGCCGTTGAGGTCCTCGCCCTTGGCGATGGTCGAGTCCTTCTTGACCAGCAGGTCCTGGTGGGCCAGCAGGTACGGGCCGGCGAAGTCCACCTTCGCCTTGCGCTCGTCGGTGATCGAGTAGGTGGCCGCGATGAACTTCACGTCGCCGCGCGCCAGGGCGTTCTCCCGGTCGGCGCTCTTGGTCTGCACGAACTCGATCTGGTTCGGCTTGTAACCGAGCTGGCCGGCGACATAGGTGGCCACGTCGACGTCGAAGCCGGAGAAGGAACCGTCGGGCTCCTGGAGGCCGAGACCGGGCTGGTCGAACTTGATGCCGACCTTGATCTTGCCGCCGCCCGAGGAACCGCTGTCGTCCTTGTCGCCGCTGCCGCACGCCGTGGCGGACAGGGCGAGCGCGAGCACGGCGGCCGAGGCGGCGGTGACCTTGCGGAGCTGCATGATGAACATCCCTCGTTTTGGTGAAGACGGCTGTGGAGACGGCCGTGGAGACGGCTGTGCGGACGGCTGTGCGGGCGTCAGCGGGGACGTCCGTGGAGACGTCGGTGAAAAAGAAGCGGGGCCTGCCGTGCCTCAGTGGTGCAGGATCTTCGACAGGAAGTCCTTGGCCCGGTCGCTGCTCGGGTTGCTGAAGAACTGGTCCGGGGTGGCCTGCTCGACGATCCGGCCGTCGGCCATGAAGACCACCCGGTTCGCGGCCGAGCGGGCGAAGCCCATCTCGTGGGTGACCACGATCATCGTCATGCCGTCCCTGGCCAGCTGCTGCATGACCTCCAGGACCTCGTTGATCATCTCCGGGTCGAGAGCCGAGGTCGGCTCGTCGAAGAGCATGACCTTCGGGTCCATGGCCAGCGCCCGTGCGATGGCGACGCGCTGCTGCTGGCCGCCGGAGAGCTGCGCGGGGTACTTGTCGGCCTGGGCGCCCACGCCGACCCGGTCGAGCAGGGCGCGGGCCTTCTCCTCGGCCTGCTTCCGGTCCGCCTTGCGGACCTTGACCTGCCCGAGCACCACGTTCTCCAGCACCGTCTTGTGCGCGAAGAGATTGAAGGACTGGAAGACCATGCCGACGTCGGCGCGCAGCCGGGCCAGCTCCCTGCCCTCCTGGGGCAGTGGCCTGCCGTCGATGGTGATCGATCCTGAGTCGATGGTCTCCAGGCGGTTGACGGTGCGGCACAGCGTGGACTTGCCGGACCCGGAGGGCCCGATCACCACCACGACCTCACCGCGGGCGATCGTCAGGTCGATGTCCTGGAGCACGTGCAACGCCCCGAAGTGCTTGTTGACGTTCTTCAGGACGACCAGTTCGCCGGTCGCGGCCACGTCCTGCTCGGCCACCGATACTTCGGTCATCGCTTTCGGGCTCCGTCCTCCTCGGTTTCGGAGGAATGTATTGAGAGCGGATGACCAGCGTCATTACATCTGAGCGAGATCTGAGCATCACGATCCGGTAGCAGCCGGACACGGGTCGTAGCTCGGGCCGTGGCCCGGGTATCGGCCGCGTAACGGAACCCGCCCGTCACCGGAACCCACTTGACGCCGTCGGCGTCCATCAGCGTGACTGCTCCTCGTGCACGCGCGTGCACGCTTTCTACAACGCGTGGGTTCAGCGCAGGCGAGCCGACGACGAACCACGACCGTACGACCGCTGAACCGGAGGGGGCCGGGATGAGACTGCTGCTCGTCGAGGACGACAACCACGTCGCCGCCGCGCTCTCCGCTGTCCTGGCCCGGCACGGGTTCTCCGTCACCCACGCCCGCAGCGGCGAGGAGGCACTCCGCGCCCTCGTCCCCGAGAGCGACGGCTACGACGTCGTCCTGCTCGACCTCGGCCTGCCCGACCAGGACGGCTACGAGGTGTGCGGCAAGATCCGCAAGCGCACCAGCACCCCGGTCATCATGGTGACGGCCCGCTCCGACGTCCGCTCCCGCATCCACGGCCTCAACCTCGGCGCCGACGACTACGTGGTGAAGCCGTACGACACCGGGGAACTGCTCGCCCGGATCCACGCCGTCAGCCGGCGCACCCACCACGAGGACGGCCAGGGCGGCGGCGACAGCGCGCTGCGGCTCGGCGCCGTCCGCATCGAACTGCCCACCCGTCAGGTCAGCGTGGACGGCAAGGTCGTCCAGCTCACCCGCAAGGAGTTCGACCTGCTGGCGCTGCTCGCCCAGCGGCCCGGCGTGGTCTTCCGCCGGGAGCAGATCATCAGCGAGGTCTGGCGCACCAGCTGGGAGGGGACCGGCCGCACCCTGGAGGTGCACGTCGCCTCCCTGCGCGCCAAGCTGCGCATGCCCGCGCTCATAGAGACCGTACGTGGCGTGGGCTACCGGCTCGTCGCCCCGGCCGGGTAGCGGGGACGGGTGCGCACCCGCCTCCTTCCGCTGCTCATCGTCCTGATGGCGGCCGTGCTGCTCGCGCTCGGCGTTCCGCTCGCCGTCAGCACGGCCTCCGCGCAGCAGCAGCGGGTCGTCGTCGACCGCATCGACGACACCGCGCGGTTCGCCGCCCTCGCCCAGTTCGTGACCGACACCCCCACCACCGCGCGCCCCACGAGCACGGACGACCGCCTGGAGACCCTCCGCCGCGAACTCGCCAGCTACTACGGCGTCTACGGCATCCGTGCGGGCGTCTTCTACCGGAACGCGTCCTCCATGGCCAACGCGCCCGACGACTGGGTGCTGCCGACGACCGGAGAGGTCCGGGAGGCCTTCGACGAGGCCCTGCTCAGCCGTCGCAGCCACGATCCCGCGCAGGTGTGGCCCTGGCAGCGCAGCCGGCTGGTGGTGGCCTCACCGGTGATCCGGGACGGCGACGTCGTCGCCGTGGTGGTCACCGACTCGCCCACCGGCCCGATGCGTTCCCGCACCCTGCGCGACTGGCTGGTCATCGGCGCGGGCGAGTGCACGGCGATGCTGCTCGCCGTCGGCGCGGCGCTGCGGCTGACCGGGTGGGTGCTGCGGCCGGTAAGGGTGCTCGACGCCACCACGCACGCGATCGCCAGCGGCCGCCTCAAGTCCCGGGTTGCGGCGGCCGGCGGCCCGCCGGAACTCAGACGGCTGGCCCGGGCGTTCAACGAGATGGCGGACAACGTCGAGGACGTGCTGGAGCAGCAGCGGGCCTTCGTCGCGGACGCCTCCCACCAGCTGCGCAACCCCCTGTCCGCGCTGCTGCTGCGCATCGAGCTGCTCGCCCTCGAACTGCCCGAGGACAACGAGGAGATCGCCTCGGTCCGTACCGAGGGCAAGCGGCTCGCACAGGTCCTGGACGACCTGCTCGACCTGGCGCTGGCCGAGCACGCGGAGGCGGAGCTGATGACGACCGACCTCGGCAGGCTGGCCGAGGAGCGGATCGCCGCGTGGGCGCCGGCCGCCGCGGCGAAGGGGGTCCGGCTGACCGGGGACTGCACGCCGACCACCGGGTGGGCCGACCCGGTCACACTGTCCAGCGCACTGGACGCGGTGATCGACAACGCGGTGAAGTTCACGCCGGAGGGGGGTGCGGTGGAGGTGACCGTGAGTGCCGCGGGTGGCGTGTCGACGATCGTGGTGACCGATACCGGGCCGGGGCTGACGGACGAGGAACTCGCGCGCGTGGGGGACCGGTTCTGGCGGAGCGGGCGGCATCAGAACGTGAAGGGGTCGGGGCTGGGGCTGTCGATCACGCGGGCGTTGCTGGCTACGGGAGGAGGGGCGATCGGTTACGAGCACCGTGAGCCGCAGGGGTTGCGGGTGACTGTGTCCGTGCCGCGAGGCCGGTGAGAGACGGGTGGGCGCGGTGGTGTCTCGGGTGCCGGTGCGTGGGGGTTGCTCGCACAGTTCCTCCCCAGCCTTCGGCCGGGGGTACCCCCAGCGCCCCTTTCGGGGCGCTGCGGTCGGGGTGCTGCACAGCTATGGCTTCACCGAGCGGTAGTAGCGGCGCGCGCCCTCCTGCAACGGCAGCGGGTCCGTGTAGATCGCCGTGCGCAGGTCCACCAGCTGGGCCGAGTGGACGTGGTTGCCGATGTCGTCGCGGCTCTTGATGACCGTGCGGGTCACCCACTCGGTGAGCCGCGGGTCGACGTCCTTGCGCGTGATCAGGACATTGGACACCGCGATCGTGGGCACCGTCGTGCCCTGCTGCACGGACGGGTACGCCGACTCCGGCATGTTGGTCGCCCGGTAGTACAGCGAGGCCGCGCCCTCCGTGTGCAGCCTGCCGACGAGGCTCTCGCCGATCGGGACGAACGTGAAGCTGAACTGCTTCGCCAGGTCCAGCAGCCCCTTGGTCGGCAGGCCGCCCGACCAGAAGAACGCGTCGATCTTGCCGCGCCGCAACTGGTCGGGGCCGGTGTCTATGCCGTCGGACACCGGTGTGATGTCCTTCGCCGGGTCCACCCCTGCGGCCCTGAGCACCCGGTCGGCGATCAGCCGCACCCCCGAGTTGGGCAGCCCGATCGCCACCCGCTTGTGGCGCAGCTGTGCGACACCGGTGATGCCCGAGTCGCCGGGCACCACGAGCTGGACGTAGTCGTCGTAGAGCCGGGCCACCCCGCGCAGCCGGCCGGCGTCCTGGCCGCCGTTCAGTTCGTACGTCTCCACCGCGTCGGCCGCCGCGATGGTGAAGTCGGCGTGGCCGGTCGCCACCCGCCGTACGTTCTCGTACGACCCGTTGCTCTGCACCAGCTTCACCTTCAGGCCGGGCATGTCCTTGCGCAGCTCGGTGCGCAGCCGTTCGCCGTACTCCTGGTAGACGCCGCGCAGCGTCCCGGTGCTGAAGACGATCGTCCCGGTCGGCGGCTTCTCGCCGAGCGGCAGCAGCCACCACAGCAGCAGGCCGAACGCGACGACGCCGGCGGTCGCGCACTGGAGGGCGCGGCGTCTGCCGATACGCGGGAGCAGCTTGGACATGCGCGCGATCCTGCCAGCCGGTCACCGTCCTGACCAGGGCCGGGGTCGGGTCCTGGGCCGGGGTGGAGTCGTGACCAGGGCCGGGGCGGGGCCGGGACCGGGGAAGGGGCGGGGGCCCGGCGGCGGACCGGGGTTGTCAGTGGCGGGCGCTAGAGTCGTTCGCATGACCAGTTCCGTCCCCGGTGCCCCGGCCGGCACCTCGCCCGCCCGGCTCGTCCGGGAGTTCCACCACGCCTTCGGCCTGGCCGCCCGCACCACGCCGGCCGAGGTCTCTCCCGAACTGGCCGCGCACCGCGGGGAGCTGCTCGCCGAGGAGGCCGCGGAGGTCGCCGAGGTCGCGGTCGAGGGGCCTCTGGACCGGCTCGCGCACGAACTGGCGGATGTGGTCTACGTGGCGTACGGCACCGCGCTGGTGCACGGGATCGACCTCGACGAGGTGCTCGCCGAGATCCACCGGTCCAACATGAGCAAGCTGGGGCCCGACGGGCAGGTGGCCCGCCGGGCCGACGGCAAGGTGCTCAAGGGGGAGCACTACCGGGCGCCGGACGTCTCGGCGGTGCTGCGCGGCCAGGGCTGGATACCGGGCGGCACGGCCTGACCCGAGGTCAGAGGGTGCCGCCCGCCAGCTTCCACTCGCGGTGCAGGGTGCCCAGCGGGATGCCCCGCTCCAGTACCGGTGTGCCGAAGACCGACAGCTGGAGACGGAGGGTGCCGGAGAGGTCGACACCGCCGTACAGGTTCCAGACGCCCTCGGCATCCGCACCCGGGGTCGCGGAGGTGGCGGTGACCGTGCCGGTGGCCTCACCGCGCAGGTACGGCGCCAGGTCGGCGGTGACGCCCACGCTGCCGTAGAGGCCGACGGAGGCCTCGGCGCCCAGCGTGGTCCGGACCCTTCCCGACGTGGCCACCGAGGTGCGCACCGGCGTGCTCGTCATGGTCGAGCTGCTGACCGGCGTCCAGCCCTGGGCCGTACCGAAGGTGCCGCCCGCCTTGAAGCCGCCCTTCAGGTTCTGCTCCACGTCGACCGTGATCCTGCCGTCGCCGCTCACCTGGAGATAGCAGGTCAGGTCGAGGTTGACGACGACGGGGACCGCGCCGACCTGGAGGACGGGGTCGGCGTGCAGTTTGGCGAACGGGATGCGCAGGGGGGTGGCGGTGGCCCCGGCCCGCCCCTTCACCGCCCAGCCGGAGGTCCAGTCGCCGGAGACGCCGAGGTAGGCGGAGCCGGGCGCGGTGCCGGTGCCCGCGCCGCCGTAGGCGAAGTCGACCTGCGGGGAGACCTGGACGAAGCCGGAGACCGAGGCCGCGGCAGAGGCCGGCGCACCGTCGGCGGCCGGCACCTCGGTGCTGACGTCCAGGCGGAGGCTGCCGAGCGGCACGGTGGCACCCTCGGGGCCGACGTGCACGTCACCGGTCCCGGACCAGGAGACCTTGACGTCCGGCAGCAGCTTGTCGACTTCGAAGGCGGCCGGGTCGACGGGCACGGTGCCCTTCGCGGTGTCGTCGCCGAGCAGCGCGTCGAGGGTCGCGGGCTCGGTCTGCACCTCGGTGCCGGCGTCGGTCTCGCCGAGCACCTTCGTCACCCTGGCGAGCAGCCCGTCCGGGGCACCGGGCGCCGGGGCGCTGGCGATGACGTCACCGACGGCGGCCTGCTGCGCGGAGGCCGAGGCCGAGGCCGATGCCGATGCGGTGGCCGACGGCGACGGCGCCGAGGGGCTCGGGGAGACGACGGGCGCGCCCGTCCTCCCCCGGCCCGTCGAACCCCCCTTCCCCGCCGGGGATATGACGGCACGTCGGGTCTTGCTGTCGTACGAGGTGACGGCGAGCGTGGTGCGGTGCGCCGGGCGGCCCGCACCCGCCGAGCCCGCGGCCGTGGTCGCGGCGGCGGCCGGTGCGGCGGCGACGGCAAGCGTCCTGCCGTCCGTGCGGGCGGGGGCGTCGGCGCCGTCGGAGACCTGGGCGGCCTCCCGTGCGCGGCCGTCGGCGGCGGCCTGGTGCGGTGGCGAGGAGCAGCCGGTGGCGAGCAGGAGGGCGGTCACGGCGAAGCCGGGCAGGAGGGCGTGCCCGAGCCTTGTGCGTCTGCGCAAGGTCAGTCCTGAGGGTGGGGGGTGACGAAGAGACACCGATCGTGGTTACCGACGGGTAGAACCGGCCGGTAACTCGGTGTGGCCCCGAGCATGCCACGCCCACGGCACAGGCTCCCCACGATTCGGCCACACCTCGACGTGACCTGAACCACGGCGACTTCAGGCCGCCGTGGCCGTATCCACCGACGCCGGCGACAGACCCTGAGACGGGCCAGGAGCAGGACCAGGACCAGGACCAGGTGCCGGACCCGGTGTCAGTCCTGGCGCTGCGCGGCCGCCCGGCGCTGCCGCTTGCTCAGAGGTGCGTGGGAGAGGTCCTCCGCGCTGGACCTGAGGTTCTTGTGGCCGTACCCGCGCTCGGTGAGCCATGCGCGGGCCGCCTCCTCGGCGCGCTCGGTCGCCGCCAGGATGTCCTCCTCTTCCTCCCCGGTGTCCTGGAAGCGGAAGGTGAAGGCGGGGCGGGCGGTGATGTCGTAGCTGAGGTGGCCCCCGGGCGTGAAGGCCGCGCGCAGCACGTCGTGCTCGGCGGCGCGGGAGAGCAGCTCGGCGCGTTGCCCGGCGCTGAGTCCGTCGAAGACGCCGCGGACGGTGATGCGGAAGGTGCGGGTGGTCATGGCGCGACCCTAGGCAGGACGGAGCGCACCGCTCCACCGCATTTCCGGCGGCCGCCGGACAGCCCCTAGCCGCCGACCTGCCCGAGCCGGAGGTTCCAGCGGCCGGGTCCGCCGGTGATCTCCGTCGCCGACAGGGGCGGGACGTCCACGCGCCAGAACGCGGCCTCGGGCGCCCCCAGCGCGTGCAGCACCATGGCCCGCACCACCTCCGGCTCCACCACGGCGATCGTCCTGCCGACGGTCAGTCCGGTCCGGCCCAGCCAGCCGGTGACCCGCGCGCACAACTCCCGTACCGATTCCCCGCCGTGCGGGGCGGCCCCCGGGTCGGTCAGCCACTGGAGCAGCGCGTCGGGCTCGGCGGTGCCGACCTCCTCCAGCGTCCGCCCCCGCCAGCGCCCCGCGTCCAGACCCGCCAACTCGGGCTCCACCGAGGTGTCGAGGCCCAGCGCGGCCGCCGTCTCCCGGCAGCGCACGCCCGGCGAGCTGACCTCCGCGCCCGCGGCGGGCAGGGACAGCGCCACCGCCTCGGGCTTCTCGATCGAGTCGCCGTCGTCGAAGCGGGCCCGCCGCAGCGAGGGCGTGATGGCGGGGGCCACGAGGATGACTCGGCAGGTCACGGGGGAAGTTCCTCCTCGGTCGTTCGACGTGCGCGGGCGACGGCGGGTACCGGACGGGCATGACGGTACGCCGTTCGCCGCCCACGCCAGGAGCCGACCAAGGCTTCGCGCACACCGGACATCGCGGTGTTCACGCCGTTCCCGCCGGGTGCCTGGCGCCGCGCAGGGCCCGGGAGAGGCCCAGGGCCGCGGTCCGTACGGCGGGGGCCAGTTGTGCCGGGCGGAAGCGACCGCAGGGCACGGCCACCGAGAGCGCCGCGACCGCGGTGGGACCGGCGAAGACGGGGGCCGCGATGCAGCTGACCCCCGGCGCGGCCCGGACACCCGGGCGATCCTGGTCGAGGTGGGGCGCCGCAAGCTGGTCGGCTGGCAGGGGGACATGATCACCGACATCGCCCTGGACCTCGCCGGGAGCCGCTGACGCCCGATTGCCGGTGCCGGCTGACAGACTGCTCGACGTGGACACTGAACGCCGAGAACGGGCCGCACGCTTCGTGGAGTTGCACCGGGAGGGCTGCTTCCTGCTCCCCAACGCCTGGGACGCGGGGAGCGCCCGCGTCCTGGAGTCGGCCGGTTTCCCGGCCGTGGCCACCACCAGCGCGGGCATCGCCTTCTCCCTGGGCCGCGCGGACCACGACTACGGCGGCGGCCGGGTCGACCGCGCCACGATGGTGGACCGGATCCGGGAGATCGCCGCGGAGCTGCGCGTCCCGGTCAGCGCCGATCTGGAGGACGGGTTCGGCGAGGCGCCCAGGACCGTGGCCGAGACGATCTCGATGACGCTCGCGGCGGGAGCGGCGGGCGGCAACATCGAGGACTTCACGGGCGACCGCTCCCGGCCGCTGTACGACCCGGAGCTCGCCGCCGACCGGATCCGTGCCGCGCGCGAGGCGGTCGACGCGGCGGGCGAGCCGTTCGTCCTGGTCGGCCGGACCGACGTGCTGCTCACCGGCGGCCCGCTCGACGAGGCGGTGCGGCGGGCCAACGCGTATCTGGCCGCGGGCGCCGACTGCGCGTTCGTGCCGGGCGCGGCCGACGCGGTGACGATCGGCACGCTGGTGCGGGAGATCGACGGCCCGCTGAACGTGGTGATGGGCCTGACCGGCGGCGCGCTGTCCCTGGCCGACCTCCGCGGACTCGGCGTACGCCGGGTCACGGTGGGCGGCAGCATCGCCCGCGCGATGTACGCGCATCTGCTCGCCGCGGCCCGGGAGCTGGCGGAGCGTGGGACCTTCTCCTATGCCGAGGGCCAGATCGCGCAGTCCGACCTGAACGAGCTCTTCCACCGATGACGGTCCGTCAGCGGTGGGCGGGCCGGCGGTGTGCGGCCGCCTCCGGCAGCCAGGAGCGGTAGCGGCGCAGCTGGCGGCGGGCCACCAGTTGCTCGGAGACGAGGGCGCAGGCCGGGCGGGTGGTGAGCCTCGGTTCGGCGCCGCGGGCGATGCGGCGCAGTTGACGGCGGACCAGGGCCATCCCGGCCGCGGAGGCGAGGATCTTGTCCGACCAGGCCACCGGCGGCAGCTGCCCGTCCGCCTCCCGGCCCTGCCGCCAGCGGCCGGGCAGGTCCGGGGTCACCGCCAGCGCGGTGCCGATCCCGACCAGGTCGACGCCGTCGGCCAGCACCCGCTCGGCCGTCTCCCGCCGCGTGATGCCGCCCGTGAGCATGAGCGGGAGCGGGCTGCCGGCGGCCAGGTCCCGTGCCAGGTCCAGGAAGTAGGCCTCGCGGGCCCGGGTGCGGGCGTCGGCCGGGCGGCCCGACATGGCGGGGCTCTCGTAGCTGCCGCCCGAGAGCTCCACCAGGTCCACGCCGAGCGGTTCGAGTAGTGCGATCACCCGGCGGGCGTCGTCGACGCCGAAGCCGCCGCGCTGGAAGTCGGCCGAGTTCAATTTCACCGCGACCGCGAACCCCGGCTCCACCGCGGCCCGTACCGCGCGCACCACGTCCAGCAGCAGTCGCGCCCGGTTCTCCAGCGGGCCGCCCCACCGGTCCGTGCGCCGGTTGACCAGCGGGGACAGGAACTGGGAGAGCAGGTAACCGTGTGCCGCGTGGATCTGCACCCCGTCGAACCCGGCCCGCGCGGCCCGTTCCGCGGTGACCGCGAACCGCCGCACGGTGGCCTCGATCTGCTCCGGTGTCATGGCGCTCGGGCGGCCGAACCGCTTGCTGTGCCGGCCCGCCTCGACGCCGATGTCCGACGGCCCCCACACCACGCCGGGCATCCCGGCCTGGACCTGACGGCCGGGATGGTTGATCTGCATCCACATCGCCGCGCCCCCGGCCCGGCCGGCCTTTGCCCACTCGGCGAACGGCTCCAGCGGAGCGGTCCCGTCGAGGACGACGCCGCCCGGGCCGGTCAGCGCCTCGGCGTGCACCATCACGTTGCCGGTGACCAGCAGTCCGGCGCCGCCGGTGCCCCAGCGCCGGTACAGCGCGAGGAGCCGCTCGTCCGGGACCTGGCCCGGTCCGGCCATCCCCTCCTCCATGGCCGCCTTCGCGATTCGGTTGCGCAGCACCGGTCCGGACCGCAGCCGCAGGGGCTCGAACAGGGGGCTTGTCATCCGGGGTCTCCTCTCCACCGCCGTAGAATGTGCACGGCGCCAACAATGTGTACGGCGCTCACATTAGGCACGCGATGTCAGCGCCGTAAACATTTCTGAGGGTGACCCATGCCACCACCGAGCGACTCGTACCATCATGGCGACCTGCGGGCCGCGTGCCTGCGGGCGGCCCGGGAACTGCTGGAGGAGGACGGCAGCGGGGCGCTGTCGCTGCGGGCGGTGGCCCGGCGGGCCGGGGTCTCGCCCACGGCCCCCTACCGCCACTACGCGGACCGTGACGCGCTGGTCTCCGCCGTCGCCGCGGAGGGCTACCGCGAACTCGCCAGGAATCTCGCGGCCGCCCGTCCGGCGCCGCCCTCGACCCCCGACGACCTGGTCGACGTCGCCGTGGCCTACGTCCGGTTCGCCCTCGACCACCCCGCGCTCTTCCGGGCGATGTTCGCCGAGCCCTGCGATCCCGGCAGCGCCGAACGCACCGAGGCGGCCGCCGTGCTCTCCGCCTACGTCGACACGCTGGTGCGGAGTGCCTTTCCCGGCGGGGCCGGGGCCCGGGAGGGCCTGACGACCGCGGCGTGGGCACTGGTCCACGGCCTGGCGTTCCTGCACCTCGACGGCAAGCTCGACGCGTCCAGCCCCGAGACGGTCGCCGAGCGGGTCGGTACCGCCGTCCGTGCGATGGTCGGCTCCGGCCAGCCGCGCTGAGCGCTTCACCGGAGGTGCCGCGAGGCGGCGTCAGCCGGGTGCCGCGCCGTCGTGGCCGGTCGCGCGGTGCCCCGCGCCCTTTCGGAGCGCTGCCGCGACGAGGAACACCCAGATCTCGCTGACCGTGGGGAACGGGGCGATCGCGTGCCGGAGGCGTTTCAGGGGGACCTCGCCGGCGACCGCGACGGTGGCCGCGTGCAGCATTTCGCTGACCCCGGACCCGACCATCGTCACCCCGAGCAGAACGCCCCGGTCGGCGTCGACGACCAGCCGGGCGTGGCCGGTGTAGCCGTCGGCGTAGAGGTTGGCGCCCTGGGCGGCGTTCAGGTCGAGGTCGACCGTCTCGACGCGGTGCCCGGCGGCGGCCGCTCGCTCGGCGGTCAGGCCCACCGCGCCCGCCTCCGGGTCGGTGAAGAAGACCTGGGCCACGGCGTGCCGGTCGGCGGTCGTGGCGTGGTCGCCCCAGTCCCCGTCGTCCAGCGGCAGGCCCGCGGCGCGGGCGCCGATGGCGTCACCGGCCGTCCGCCCCTGGTACTTGCCCTGGTGGGTGAGGAGCGCGCGGTGGTTGACGTCCCCGAGGCCGTACAGCCACGCCCCCTCGACCCCGTCGACCAGGCAGGTGGTGTCCGCCTCCAGCCAGGAGCCGGGGGCCAGGCCCACGGTCTCCAGGCCGATGTCGTCGGTGTTGGGCGTGCGTCCGGTGGCGAACAGGACCTCGTCGGCCTCCAGTTCGCTGCCGTCGTCGAGCGTGAGCGTCACCGGCCCCGCCGGGTCCGGGCGGCGCAGCGCGGTCACCTGGACGCCGGTCCGCACGTCCGCGCCGGCCTCGGCCAGCCCCTGGGCGACCAGTTCCCCGGCGAAGGCCTCCATGCGGGGCAGCAGCCGCCGCCGGACGAGCAGCGTGACCCGCGATCCGAGCCCCTGCCACAGCGTCGCCATCTCCACGCCGACCCCGCCGCCGCCGACCACGACCAGCCGTCCCGGCACCGTGCTGGAGTCGGTGCCGTGCCGGTTCGTCCACGGCCGGGCCTCCTCGATCCCCGGGATGTCCGGCAGCGCGGGCCGGCTGCCGGTGGCGAGGGCCACCGCGTGCCGGGCGACGAGGGTCTGCCGGGCGCCGTCGTCCCGCTCGACGGTGACCCGGCGCGGTCCGTCGAGCCGGCCCTGGCCGCGGAACAGGTCGGCCCCGATGGACTTGACCCACTGCGCCTGCCCGCTGTCGTCCCAGCCGGTGACGTAACGGTCGCGGCGGGCGAAGACCGCGGCGTCGTCGAGTCGTCCGGTGACGGCCTGCCGGGCGCCGTCCACGCGGCGCGCCTCGGCTACGGCGAGGACCGGCCGCAGCAGCGCCTTGCTCGGGACGCAGGCCCAGTAGGAGCACTCGCCGCCGACGAGTTCCCGCTCCACGACGGCCACGGAGAGCCCGGCGGCCCTGGCCCGGTCGGCGACGTTCTGCCCGACCGGTCCCGCGCCCAGGACGATCACGTCGTACGTGCGGTTCTCCCCGGACGCGTCCGGTGCCGCGCTCGTGTCCGCGTCCGGTTCCGCGTGCGGTTCTGCGTTCGGTTCGCTCATTGCTGCCTCACCTGACGATCGGTGCCGGTCCGCACCGTTCCGGGCCGCCGGGGCCCCGAGCCGTACGGGTCATGTAACCGCGGGACGTGTCCAGTTGGTCGCGCCACGGCCATTCGGGCGGCGAAGGGCCGCCATAAGCGCCGCCTCTGGAGGGGGGCGCTTATGGCGGGCATCGGATCCGCTGATGGGGAGAACGGAATCCCGGGGACGCCGCAGCCGCTGTGGACTCCCGTCGCCTCACGGACGAGACGGCGGGACGATGGATTCGCCCCACTTTCCACACTTTAAGGACACCTCATGAGTTCTGCTGACCTGACCGGACGCGTGGCCCTGCTGACCGGTGCGACCAGCGGCATCGGCGCGGCGACCGCGACGCTGCTCGCCGAGCGCGGTGCGCACGTCCTGGTCGCGGGGCGCGACGCGGACCGCGGCGAGCGGGTGGTCGGCGCCGTCCGGGAACGCGGCGGCAAGGCGGACTTCCTCGCGGCCGACCTGCGGGACGCCGACTCGGTGCGGCGCCTGGCCCGCGAGGCCACCGCACTGGGCGGCGGCCGCGTCGACATCCTCGTCAACAACGCCGGCATCTTCCCGTTCGGGCCGACGGCACAGACGCCCGCCGACCAGGTGGACGCCGTCTACGACCTGAACGTGAAGGCGCCGTTCTACCTGGTGGGCGAACTCGCCCCGGGCATGGCCGAGCGCGGGCAGGGCGCCATCGTCAACATCAGCACCATGGTCGCCGAGTACGGAGTGGCCGGGATGGCGCTGTACGCGTCGAGCAAGGCCGCGATCAACCTGCTGACCAAGTCCTGGGCCGCCGAGTTCGGCGCGCAGGGGGTGCGGGTCAACGCCGTGGAGCCCGGCCCCACCCGTACCGAAGGCACGGCCGTCATGGGCGACGCCCTGGACGCCCTGGCCGCCCAGGCCCCCGTCGGCCGGCCCGGTGAGGCGCGCGAGATCGCCGAGGCGATCGCCTACCTGGTCAGCGACGCGGCGAGCTTCGTCCAGGGTGCGATCCTGCCGGTCGACGGCGGCCGTACCGCCGTCTGACGGACCCCGTGGGCGTGGGCCCCCGCTACTCCCGCACCGACCGGTCCAGGGCGGCGACGAACCGGCCCAGGTCCCGGCGGCGGGAGTCGGCCGGCCACACCACCCAGGTGCGCCGCACCAGCGGCGTGCCGGCCAGCGGTGACCACGTCACGTGGTCGGGGAGCGGCTGCTGCCAGCCCGGCGGGGCCAGTGCGAAGGCCTGCCCGGAGGCGACCGCGGCCAGTTTCACGTCGGCGATCAGCGCCTGGCCCTCCGGGGCCTCGGGGCCGAGATCCAGGCCGTGGCCGCGCAGGACCGCCGTCAGCTCGTCGTACCAGGCGGGACTGCCGGCGCGCGGGAACCCGACCCACCGCAGGGTCCCCAGCGCGTCGAGCGGGATGCCGTCGGGTCCGGCGAGCTCGGCGGCCTGCGCGGCGGCGACCAGCACGCCGAGCTTCTCCCGGGCGACGAGCAGCGCGTCGAACTCCGGCCCGTGCGGCCGTTCCCGCAGCAAGCCGAGGTCGAGCTCACCGGCCCGCAACGCGGCCAGCTGCTCCGCCGTGGACAGGTGCCGGGCCTGCACCCGGGTCTCCGGATACGCCTCGGCGAGCTCGGCCAGCGCCGGGTCGAGCAGCCCGGACGGCAGCTCCAGGGGGATCCCGATACGCAGCGCCCCGCCGCCCGGACCGGCGAACCCGGCCATCACCCGCACCGCCTGGTCGTGCCGGGCGAGCACCGCCCGCGCCTCGCCCAGCAGCGCGGCCCCGGCCTCGGTGGCCTTCGCCCCGCTGCTCCCGCGCATCAGCAGCCGCACCCCCAGCTGCCGCTCCAGCCCGCTGATCGTCTGGGACAGCGCGGGCTGGCTCACATGCAGCCGCCGGGCAGCGGCCGACAGCCCGCCCTCCTCCACCACCGCGACGAACGCCCGCAACTCCCGCAACTCCATGCCGACATGCCATCACGCCCGCGGACCTGAGTCACGCCGGGCGCGGCCGGCACCGCGAGCGGCCCCTCTCCTGCGGCGGCAACCCACATCTGTGACGTTCCGCGGCAGGCAGAGAGCAGCGGACTCCTCGGGCGGTGCCGTGTACGACGGTGAACAACCGAGGAGGAGACGAGTCGGGGACCGCCGCCATGGGCGGCCTGTGCGACACCGGCACCGGAGTCGCCCGGGAGCCCCCGCCGGGGGCCCGGGGCGGCGCGTCTACGATGAGGCGCATGGCGTCTGCGGTCGGACACGAACAGGACGAGCCCGCGCGGACCGCCACCGTGACGCCTGCCGGCGGTGCGCATGACCTCGATCCCGTCTCGGCGTCCTGGGTGCGGGACCTGTCCTCGGCCGGCACGGTCTACGAGGCGGCCTGCGCCCGGCTGCACGGCGATCTGCTGCGGATCGCCAAGCGTGAACTGGCCCGACGGCGTTCCCGGTTCGGCTTCGACGGTCCCGAGGCCGACGACCTCGCCCACCAGGCCGCCGCGGACGCCCTCCTCGCCATCACCCGGAAGATCGGTGACTTCCGCGGGGAGAGCCGCTTCACCACCTGGGCGTACCGGTTCGTCGTCCTGGAGGTGTCGGCGAAGACCGGCCGTCACTTCTGGAGCACGCGGCGGGTCGAACTCGACGGCGAGGACTGGGACCGGCTGCCCGACCGGCTCGGGGCCGGCCCCGCGGAGTCGTCCGAGGCGCGCGCCCTGGCCGCCGCCGTGCGCACGGCGGCGGCCGAGGTGCTGACCGACCACCAGCGCAGGGTCTTCGTGGCGCTGGTCCTGGACGCCGTGCCGCTGGACGCCCTGGCCCTGGAACTGGGGAGCAGCCGGAACGCCGTCTACAAGACGATGTTCGACGCCCGGCGCAGACTGCGCGACCACCTCGTGGCCCACGGCTACCTGGACGTGATCCCCGGGAGGCGGTCATGACGAACCCGGACCGGCTCTCCGCACGGGCGGCGCTGGAGCGGTTCCTGACCACGGACCCGGAGGACGTGGGGTGCGCGGAGGCCCTGCGCCTGCTGCACGTGTACGCGGACCTGAAGGCCTCCGGGGACGATCCCGGGCGGCGCTGGCCGGGGGTCGCCGCGCACCTGCGCGCCTGCGGCCCGTGCGACGAGGACTACGAGGGCCTGCTCGCCGCCGTCCTGGAGACCTGACCGGCTCCTGGGGCAGCGGCGAGCGGCAGGCCGTCAGGAGGCGGCGATGCCCTCGCCGCCGACCGCGCCGGGGACGACGACCGAACCCAGCCGGGTCAGGGAGCCGTCGTGGTCGACGCGGAACTCGTCGACGCCGCCCTCCTTGCCGGTCTGCGCGTACAGGAAGCGGCCGTCCGAGGAGACGTCGGCGTCCACCGTCCCGGCCCCGGTCGCGGTGGTGCCGACCGTGGTGAGCGCCCCGTCCGCGCCGACCCGCAGGCCGGACAGGGTGCCGCTGCCCGCGTTGGAGGCGTAGACGTGCGCGCCGTCGCGGACGATCCAGCAGGTCGCCGCCTGGCCGGTCGCCACCTCGGAGACCTTGGTCAGCCGCAGGTCAGCGCCGACCCGGAAGGTGGCGACCGAGTTGGTGCCCGCCTCGGTCACCACCAGCCGCCCGCGGGCGTCGAAGGTGAAGCCGAAGGGCACCGCGCCGGGGGTCGAGGTGACCACGGGCCGGGCGGCGATGCCGGACCGGCCCACCGGGAACACGGCTATGGTGTCGGCGCCGGCCTTCGTGGTCACCACCAGCGCACGGCCGTCCGGCGTGAACGCGAGCTGTCCCGGCGTGTGGGTGAACTGGGGCGTGGCGGCCGGGTCCAGGCCGAGGGAGCGGTGCCAGTCGGGCACCTTCACGAGCGAGCCGTGCTCGGCGCGGAAGCCCTGGACGGAGCCGCCGCCGAGCGCGTTGAGCACGTACACCAGGTCGCCGTGGACGGCCACGCCGACCGGGAAGTCGCCTCCCGACGGGACGACCTGACGGCGCACCAGCCGGTCGCCGCGGACCGCGAACACCGTGACCGTGTCGCTGCCGGCGTTCACGGCGTAGAGCAGGCCGTGCGCCCTGTCGTACGTCAGCGACCCCTGCGAGGCGAGGTGGTCGACCGCCGACCCGTCGAGGACACCGCCCAGCCCACCGGTCCCGTACACGCCGCTCGGGTGCAGCGTTCCGTCCGCGCTGCGGCCGTAGGCCACCACGGCGTTGCCGTTCACCCCGTCCGTCTGGACGAACACGGCACCGTGGGCAGCGCCGGAGTATGCCGACGCCGGCCCGGTGCTCAGCGCGAGGGACGCGGCGGCGGCCACGACCACGGCGACCGACGCGGCGGCCTTCGACTTCTTACCCATCGTCATTTCCCTTGTGCTCCTGTCGACACGGCGGCAACGTCCGCCGGTGATGACGCGGGACCAGGTCCGGTCCCACACCGGATCTGCGTCGCCGGCGGCGCGGTCCTTTCCTCGCCGGCCGGTCACGAAAGATCTCCGTAAGAACTCGGCGTGCCCGGGAGCCGCCGACATCGGTGGAGGCCCAGTAAGGTAAACCTAAGTCGGTGGTGCTGTCGTTGTTGAGGGCGGACGGAGGCTCGATGACGGAGGTCGCAGGCGCACCGCGCAGGCCGGCGCTGACGCTTGGCCGGGTGCGGTTGGGGGCGGGCGGACCGCTGGTCGGGGTGCGGGTGGCGGACGGCAGGGTCACCCATGTGGTCCCGGACCCGGGGACCGTGGCGCCCGCCGGTCCAGTCGCGGGCGAGCGGGTCCTCGACCTGGACGGGCGCGTCCTGCTGCCCGGCCTGTGGGACGCCCATGTCCACCTCGCCGAGTGGGCGAGCGCGCGCCGCCGGCTCGACCTCGCCGGTACCGCCTCCGCGCGGGAGGTGGCCGACCGGGTGCGCGCGCACGGCCGTACGGCGCCCGGCGCGACAACCGTCCTGTTCGGGTACGGCTTCCGGGACGGCCTCTGGCCCGACGCCCCGGACCGGCGGCTCCTCGACGCGGTCCTGCCGGACCGGCCGGTCGCCCTGGTCAGCGCCGACCTGCACGCCGTGTGGCTGAACTCCGCCTGCCTGGCGCTGGTCGGCCGCGGTGACCACCCGACCGGGCTGATCCGGGAGGCGGAGGGTCACGAGGTCCTCTCGGCCCTGCCCGAGGTGCCGGCCGACACGCTGGACGACTGGATCGCCGACGCCTGCCGGGCCGCCGCCGCCCGCGGGGTCACCGGGGTCATCGACTTCCAGTACGGGGACACCGTGGGCGCCTGGGAACGGCGCTCGGCACAGGCCCCGCCCGCCGTACGGGTGTCCGCCGCCGTCTACCCGGGCCACCTGGACGCGGCCGTGGCCCGCGGGCTGCGCACCGGGTCCGGGATCGGCGAGCCGGGCGGCCCGGTGCGGGTCGGCCCGCTCAAGCTGTTCACCGACGGCTCCCTCAACACCCGTACCGCGCTGTGCTGCGACCCCTACCCCGGTCTCGAGAACACGGACGGCGCGCACGGCATCGAGCAGACGGCACCGGACGAGCTGGTCCGGCTCATGCGCCGGGCCGCCGCCCACGGCATCGAACCGGCGGTGCACGCCATCGGCGACCGGGCCAACACCCTCGCCCTGGACGCCTTCGAGGCGGTGCGCTGCCGCGGCCGGATCGAGCACGCGCAGCTGCTCAGCCCCGAGGACCTCCCGCGCTTCGCCGAGTTGGGGGTCACGGCGGGGGTGCAGCCGCGGCACGCGACGGACGACCGGGACGTGGCGGACCGGTACTGGGCCGGACGCACCTCACGCGCCTTCGCCTATGCCGACCTGCTGGCCGCCGGGGCACGGCTGGAGTTCGGCTCCGACGCCCCCGTCTCGCCGCTGGACCCCTGGCTCGCCGTCGCGTCGGCCGTCACCCGGACCGACGACGACCGCCCCGCCTGGCACCCGGAGCAGCGCCTGCCGGTGCGGGACGCGCTGGCCGCGGCGGCCCGCGGACGCCGGCTCATCAGGGTCGGGGACCCCGCGGACCTGGTGGTCGTGGACGTGGATCCGCTGACGGCGGATCCGGACACGCTGCGCGCGATGCCGGTGCACGCCACGATGACGGCCGGGCGCTGGACCCACGGGCCGTACTGACACCGCCCGCTCTCCGGGGAGCCGGGCGGACCCCGTGGCCCGGACGGGACCGTACCGTCCCGGCCACGGGAGTGCGGGGGCGGCTAAATGCCGTCCCGTCAGTCCCCGCCCCGGGATCGGGAGTCGGCCCGCCGGGGCCAGGCAGCCCCTGCGCGGCGGGCGATCGGCCGGTCAGGTCCGGGTCAGGCCCGGAGCGGGTCCGACGAAGCCCGCTGCGGTCGAAGGGGGCCCCGAAGAGGTGCGGGGAGCTGCGCGACCGGCCACGACGCTGCCGCATCCGACCGACGGCGTTCCCTCCGGTCGCCCGGGCGGAGGGCCGTCGGAGGCGAGAGCAGCCGTCGCCGTGACTCCGGGAGGGAGTCGTGCCCGAACCGGACGTCCCACCAGCCGTCCCGCCAGGTGAGGAGGACCGTGCCCAGGGGCGGCACGGAGAGGTGCCAGAACGATCTCGCCGGCATGCCCAGGGCTTGGACGAGCGCGGCCCGGACGACCGCCGCCTCGGTGATCGCCACCGTGTGCCCCGTGCCGGACGCCATGCTGCCCAGCCAGTCCGCCGCCCGGCGGCACAGCCCGCGTACGGACTCCCCGCCGTGGGGTGCGGCATCCGGATCCGTGAGCCAGGCGCTGAACCCGTCGGGGTCGGCCGCGGCGATCTCACCGACCGAGCGGCCGCGCCAGCCGCCCACGTCGAGATCGCGCAGCATGGGTTCGGGTGCCGCCACCAGGCCGACGGCGGCGGCGGTCTGCGAACAACGGACCGTGGGCGTCCGGACCGCCCGCCCACGGAGGGAGAGCACTGCTCTCGCGGCGCCTGCCAGGCGCAGGTCGCGCTCGTCCAGGGGGGCGTCACCGAGGAGCGGGACCTTGGCGGCGTCGCCGCCGGGCGCGCACAGAAGCGTCAGGTGGATCGACATGGGACCGGCCTCCTTCTTGGCCCGACACGGCTTCGGACGGTGCGAGGCGGTGCCTCACGTACTCCAGAGTCGGTGCAGGCCCCCCGGCCGGACCATCCGCCAGGTGGCCGGAACCACCCCGCCGACTGGCCGGCCCGCCCACCGCCCGGCCGCACCGGCACCGGTCACCGGTTGCGTTCGACGGGCAGTTCGAGGCGGAGCTCGTAGCCCCCCTGGGCGGTGGGGCCGGACGTGACCGTGCCGCCGAGCAGCTCCGCGCGCTGGGCCAGGCCGACCAGGCCGTTCTGGGCGCTCGGCAGGGCGACGGCGGGCCGGGTGGGGGCGGTGTTGGCGACGGTGGCGCACAGGACGCCGTCCCGGTGCCCGACGCGGACGGTCGCCGCGGCGCCGGGGGCGTGCTTGCGGACGTTGGTCAGCGCTTCCTGGACGGTGCGGTAGACGGCGCGCTGCACGGTGGGCGGAAGCTCCTCCGGCAGGTCGGTCTCCAGCTTCGCCTCGATGCCGCTGGCCTCGACCAGGTGGTCCAGGTCGGCGAGCGAGGGCTGCGGGGTGAGCTCCGTCGGCCTGCTGCCGGAGGCCCGCAGCACCCCGACCATGTGCCGCAGCTCCTCCAGGGTCTGCACGCTCAGGCGGCGGATCGTGGCCGCGGCCTGTCTCGTCTCGGCGTCCCGGCCGCTCACCTGGAGCGCCCCGGCCTGGACGGCGATGAGGCTGACCTGGTGGGAGACCACGTCGTGCATCTCCCGGGCCAGCTGGGCGCGCTCCTTCGCCAGCACGCTCTGGGCGGTCAGCAGCCGCTCCTGCTCACGGGCCTCGGAGATGTCGGCGAGCCGCAGCGACAGCTCGCGCCGGGCCTGGACGAGCTGGCCGAGGAAGACGGGAGCGGCCGCGGTGGCCAGTGTGTAGCTGAGGTGGAACAGGTTGTTCGTCTGGGACAGCTCGGTGGCGTCCAGGGACGACCATGGCCAGGGCAGGTAGTCGATGATCGCGTAGGCCAGCGCGCAGCCGCCCAGCAGGGACCGGTGGCGGTTGAGGGAGGAGAGCGTGTACAGCGCGGCCATGGGGGCGAACACCGCGTCGGTGACCAGGGCGGTGGGGAGGGTGAGCACGAAGGTCGTCAGGGGCAGCCGGTGCCGCAGCATCAGGGCGACGGCGCCGAGCAGCGCGCAGAAGGCCGTCGGCCGGTCCTCGAATCCGACGTGTGCCCAGCCGTCCGCCAGCGCGATCACGACGAAGCCGATCTCGAGGAGCAGGGCCGACGGCTGCCGGGCCCTCACCGGACGCCCTCGTCCTGCGAGGTGGTGAGCAGGCCCGCGCGCTCGGCGATGAGGGCGGCCTGGACACGGCTGCCCACCCGCAGTTTGCCGAGCACGTTGGTGACGTGGCCCTTGATGGTGCCGGTGCTCAGGTGCAGCCGTTCGCCGATCTCGGTGTTGGCGAGACCTTCGGCCATGAGGACGAGCACCGCACGTTCCCGCTCGGTGAGCCGGGCGGTGAGCCGGACCGCGGCGGGCTCGCGCACGCTGTTGTCGAGGTAGCCGCCCACCACCAGGCGGGTGACCCTGGACGACAGCACGGTCCCGCCCTCGGCCAGGGTGCGCACCAGATGCGGCAGCTGCTCGGGGTCGGTGTCCTTGAGCAGGAACCCGGCGGCGCCCGAGCGCAGCGCGGTCGCCACGTATTCGTCGGTGTCGAACGTGGTGAGCATGGCGACCACCGGGGCCTCGGGCATGCGGCGGAGGTCAGCCAGGATCGTGAGCCCGTCCACGTCCGGCATCCGGATGTCGAGCAGGACGACGTCGGGCCGCAGCTCCCGCACCGTGTGCAGGGCCTGGCCACCCGCCACCGCCGCGACGACCTCGATGTCGTCCGCCGTATCGAGGATGTGCGTGAAACCCGTGCGGATCAGGGCTTCGTCATCGACCACCAGTACCCGGATCACGTGCGCTCCGCTCGTCGCATGCCCGCTCGATGCGTACCCCGTGGGCGCCTTCCGCCCGGCGGCCGGCCCGGAGAACCCGCCGGTTGGCCGTGCGGCCTCAGCCGGTCGGCGGGGCGCCCGCCGGTCGGCGGTGCGCGCGCCACCCGGCGAACCGTGTCGCCGGCCCGCCCGTGGCGCAGCCGGGACCTGCGCATCCGCCTGACTACGCTGAGCGACGGGAGACCACACAGGACAGATCGGGAGACCATGGCCCTCGACCTAGACATCGACCGCATCCGCGAGGTCGTCGACGAAGGCGTCCGCGACAAGGTCTACCCCGGCGCCGTCTGGGCCGTCGGTGACCGCTCGAACATGGCCATCGGCATGCCGGGCGTCCTCGATCCCGACCGGCCCGACGAACCGATGCGGCACGACACCGTCTTCGACGTCGGCGCCCTCACGGAGGTCCTCGCGGTGTGGCCGGTCATCGGGTCCCTCGTCGAGGACGGCACGCTGGGGCTCGACGAGAAACTGGACGGCTTCTGGTCCCAGGCCTACGGCCATCCCCTGGGCCGGGCGACCATCCGCCACCTGCTCACCCACACCGCCGGCGTTCCGCTCCGCGCCGAGCAGCCCCGGGACATCCGCGACGGCGTCCTCCACGAAGCGGTACACCGTCCGCCGGGGGAGGCGGTGGAGTACACCGACCGTGACGCCGTCGTCCTCGGTCAGCTCGCCGAGGACCTCTGCGGCCGGAGCCTCGACGTCCTCGCGGCCACCCGCGTCTGGCAGCCCCTCGGCATGACACGCACCTGCTACGGCCCCCTGCCCGGCGAAACGGCCGCCCGCTGTGCGCCGACCGAACTCGACGACGCCACCGGCTCCCGCCTGCGAGGCACCGCACACGACTCACCGGCGCACCTGCCGGGCGGAGTCCGCGGCAGCTCCGGGGTGTTCTCCGTCCTCCCCGACCTGGCCGCCTTCCTCCGTCACCTGCTCCAGCCGGGACACGGCGGCGCACGACCGGGCTTCGGCCCCGCCTGGGTCCAGGAGTCGCTGCGCATCCGGACCGGCGACCTCACACCCCCCGGCGGCCTGTTCTGGCACCCGGCCCCGGAGACCGACGGCATCTGGACGCCCCACGGCTCCCCGGGAGCGGGCGTGTGGCTCTCTCCACAGCAGGGCCGCTGGGCGGTGCTGCTGACCAACGAGCTCTACTACACCAGGGACCCCGCCCCCATCGGCCACATCCGCGACGCCTTCCGCTCCCGCGCCTTCGCCTGACGGCGCCGCCCTCGCCGGAAGGGCCGGGGCGGCGGTCTCCGGGGACCGCCTACCCTTGACCCATGACCAGCAGCAGCGACCGGAGCCCGGTAGTGGACGTTCAGGCACCCAGGACCTACGAAGTGCGCACTTACGGGTGCCAGATGAACGTCCACGACTCCGAGCGATTGTCCGGGCTGCTGGAGGACGCCGGGTACGTGCGCGCTCCCGAGGGGGCGGACGGGGACGCCGACGTGGTCGTGTTCAACACCTGCGCAGTCCGGGAGAACGCCGACAACCGGCTCTACGGCAACCTCGGCCGGCTCGCGCCGAGGAAGGCGTCCCGTCCCGGCATGCAGATCGCGGTCGGCGGCTGCCTGGCGCAGAAGGACCGCGACACCATCGTGAAGAAGGCGCCCTGGGTCGACGTCGTCTTCGGTACGCACAACATCGGCAAGCTGCCGGTCCTGCTGGAGCGCGCCCGCGTCCAGGAAGAGGCCCAGGTGGAGATCGCGGAGTCGCTGGAGGCGTTCCCCTCCACCCTGCCGACCCGCCGCGAGAGCGCCTACGCGGCCTGGGTGTCGATCTCCGTCGGCTGCAACAACACCTGCACCTTCTGCATCGTCCCGGCCCTGCGCGGCAAGGAGAAGGACCGCCGCACCGGCGACATCCTCGCCGAGATCGAGGCCCTGGTCGCCGAGGGCGTCTCCGAGATCACCCTGCTCGGCCAGAACGTCAACGCCTACGGCTCCGACATCGGCGACCGCGAGGCCTTCAGCAAGCTGCTGCGGGCCTGCGGGAGCATCGAGGGCCTGGAGCGGGTCCGGTTCACCTCCCCGCACCCCCGTGACTTCACCGACGACGTGATCGCGGCCATGGCCGAGACCCCGAACGTGATGCCGCAGCTGCACATGCCGCTCCAGTCCGGGTCGGACACCGTCCTGAAGGCGATGCGCCGCTCGTACCGGCAGGAGCGTTACCTCGGGATCATCGAGAAGGTGCGGGCGGCGATCCCGCACGCGGCGATCACCACCGACATCATCGTGGGCTTCCCCGGCGAGACCGAGGCGGACTTCGAGCAGACGATGGACGTCGTACGCGAGGCACGCTTCACGCAGGCCTTCACCTTCCAGTACTCCAAGCGGCCCGGCACCCCCGCCGCGACCATGGACAACCAGATCCCCAAGGAGGTCGTCCAGGCGCGCTACGAGCGACTCGTCGCCCTCCAGGAGGAGATCTCCTGGGACGAGAACAAGAAGCAGGTCGGCCGCACGCTCGACCTGATGGTCGCGGAGGGCGAGGGCCGCAAGGACGGTGCCACCCACCGCCTCTCCGGCCGCGCCCCCGACAACCGCCTGGTCCACTTCACCAAGCCCGACCAGGACGTCCGCCCCGGCGACGTCGTCACGGTCGAGATCACCTACGCTGCCCCGCACCACCTCCTCGCCGAGGGCCCGGTGCTCGGCGTACGGCGCACCCGTGCCGGCGACGCCTGGGAGAAGCGGAACGCGGCCGAGGCGGCCAAGCCGGCGGGCGTCCTGCTGGGCCTGCCGAAGGTCGGCGCCCCGGAGCCGCTGCCGGTGGCGACCGGAGGCTGCGCGGCGCACTGAAACCCGTCATACTCCTCGCGTCGATCAGGAGCCGGGGGGGAGCATGGCGCGCTGGGTGGTTGTCGTGCAGTTCGGGAACGGGGAGCACTACAGGGTCGAGGAGGTCACCCGCTTCGAGAGCACCCCGGAACAGGCCCGGGCCACCCTGTACGAGGTCGCCTGCACCCACCGGCCGCGTGCGGGCCTGCGCCAGCAACGCCGTGAGGTGTTCCGGGTGGGGGACGGGGACGCGTACTACGTGCACATCGACGGCTGGATGTCCACGCACCGCGTCTTCTACCGGCTGGCGGAACTGGCGTGGAGCAGCGGTCCCGCGCCCGTGTACCAGCAGTAGGCTGCCGATCATGCTTGTCGCAGCCGCAGTCTGTCCCTGTCCGCCCGTCCTCGTCCCCGAGGTTGCCGCGGGAGCCGCGCCCGAGCTGGACGCGGCGCGTGCCGCCTGTGCCGACGCGCTCGGGGTGCTCGCCGCCGCCCGGCCCGACCTGCTCGTGGTGGTGGGGCCCGCCGAGCAGCCGGGGCGGGGCACGTTCCCGCAGGGCAGCAGGGGCACCTTCCGGGGCTTCGGCGCCGAGGTCGACGTACGGCTGGGCGACGGACCGGACGTGGCGGGCGGGCGCGAGCTGCCGCCCTCGCTCACCGTCGGCGCCTGGCTGCTGGAGCGCACCGGGTGGGCCGACGCCCCCATCGAGGGGCTCGGCGTCGGCGAGCCGCTGGAGGCCGAACGCTGTGTCCGGGCCGGCCGGGAGATCGCCGGCCGGGCCGCACGGGTGGCGATGCTGGTCATGGGCGACGCCAGCGCCTGCCGCACCCTCAAGGCGCCCGGCTACCTCGACGAGCGGGCGGCCCCGTTCGACGCCGAGGCCGCCCGGGCGCTCGGCGCGGCCGACGTCGAGGCGCTCAAGGCCCTCGACGCCGACCTGGCGTACCAGCTCAAGGCCGCCGGCCGGGCCCCCTGGCAGGTCCTGGCCGGCGCGGCCGAGGACACGGACCTCGCCGGGGCGCTCCTCTACGACGACGCACCGTACGGTGTCTGCTACCTGGTGGCGACCTGGTCCTGAACGCGCGGAACGCCTGCCGGAACGGCGGACGGCCGGGAGTCAGGTGACTCTCGGCCGTCCGCCGATCTGCTCCGGGACCCGCCCGGCTCAGGAAGCCTGCGGCGGCCCCTCCGGCCGGGTCGGCGCGGTGGGGTCGGGCGTCGTGCCGCCCTCGGCCCCCGGGTGTACGAACCGGTCCATGGCGCCCTTGGCCCTGCCGGTACCCGTCTGGATCTTGTCGCTGTACTTGCCCTTGGTCTTCTCGTCGACGACCCGCGCGGCCTTGTCGATGCCGTGCTGGAGCTTGTCGACCTTGTCCTCGTGCTGCTGCGCGAAGTGAGAGGCCGCGTCCTTGGCCGGGGCGAGCTTGGCCTTCAAATTGTCCAAGAGACCCATGGTTACCTTCCCTATGGCTTCCCCTCGCGGGCCGCTATGTCCGGGCGCCCTCGCCGGCCTCGTTGTCGGCGGCCTCCTTGGCGGACTGCTGCTTGGGGATCTCGGTGTTGTCGGCGGCGGCCACGGCGCGCTCCGGCTCCGTCCTCGCCTCCGCGCCCGGGCCGTCGTCCTCGCCGGCACCCTTCGGCGCAGCCTCGGCTCCGGCCGCCGCCTCGTCCGTGGCGTCCTCCGGCCCGGGCCCCTCGGGCTCGGCACCGGCCGACGCCTCGACCTCCGGCTCTTCCGGCGTCCTCGGCTCTTCCGACGCCTTCTGCTTCTTCCCAAAGAACCGTGCAAAAACGCCCATACCCACTCCATACGTTACTCGTGCGAGCGAAATCCCGCGTGACCCCGGTGCGTCCGATTGCGCCGGACCGGTCGCGGCCTCTCGGCGGCGCTGGCGGGAGCCTCGCAACGGGCAACGAAGCCGGACACGCTCCGTCACGTAACTCGTTCGAGACCCGCCTCCGAGGTTTGCGAGACTGGTGCCGTGAGCAGCGCACCCCTCGCCCCCCGTGTCATCGCCGTCGTCGGCCCCACCGCGGCCGGAAAGTCCGACCTCGGCGTCTTCCTGGCCCAGCGACTCGGCGGCGAGGTCGTCAACGCCGACTCCATGCAGCTGTACCGGGGGATGGACATCGGCACCGCCAAGCTGACGCCCGGGGAGCGCGCCGGCGTCCCGCACCACCTGCTCGACATCTGGGACGTGACCGTCACCGCCTCCGTCGCCGAGTACCAGCGGCTCGCCCGCGCCCGCATCGACGCCCTGCTCGCCGAGGGCCGCTGGCCGATCCTGGTCGGCGGCAGCGGGCTGTACGTCCGCGGCGCCGTCGACAACCTGGAGTTCCCCGGCACCGACCCCGAGGTGCGGGCCCGTCTGGAGGACGAGCTCGCCCTGCGCGGCTCCGGCGCCCTGCACGCCCGGCTGTCCGCCGCCGACCCCGACGCGGGCCGCGCGATCCTGCCCAGCAACGGCCGCCGGATCGTCCGCGCACTGGAGGTGATCGAGATCACCGGACGCCCCTTCACCGCCAACCTGCCCGGCCACGACTCGGTCTACGACACCGTCCAGATCGGCGTCGACGTGGCCCGCCCCGAACTCGACGAGCGGATCGCGCTGCGCGTCGACCGGATGTGGGAGGCCGGACTCGTGGCCGAGGTGCGCGCACTGGAGGCGCACGGGCTGCGCGAGGGACGCACGGCGTCGCGCGCCCTCGGCTACCAGCAGGTCCTGGCGGCGCTCGCCGGCGAGTGCACCGAAGCGGAAGCCCGGGCGGAGACCGTCCGTGCCACCAAGCGCTTCGCGCGCCGCCAGGATTCATGGTTCAGGCGCGACCCGCGGGTGCACTGGTTGAGTGGGGCCGCGGCGGACCGCGAAGAACTTCCGCGGCAGGCCCTGGCGTTGGTCGAGCGACCGGTCACAGCCTGATCACGTCATGGCATCGGGATGCGCCACCGGTCATCGGGGCCTGCGCCGCCGTGCCATCATCGAGCTTCGATCGCAAGTGGAGTCCTAGGTTGGGAGGGCGCGTGGCGATGGAGGCCGGCCCTCGCGACACCGCACACGACACCGAGCACGTCGCCGTCGAGGCCCTGGAACCGGGTGCCGACGACGAGGGCGAGGGGCGACTCTCGCCGGACGGTCCGGACGACACCGTGGGCGGCGTCACCGCCGACGGTCCCGAGCCGGAGGAGATGTTCGCGAGCGGCCCCGAGGTCGAGGTCGAGCTCCGCCCGCAGCGCCGCCTGCGCCTGTGGCAGCTGGCCCCCATCGTCGGCCTGGCAGCGGTCGGCTCCCTGATGTTCGCCTTCCCGCTGGCCTTCGACTTCGGCGACAGCGGTGCGGTGATCGCCATGCTGGGCCTGCTGATCTGCTCCTGCGCGGCCGGCTGGGGAATGATGGCCGCGAGGAAGGTCGGTTACACGTGGCCCGGCCTCCCGGCCCGGGGTTCGGGCCGTCGGCCCGACTGGCGCGTGGTCATCGGCTACGTGATCCTGGTGGCGATCGTGGTCGTCCTGGCGGTGTGGCGCGTGGCGCGCCTGCGCTGACGTACGCCTTCAGCCGACGTACACCTTCACCGGAGACGTCCCGTACCGGAGCGCCCCGCAAGGGGCGCTGGGGGTACCCCCGGCCGAAGGCTGGGGGAGGACCTGCGCGAGAGGCCCCCGTCGGCCCGCAGCCACAGCACCACGCACCCCTCCCTTACCCTCGAAGAATGAGCATCCCCTTCCTCAAGGGCCACGGCACCGAGAACGACTTCGTGATCGTCCCGGACCCCGACAACGCCCTGGACCTCACCCCGGCCGCCGTGGCCGCCCTCTGCGACCGCCGCGCCGGCATCGGCGCCGACGGCGTGCTGCACGTCGTGCGGTCCGCCGCGCACCCCGAGGCCAAGGGGATGGCCGCCGACGCCGAGTGGTTCATGGACTACCGCAACGGCGACGGCTCGATCGCCGAGATGTGCGGCAACGGCGTCCGCGTCTTCGCCCGCTACCTCCAGCACGCCGGCCACGTCACGGAGGGCGACCTCACCGTCGCCACCCGCGGTGGCGTCAAGACCGTGCACATCGCGAAGACCGCCTCCGACAGCGGCTCCGCCGCGGGCGACATCACCGTCGGCATGGGCAGCGCCCGCCTCCCCGAGGGCGACGTGACCGTGAGCGTCGGCGACCGCACCTGGCCCGCGCGGAACGTGAACATGGGCAACCCGCACGCCGTCGCCTTCGTCGCGGACCTCGCCGACGCCGGCGACCTCCACACCCCGCCCCCCTTCAGCCCCCTGTCGGCCTACCCCGAAGGGGTCAACGTCGAGTTCGTCGCCGACCGCGGCCCCCGCCACGTCGCGATGCGCGTGCACGAGCGCGGCTCCGGCGAGACCCGCTCCTGCGGCACCGGCGCCTGCGCCGTCGCGGTGGCCGCCGCCCGCCGCGACGGCGCCGACCCCTCGGTCACCGGCACCCCGGCGACGTACACCGTGGACGTGCCCGGCGGACGGCTCGTCATCACCGAGCGGCCCGACGGCGAGATCGAGATGACCGGCCCCGCAGTGATTGTCGCCACGGGCGAGATCGACACCGAGTGGCTGGAAAACGCCGTCCGCTGAGCCGACCGCACGCCGGGAACCGAGGTCAGGACCGTCCTCCAACACCTGGATCCACGGCCCGCGTTGCCACTCCTGGCGAGAAACGTCGGCCACCCCCCGAACAGGTGGCGCAAAATCGTAAACCTCGAAATCGTCGCTCGATTGGGTGATCCGTTTCACGCTCGGCGGGAGCCGGTCAATCGGGCGCGATGGGCTCGATAGCATCAAGCACCGGCACGGACGGGGGAACGTCGCCAATCCCTGAGCCTCGTATGCCCTGGGGGCCCCGTCCACCGGTCCACGAGCCGGAGGTGCCCATGAGTGCGGAGGCCACGAACCCTGCGACGCCCGGTCCCGCAGCGCCCGCGGCGGCGGTCCGCAGGAAGGCCCGCCCCCGGATCGACCTGCGCCGGCTCGGCCGGGCCGCGCTGCTCGGCAACGCCGCCCGCGGCAGACTCCCCGACGCCATCGGGCACGTCGCCGAGGCGCACCGGGCCCACTACCCCGACGCCGACCTCGAACCCCTGCGCCGGGCCTACGTCCTGGCCGAGTCCTCGCACCGCGGCCAGATGCGCAAGAGCGGCGAGCCGTACATCACCCACCCCCTCGCGGTCACCCTCATCCTCGCCGAACTCGGTGCCGAGACCACGACCCTGACGGCCTCTCTGCTCCACGACACCGTCGAGGACACCGACGTGACGCTCGACCAGGTGCGGGAACAGTTCGGCGAGGAGGTCCGCTACCTGGTCGACGGGGTGACGAAGCTCGAGAAGGTCGACTACGGGGCCGCCGCCGAACCCGAGACCTTCCGGAAGATGCTCGTCGCCACCGGCAGCGACGTGCGGGTGATGTCCATCAAGCTCGCCGACCGGCTGCACAACATGCGCACCCTCGGCGTGATGCGCCGCGAGAAACAGGAGCGCATCGCCAAGGTCACCCGGGACGTCCTCATCCCGCTGGCCGAACGGCTCGGCGTGCAGGCGCTCAAGACCGAGCTGGAGGACCTGGTCTTCGCCATCCTGCACCCCGAGGAGTACGAGCACACCCGGGAGCTGATCGCCGAGAACGCGGCGCGCGCCGACGACCCCCTCGCGGGCATCGCCGAGGAGGTGCGCGGGGTCCTGCGCGAGGCCGACATCCCGGCCGAAGTCCTCATCCGGCCCCGGCACTTCGTCTCCGTCCACCGCGTCAGCCGCAAACGCGGCGAGCTGCGCGGCGCCGACTTCGGCCGGCTCCTGGTGCTGGTCAACGAGGACGCGGACTGTTACGCCGTCCTCGGCGAACTGCACACCTGCCTGACCCCGGTGGTCTCGGAGTTCAAGGACTTCATCGCGGTACCGAAGTTCAACCTGTACCAGTCGCTCCACACCGCGGTCGCCCGCACCGACGGACAGGTCGCCGAAGTCCTCATCCGCACCCACCAGATGCACAAGGTCGCCGAGGCCGGCGTGGTCGCCCTCGGCAACCCGTACGCCCCGGCCGCCGACGCGTCCCCCGCCGCCGACGTGGCCGGGACCGCGGGCGGGGCCGCCCTGGCCGACGGCGAGCGCGCCGACCCCACCCGCCCCGGCTGGCTCTCCCGCCTCCTCGACTGGCAGAAGGCCGCTCCGGACACCGACACCTTCTGGTCCACCCTGCGCGAGGACCTCGCCCAGGACCGCGAGATCACCGTCTTCCGCCCCGACGGCGGCACCCTCGGCCTCCCCGAGGGCGCCACCTGCGTCGACGCCGCCTACGCCCAGTACGGCGAGGACGCCCACGCCTGCATCGGCGCCCGCGTCAACGGCCGCCTCGCGACCCTCAGCACCGTCCTCAAGGACGGCGACACCGTCCAGCTCCTGATGGGCCAGGACCCGGCCTCCGAGCCGTCCCGGGAGTGGCTGGAGCACGCCCACACCCCGGCGGCCCGGATCGCCATCCAGCGCTGGCTCGCAGCCCACCCGGACAGCGCGGAGGAGCCACCGGCGCCCGCCCCCAGCCGCCCGGTACCCGACTTCCCCGCCTCCGGCACCGTCCCCAGGACCGCCACCGCGGTGGTCGCCGACCGCCCGGACGCGACCGTACGGCTCGCCGGCTGCTGCACCCCCGTACCGCCCGACGAGGTCACCGGCTTCGCCGTGCGCGGGGGAGTGGTCACCGTGCACCGCGTGGAGTGCGCCTCGGTGGCACACATGAAGGGCACCGGGCGCCCCGAGACCGCCGTGAGCTGGGGCGACAGCACCGGCTGCCGGGTCACCCTGGTCGCCGAATCGTTCGGCCGGCCGCACCTGCTCGCCGACCTCACCGAGGCGATGGCCCAGGAGGGCGCCGAGATCGTCTCGGCGACCGTGGAACCTCCCAGCCAGCAGCGCGTCCGCCACACGTACACCGTGGAGCTTCCCGACGCCGCCCACCTGCCCGCCCTGATGCGCGCGATGCGCAATGTGCCCGGTGTGTACGACGTCGGCCGAGCGCAACACCAGTGACCAACTCGTTCGGGTGGATCGGACGCGAGTCGGCGGCGTGAGCACGGGGTGTGCTGGTAGCGGTGGTCCATGCCGCTCACCCTCCGCACCCGCGCGTCACGGCGTGCCACCCGACCGCTCCGGCACCGGCGGGCCGCCGCCCTCCTCGCCTCCGCCGTCTCCGTCGCCCTCCTCGGCGCGAGCGCCCCGCCGACCCCGCTCGGCGTCGGCGACCGGCTCTTCCCCTACCTGGGGAACCCGGGCTACGACGTGGCGTCGTACGACCTCTCCTTCACCTATCCGGGCAGCAACGACAAACCGCTGCAGGCCGTGACCACCATCGACGCCTGGACCACCACCGACCTGGACCGCCTCAACCTCGACTTCGCGCACGGCAAGGTCGAGTCCGTCGAGGTCGACGGCCGGCCCGCCGCCTTCGCCGGCGCCGGAGAGGACCTGGTCGTCACGCCGGACACTCCGCTGCGCCGGGGCGACTGGACGCGGATCACGGTGAAGCACACCAGCGACCCGGTCTCCGCCAAGGGCCAGGACGGCGGCTGGGTGCGCACCACCGACGGGCTCGCCATGGCCAACCAGGCCGACGCCGCCCACCTGGTCTTCCCGTGCAACGACCACCCGTCCGACAAGGCGATGTTCACCTTCCACGTGACCGCCCCGAACGGCTACACCGTCGTCGCCAACGGCCTGCCGACCGGCACCGTCCGGACCGGCGGCCGGACCACCTGGACCTACCGCACCCAGCACCCCATGGCCACCGAGCTGGCCCAGGTCTCCATCGGCCGCTCCGCCGTGCTGCACCGCGCCGGACCGCACGGACTGCCCGTCCGGGACGTCGTCCCCAGCGCCGACGCGAAGAAGCTCGAACCCTGGCTGGCCAAGACCCCGGACCAGATCGCCTGGCTGGAGAGCAAGGTCGGCACGTACCCGTTCGAGACGTATGGCGTGCTCATGGCCCAGGCGTCCACCGGCTTCGAGCTGGAGACCCAGACCCTCTCCCTCTTCGAGAAGAACCTGTTCACCGAGCCCGTCTACCCCAAGTGGTACGTCGAATCGGTCATGGTGCACGAGCTGTCCCACCAGTGGTTCGGCGACAGCGTCAGCCCGCGCGTCTGGTCCGACGTGTGGCTGAACGAGGGCCACGCCACCTGGTACGAGGAGCTGTACGCGGAGGAGAAGGGCCACCAGCCCATGATCAACCGCATGAAGCTCGCCTACGGCGCCTCCGACCGCTGGCGCACCGCCGACGGACCGCCCGGCCTGCCCAAGGCCCCCGCCCCCGGCCAGAAGATCAGCATCTTCCGCCCCAACATCTACGACGGCGCCGCCCTCGCCCTCTACGCCCTGCGCCAGGAGATCGGCAAGCCCGCCTTCGAACGCCTGGAGCGGATCTGGGTCCAGCGGCACAGGGACGCCACCGCCACCACCGCCGACTTCGTCCGCCTCGCCTCCGCGGTCGCGGGCCGCGACCTCACCGGCTTCTTCGACGCCTGGCTGTACGGCCGGAAGACCCCGCCGATGCCCGGCCACCCGGACTGGAAGCAGGTCCCGGCCCCGAAGAAGCAGACCAAGAAGTGACGGCGGGGCGGCCCCCGGATGCGGGGCCGCCCCCGGAATAACACGGTGCCGTGACCGGGCGTACCGTGCGACCATCATGGGGCCGGCACGGGCCGGCACGGGCCGGCACCGCCGGCAGGTCGGCACGGTACGGGTCGCGGGGAATCTCCCGGGGTACTCGTACGTTGAGAAGTCGAAGGCCGGCTTCGGCACTCCCATCGACGTAAGGACCCAATGACCTCCTCTTCTTCCCCTTCCCAGGACACCAGGCGCCTCGCGCAGGACTACCCCGACGGTCTTCGGGCCGATGCCCTGATGGAAGAGGACGTCGCCTGGAGCCACGAGATCGACGGAGACCGGGACGGCGACCAGTTCGACCGCTCCGAGCGCGCGGCCCTGCGCCGCGTCGTGGGCCTCTCCACCGAGCTCGAGGACGTCACCGAGGTCGAGTACCGACAGCTCCGCCTGGAGCGAGTCGTACTGGTCGGGGTCTGGACCTCGGGCACCGTGCAGGACGCGGACAACTCCCTCGCGGAGCTGGCCGCCCTCGCCGAGACCGCGGGCGCGCTCGTCCTCGACGGCGTCATCCAGCGCCGCGACAAGCCCGACGCGGCCACCTACATCGGCTCCGGCAAGGCCCTGGAGCTGCGCGACATCGTCGTCGAGACCGGCGCCGACACCGTCATCTGCGACGGTGAGCTCAGCCCCGGCCAGCTGATCCAGCTCGAGGACGTCGTCAAGGTCAAGGTCATCGACCGGACCGCCCTGATCCTGGACATCTTCGCCCAGCACGCCAAGTCCCGCGAGGGCAAGGCGCAGGTCTCGCTCGCGCAGATGCAGTACATGCTGCCGAGGCTGCGAGGCTGGGGTCAGTCGCTGTCCCGTCAGATGGGCGGCGGCAAGGGCGGCGGCCTCGCCACCCGTGGTCCCGGTGAGACCAAGATCGAGACGGACCGGCGGCGGATCCGCGAGAAGATGGCGAAGATGCGCCGGGAGATCGCGGAGATGAAGACCGGCCGCGAGATCAAGCGCCAGGAGCGCCGCCGCAACAAGGTGCCGTCCGTCGCCATCGCGGGCTACACCAACGCCGGCAAGTCCTCCCTGCTCAACCGCCTCACCGGCGCCGGCGTCCTGGTCGAGAACGCCCTGTTCGCGACCCTGGACCCGACCGTCCGCCGCGCGGAGACGCCCAGTGGCCGTCTCTACACCCTGGCGGACACCGTCGGCTTCGTCCGCCACCTGCCCCACCACCTGGTCGAGGCGTTCCGCTCCACCATGGAGGAGGTCGGCGACTCCGACCTGATCCTGCACGTGGTGGACGGCGCACACCCGACCCCGGAGGAGCAGCTGGCCGCCGTGCGCGAAGTGATCAGGGAGGTCGGCGCCACCGACGTACCCGAGATCGTCGTGATCAACAAGGCCGACGCGGCCGACCCGCTGGTCCTCCAGCGCCTGCTGCGCAACGAGAAGCGCTCGATCGCGGTCTCGGCCCGCACCGGCCTGGGCATCGACGAACTCCTGGCCCTCATCGACGACGAGCTGCCCCGCCCGGCGGTCGAGATCGAGGCCCTGGTCCCGTACACCCACGGCAAGCTGGTCGCGCGCGCCCACGACGAGGGCGAGGTCCTCTCGGAGGAACACACCGCGGAGGGCACCCTCCTCAAGGTCCGCGTCCACGAGGAACTGGCGGCGGAACTCACCCCGTACGTCCCGGCTCCGGCTGCGTGACAGCGTAAGCAAATGGGCCGCCCCTTTTTTCAGGGGCGGCCCATTTGCCTACCTGGGGGCGCGGGGAACTGCGCGATCAACCACGACGGCGAGTCACCCGCCCACGCACCTGTCGCCCCACGGCGCGCAGGCGCCACCCACCCCCCTCACTGATCAGCGAACTCCTTGCTGACCCCTTCATAGACGCCCTTGGCGACATCCCCGAATCGGGGCCCGGCCAGCCACCCCGAACTGACCGGCCCGATCGACGTGTTGGACACCAGCGCCGGCTTGCCGTCGGCACCCGTCTCCACCCAGCCGCCACCCGACGCCCCGCCGGTCATCGTGCACCCGATCCGGTACATCGTCGGCGCCGACGCGTCCACCGACAGCCGCCCGGGCTTGTCGGCGCACCGGTACAGCAACGACCCGTCGTACGGCTTGGCCGCCGGGTACCCCGTGGCGGTGATGCTCGACACCTTCGGCACCGCGGGGGCGTCGAAGTTCACCGGCAACGCCGAACCGACGGTCTCCTCGAGCGACTTGCCGCCACTGCCCTGCTCGGGCGTCACATGGATCACGGCGTAGTCGTAGGACGCACCGTCGCCGCCCGTCTCCCCGCCCTGGTCGATCCACTGCTGCGAGGTCTGCGCCCCGTCGCCCCACCAGACACCGTACGGCGCGACCTGCGAACGGGTCGCCGCCGCCAGCGCCGAACCGGTCAGCCCCCTGTCGTTGTACGACGGCACGAACGCGATGTTGCGGTACCAGCCGCCGTTCTTGCCGGCGTGCACGCAGTGCCCCGCCGTCCACACCAGGTTGGACTTGCCCGGGTGCGCCGGGTCCTCGACGACCGTCGCCGAACAGACCATCGTGCCCTCGGGGGAGTCGAAGAAGACCTTCCCGGCCGTGGCCGCGTTCGCGTGGTAAGCCGGCCGCACCGCCCGCGCCCGGACCGGCTCCGGCGTGGGGTCGGTCACTCCCTGGTCACCCGAGAGGTCGTTGGCGTCGACGCCCTTGTCCTTGTCGGGGTCGTTGGCGTCCCGCATCCGGTCGGAGTCCCACAGACCCTTGATGATGGGGTTGACGAAGTCGTTGGCCTCGCGCAGCCAGTCGTCCTTGTCCCAGTTCTTCCAGGCGCCGTGCTTCCACTTGTCGATGTCGATCCCGTGTTCCTTGAGCTTGTTCCTGATGTCGTCCGGGATCTTGATCTTGCCGTCACCGGTGTCGGCCGTGGCGGACGCGGACGCCGGCCCACCGGCGTTGTCGTCGCCGGAGCCGCTGCAGGCGGTGGCGGTCAGGGCCAGCGCCGAGGCGAGAGCGACGGCCGCCAGCGCACGGGGCGCGCCCCCTCCACCTCGACGGGCGCACGACGGCCGGATGGATCGCATGGTGGTGACTCCCCCTGTTGGTAAGGAACTTCAGCGCCACACACTATGCGCTCGCTGTGCGGCGCTCCCGATGGCTGCGCAACGGTTCTGCTACGGGCCGCACCGGCGGGGCAACCGCTGTTCCGGAGCGGGATCGACGCGTCGCAGGCAACCGGTGTCGTGCGTGCTCCAGGGGTGGTCCGGGTGAGGGCCGGGACCGGTGGGGGCTTTGGGCTTTCCGGCCTGGCGTTCCGACGCCGGCGTTCCAGTCCCGGCGTTCCGGCCCCGGTGTTCCAGTCCCGGCGTTCCGGCCCCGGTGTTCCAGTCCCGGCGTGCCGGGCGCCGGCCGTGCCGTCCACGGCAAGGTCACGGCAAGGATCTTGCGGTGACCCGTAACCCGCCGGACGGTCCGCTGTTGGTAGCGGTGGGGGTCCGGCTGCCTGTGCCCGGTGCCCGCCGACCAAGTCGCCTCTGGACAGCGGGGAGGACAGCGAGCCGTGGCCGTGACGGAGCCGGTGACCGGGGAGACGTTCGGGGGAGCGCGCGCGGCACAGGAGGGGATCCTGAGGCGCCAGTCGGCGCGTGAGTCGCGGGCGCGCACCTACGCGCGCGCCCTGCCCATCGTGCCGGTGCGGGCCCGCGGCCTCACCATCGAGGGCGCCGACGGGCGCCGCTACCTGGACTGCCTCTCCGGTGCGGGCACCCTCGCCCTCGGCCACAACCACCCCGTCGTGCTGGAAGCGATCCGCAAGGTCCTCGACTCCGGTGCGCCGCTCTCCGTCCTCGACCTGGCGACCCCCGTCAAGGACGCCTTCATCACCGAACTGTTCCGGACCCTGCCGAGCGGCCTCGCCGACCACGCCCGCGTCCAGTTCTGCGGGCCGGCCGGCACGGACGCCGTCGAGGCCGCCTTCAAACTCGTCCGGGCCGCGACCGGCCGCACCGGCATCCTCGCCTTCACCGGCGCCTACCACGGGATGACCAGCGGCGCCCTGGCCGCCTCCGGCGGAGCCGGCGACGTCCGCGTGGCACGGCTGCCCTACCCCCAGGACTACCGCTGCCCGTTCGGCGTCGGCGGCCCCCGCGGCGCCGAACTCGCCGCCCGCTGGACCGAGACCGTCCTCGACGACCCCAAGTCCGGTGTCCCCCTCCCCGCCGGGATGATCCTCGAACCCGTGCAGGGCGAGGGCGGGGTGATCCCGGCGCCGGACGACTGGCTCCGCCGGATGCGCCGGCTCACCGCCGACCGCTCCGTCCCCCTGATCGCCGACGAGATCCAGACCGGCGTGGGCAGGACCGGTGCCTTCTGGGCCGTCGAGCACAGCGGCATCACCCCCGACGTGATGGTCCTGTCCAAGGCCATCGGCGGCAGTCTCCCCCTCGCCGTCGTCGTCTACCGCGACGACCTCGACGTCTGGGAACCCGGCGCCCACGCCGGCACCTTCCGCGGCAACCAGCTCGCCATGGCCGCCGGGACCGCCACCCTCGCCCACGTCCGCGAGAACGGCCTCGCCGAACGAGCGGGCCTCCTCGGCGCGCGGATGCTCGCCCAACTGCGTCGCCTCCAGGACGACGTCGCGTGCGTGGGAGACGTGCGGGGGCGGGGGCTGATGATCGGGGTGGAGCTGGTGGACCCGGAGGGCGAGGAGCCCACGACAGAGGCGGAGGACCACGCGAGGCAGCCGGCCGCGCGGGGGGCCCGTGCTGCGCGCGCGGCGTCGGAGGGCAGCGCGGAGAGCGGCGCGGGGCGTGGTGCGGCGAGCGGTGCGGGGGGTGGCGCGGCGAGCGGTGTGGGGGGTGGCGCGGCGAGCGGTGTGGAAAGGGGTGCGGTGGGCGGTACGGACAGGGGTGCGGCGGGCGGGTGGGACGGTGAAGAAGCCCGGCCCGGGCCGAGCCCCGCCGCTCCCGAACTGGCCTCGGCCGTGCAGCGCGCCTGCCTGGAACGCGGCCTGATCGTCGAACTCGGCGGCCGCCACGCCGGTGTCGTACGGCTGCTGCCGCCGCTGACCATCACCGACGAACAGGCGGACGCCGTGCTGGACCGCCTCGCCGACGCGATCACGGCCGTGGCCCGCGATCCGGCCGCCCACGGTGCCAGGCGCCGACGACCCGAGGGCCGCAGGGAACCGGACGACTGACCGGCGCACCGGGAAGCCTCCGCCCGGCCGGTGTACCGGGAAGGTCCGGTCCGGCCGGTGTACCGGGAAGGTCCGGTCCGGGCGGCCCACCCGACACGAAGCCGCCGACCGAACCGTCCGGAAGGAGCCCGTCGCCGGGATCGCCAACTCGGCCAGGGCGGCCCGCTCCGCCGGTCCGGCCGCCACCGCCGGGGCCGGCCGGACCACTCCGACCGGTCGGACGGCCTGGGCCCTCCGGATGGCTCGGAGCATCCCGGGCGCCCGGAGCATCCGGGCCGCCGGGAGCGTCCCGGCCGTCCAGATGATCCGGAACTCCCGGGTGATCCGCGGAGGACCTGTCGGCCGCCGACCGGTCGACAGCGGCCCGACCGGCCCGCGCACGCCGGACGAACCGTCCGGCCGATGGCCCCGGAGCGGGGCGACCGCCCCCCCCGAAACCGACCACCCCACATCATCCGCACCCCTCTCATCAGGACACTCCGCACCCCATCCGCACCCCACTCGCCACCCGACCAGCCCGGCCCGGTTCACCGGCACGACGCCGAACACCGCACCGCCCGAGCCCCGAGGAACCCTCCTTGAACGCCACCCCCGCGCCCGACGACAACGGAGACCAAGGCCCACCGGGACGCCCCGTTCCGCTCGCCGAGTCGGTCCCCCCGCAACGAGGCCGTACCTCCCGGCCCGAGCGGCCACGCGACGACACGGGAGACCTCCTCGAACACCCCGACCCGCACGTCGCCGCCCAGGCCGCCGCCGTGGAGAACCTCCTGCGCTGCTGGGTACGCGAGACCGACCTGCCCGCACCCGACACCGGCACCCTCCGCATCCCGCTCCCCGCCAGCGGCACCGCACTGGTCACCCCGGTCCGCCACTGGTCCCCGACCGGCTGGCACCGCTTCGGGCCACCCCGCCTGGCCGGCGCTCCCGGCACCGCCCCCACCGTCGACGCGGTCACCCTCGCCGCCCTGCTCGCCCGCGAGACGCCCCCGGGACCAGCCGGCACGACGGACCGAGCCGGGGGCAGCACCGGTCACGCCGAAGGCAGCACCGGTCACACCGTCGCCCGGGCCGCCGCCGACGACGGTGACCTCGTGGCCCGGGTCGCCGACTCCCTGCGCCGCACCGTCACCTTCATCGCGGACCGGCGCGCCCACCCCTCCGACGGCCCCGACCGCTTCCTCGCGGCCGAACAGGCACTCCTGTTCGGGCACCCGCTGCACCCGGCCCCGAAGAGCCGCGAGGGCCTGACGGAGTCCGAAGCCCGTTTCTACTCACCGGAGTTGCGCGGCTCCTTCCCTCTGCACTGGATCGCGGTCGCCTCCTCCCTGCTCGTCACCGACTCCGCCTGGACGGAACGGGGCCGTCCCGTCCCCGCATCGCAGCTCATGGAGCGCCTGGCCGGAACGCCCCTGCCCCTGCCCCACGGCTGCGCCGCCGCCCTGCCTCTGCACCCCTGGCAGGCCCGCGAGATCGGGCGCCGCGAGGAGACCGCCGCCCTCCTCGACGCCGGGCTCCTGCGCGACCTGGGCCCGCTCGGCGCCCCCTGGCATCCCACCTCCTCCGTACGAACCGTCCACCGCACCGGTGCCCCCGCCATGCTCAAGCTGTCGCTCGGCCTGCGCATCACCAACTCCCGCCGGGAGAACCTCCGCAAGGAACTCCACCGGGGCGTCGAGGTGCACCGCCTGCTGCGCACCGGCCTCGCCAAGCAGTGGCAGGCCGCCCACCCCGGCTTCGACATCGTGCGAGACCCGGCCTGGCTGGCCGTCGACGGCCTGGACGGCCGGCCCGTACCCGGACTCGACGTGGTGGTCCGGCACAACCCGTTCACCCCCACCGACGACGTGTCCTGCGTCGCCGGGCTGGTCACGCCCCGGCCCCACGACGTGCCGGCGGCGAACGGCAGGCCCCGCCCGTACCGCTCCCGGCTGGCCCGGGTGGTCTCCCGGCTCGCCGAACGCACCGGCCGGCCCGTGGGTGCCGTCAGCGCCGAGTGGTTCCTGCGCTACCTGGAGCAGGTCGTCCGCCCGGTGCTCTGGCTCGACGGGGAGGCGGGCATCGCCCTGGAGGCGCACCAGCAGAACACCCTCCTTGTGCTCGACGCCGACGGCTGGCCGGCCGGCGGACGCTACCGCGACAACCAGGGCTACTACTTCCGCGAGTCCCGACGCGGCGACCTCGACAGCAGGCTGCCCGGAATCGGCGAGCACAGCGACACCTTCGTCTCCGACGAGGTCGCCGACGAACGCTTCGCCTACTACCTCGGCATCAACAACGTGCTCGGCCTGATCGGCGCGTTCGGCTCCCAGCGGCTCGCCGACGAGCGGCTGCTGCTCGCGGCGTTCCGCCGGTTCCTCACCGACGCGGCCACCGGACCGGCCCGGCTGCGCAGCCCCCTGCCCGGCCGTCTGCTGGACTCACCCGTCCTGCGCTGCAAGGCCAACCTGCTGACCCGGCTGCACGGTCTCGACGAACTCGTGGGCCCGGTCGACGTCCAATCCGTCTACGTCACCATCACCAACCCCCTCCACTCCTCGTCGTCGCCTTCCTGACCCCGACGACACCGTCACCGCCTTTCATCCAGCAACCGAGGAACATGACCCACCTCGTCTCCTGAGAGGAGCGCACCATGCCTCCCACCGACGCGAGCGCCAACACAGGTGCCGTCCCGGTCCACCCCGGCCGTCCCGGGCCCGCCGAACACAGCAGGGACTGCGAGGACACCCTGGACCTCCGCCTGCCCGACGACTTCCTCGCCCTCGTCGCCGGGCCGACACCCGGCTCGTCCGGCTCGTACCGCCCCCCGGGCGCGCTCGACGTGCTCGACGGGCGTGATCTGCTCGACCAGGTCGGGACCTGGGGTCCCACCAAGACCCCGGTCGGTCTCTTCCACCTGCTGCCGGTTCAGGTGGACCGCGACCTGCCGATCATCAGCGGCTGGATGAACGACCCCGGCGTCGCCGCGTTCTGGCAGCTGGCCGGCTCACGGGCGCACACGGAGGACCATCTGCGGGCCCAGCTCGCGGGGGACGGGCGCAGCGTGCCGTGCCTGGGCGTGCTCGACGGCACCCCGATGAGCTATTGGGAGATCTACCGGGCCGACCTGGACCCGCTGGCCCGGCACTATCCGGCCCGTCCGCACGACACCGGAGTACACCTCCTCGTCGGCGAGGTCGCCGACCGGAGACGGGGACTGGGGTCCGCCCTGCTCAGAGCCGTGGCCGACCTCGTACTCGACCATCGCCCTGCCTGTGCGCGCGTCGTCGCCGAACCCGACCTTCACAACACCCCCTCCGTGGCCGCCTTCCTCAACGCGGGCTTCCGCTACGCCTCCGAGGTCGACCTGCCTGCCAAACGGGCCGCCCTCATGATCCGGGACCGGTCCCTACGTCATCTGATGTAGCGCTGAGTGATCGCGTGTACACATGTAGTACGAAGCGGCGACCGATCGAGTTCCCGGTCGTCCTAAAAAATCCCGAGCACGTCGGCCTCCGGTCAGCCCCTGTCCCCCGGCCCGCCGGTCGAGGAGCTCCAGGCCTGATCGCACCCCTCGTCCCCGCCTTGACCACCCGGTTGTCGGTGCCGGGTCGTAGGGTGGTCGCGCTATGACGAAGCCCTCACTCCCCGAACTCCTGCATGCCGCTGTCACAGCTGTCGGCGGTACGGAGCGCCCCGGCCAGGTGACCATGGCCGAATCGGTCGCCGAAGCGATCGACGACGGATCCCATCTGCTGGTCCAGGCCGGCACCGGCACCGGAAAGTCGCTCGGCTACCTGGTGCCCGCGCTCGCCCACGGAGAGCGGGTGGTCGTCGCGACGGCGACCCTCGCCCTGCAGAGACAGCTGGTGGAGCGGGATCTGCCACGCACCGTCGACGCCCTGCACCCGCTGCTCCGCCGGCGCCCGGAGTTCGCCATGCTCAAGGGCAGGTCGAACTATCTGTGCCTGCACCGGCTGCACGAGGGCATGCCGCAGGACGAGGAGGAGGGCCTCTTCGACCAGTTCGAGGCGGCCGCGCCCACCAGCAAGCTCGGTCAGGACCTGCTGCGCCTGCGCGACTGGGCCGACGAGACCGAGAACGGCGACCGCGACGACCTCACCCCGGGTGTCTCGGACAAGGCCTGGGCGCAGGTCTCGGTCTCTTCCCGGGAGTGCCTCGGCGCGTCCAAGTGCGCCTACGGCGCCGAGTGCTTCGCCGAGATGGCCCGTGAGCGCGCGAAGCTCGCCGAGGTGGTCGTGACCAACCACGCACTGCTCGCGATCGACGCCATCGAGGGCGCCCCGGTGCTCCCGCAGCACGAGGTGCTGATCGTGGACGAGGCGCACGAGTTGGTCTCCCGCGTCACCGGCGTCGCCACCGGCGAGCTCACCCCGGGCCAGGTCAACCGCGCGGTCCGGCGCGCCGCCAAGCTGGTCGACGAGAAGGCCGCCGACCAGCTCCAGACCGCCGCCGAGGGCTTCGAGCGGCTGATGGAGCTGGCCCTGCCGGGCCGCCTTGAGGAGATCCCGGAGGATCTGGGATACGCCCTGGCGGCGCTCCGGGACGCGGCCCGCACCGTGATCTCCGCGCTCGGCACCACCCGCGACAAGTCGGTCCAGGACGAGGACGCGGTCCGCAAGCAGGCGCTGGCCTCCGTGGAGACCGTGCACGACGTGGCGGAGCGGATCGTGAACGGCTCCGAATGGGATGTCGTCTGGTACGAACGCCACGACCGCTTCGGCGCCTCCCTCCGGGTCGCCCCGATGTCGGTGTCCGGCCTGCTCAGGGAGAAGCTCTTCGCGGACCGCTCGGTCGTCCTCACCTCGGCGACCCTCAAGCTCGGCGGCGACTTCAACGGTGTCGGCGCGTCCCTGGGCCTCGCCCCGGAGGGCACCGAGGGCGAGGACCTTCCGCAGTGGAAGGGCGTCGACGTCGGGTCGCCCTTCGACTATCCGAAACAGGGCATCCTCTACGTCGCCAAGCATCTGTCGCGCCCCGCGCGGGACGGGGACCGCGCCGACATGCTCGACGAACTGACCGAGCTGATCCAGGCCGCGGGTGGCCGCACCCTCGGTCTCTTCTCCTCGATGCGCGGCGCCCAGCAGGCCGCCGAGGAACTGCGCGTCCGGATTCCCGAGTTCCCGGTGCTCCTCCAGGGGGAGGAGACCCTCGGTGAACTGATCAAGAACTTCGCCGCGGACCCCAGGACCTGCCTCTTCGGCACGCTGTCGCTCTGGCAGGGCGTCGACGTCCCGGGCCCCAGCTGCCAGCTGGTCGTCATGGACAAGATCCCGTTCCCGCGCCCGGACGACCCGCTGATGAGCGCCCGGCAGAAGGCCGTCGAGGACGCCGGCGGGAACGGCTTCATGGCGGTCGCCGCCACGCACGCCGCCCTTCTGATGGCTCAGGGCGCCGGGCGGCTGGTACGCGCGTCCGGGGACCGTGGCGTGGTCGCCGTGCTCGACCAGCGGCTGGCCACCGCGCGGTACGGCGGGTATCTCAAGTCCTCGCTGCCCGACTTCTGGTACACCACGGACCGTAACCAGGTCCGCAGGTCGCTGGCGGCGATCGACGCCGTGGCACGGCAGACGGAGGCGGCGGCGCAGGCGGAGTGATCGCGGGTTAGCCTGACCGGCGCCGGTCAGGCTAACCCGCGATTGCGGGCAGCCGATCGCCGGGGTCGGGCAGAGCAGGACCCCGGAACCGGCGCAGAGGTCCCGGGGCCCGGTCGGAGGGCGGGCGGGAAGACCGCCCGCCGCGGCGTCACACGCGCCGCAGGACCGCGACGACCTTGCCCAGGATGGTCGCGTCGTCACCGGGGATCGGCTCGTAGGCCGCGTTGTGGGGGAGGAGCCAGACGTGGCCGTCCTCGCGCTTGAAGCGCTTGACGGTGGCCTCGCCGTCGAGCATGGCGGCGACGATGTCGCCGTTCTCGGCCACCGGCTGGCGGCGGACGGTGACCCAGTCGCCGTCGCAGATCGCGGCCTCGATCATGGAGTCGCCCACGACCTTGAGTACGAACAGCTCGCCGTCACCGACCAGCTGCCGGGGAAGGGGGAAGACGTCCTCGACCGACTCCTCGGCGAGGATCGGCCCGCCGGCGGCGATCCGGCCGACCAGCGGGACGTACGACGCCGCGGGCTTGCCGGCGGTGTCCGTGGGCTGCACGGTCACGGCCTGGTCGGAGCCGCGCACCTCGTACGCGCGCGGGCGGTGCGGGTCGCGGCGCAGGAAGCCCTTGCGCTCCAGTGCCATCAGCTGGTGCGCCACCGAGGACGTGCTGGACAGGCCGACGGCCTGGCCGATCTCCCGCATCGACGGCGGGTAGCCCCGCCGCTGCACCGAGTCCCGGATCACCTCGATCACCCGGCGCTGCCGGTCGGTGAGGCCCGAGCTGTCCGCCCGGATGCCTGGAGGTCGGCCCGGCAGGGAACGCTTGTGTCCCTCGGGATTCACGGCTTCGTTCACGGCATGCACCGGGTCGAGTCGGCCCTGGGAGCGGTCCTGGGCGGTGATGGTGGCACTGTCTGCGGTCGTGGTCACGTCGGCCCCTCTCGATGGTCTCCCTGCTGGACAACGGTAGTTGCTTTCGAAAGGTTGCGCCAAACACACGTTCGAGTGAAAAAACGCGTTTCACCGTACGTGATCGCATGTCTGGGTGTATGGCTCACGCGATACCCGGCAGGCAAAAGGGCTCATTGTTGTACTCTTCACCGCCGGAGGACGACCTCCTGGGGTGTGCCCAGTCTGCCATCCGGACCACCGCCGACCGGGATGTCCGTCCCCATCTGCGCCGGAGTCGCACGTGACCTCCGTGCGGCGCCCACGGTATCTCCGTATCCGCCGTAGCGGTACGTGTGCGACACGCGCAACCTGGTGATGTGTCTGCTCATCACCACATCTAGTGGTTGGATTGCTACAGCTACCCACAAGTTGTGGTCCCCCGGGGCTCCGGTCCCTCTGGGATCGCCTATGCTTGGGGCTGCTTCGAGGGACCCATGTGGCCCAGCGGAGCTATTGAGTCTGCTGTGAGGAGGGTTGGAGATCATGCACTGCCCCTTCTGCAGGCACCCCGACAGCCGCGTGGTCGACAGTCGTACGACCGACGACGGCACGTCGATCCGCAGGCGCCGCCAGTGTCCGGACTGCTCCCGTCGTTTCACGACCGTGGAGACGTGCTCGCTCATGGTGGTCAAGCGGTCCGGAGTCACCGAACCGTTCAGTCGTACCAAGGTCATCAACGGCGTGCGCAAGGCATGCCAGGGACGGCCTGTCACCGAGGACGCACTCGCCCAGCTCGGCCAGCGGGTCGAGGAGGCGGTGCGGGCCACCGGAAGCGCCGAGCTGACCACCCATGACGTGGGGCTGGCCATACTCGGCCCGTTGCAGGAGCTCGACCTGGTCGCCTACCTGCGATTCGCCTCCGTCTACCGGGCGTTCGACTCGCTCGAGGACTTCGAGGCAGCGATCGTGGAGCTCAGGCGGGTGGCCCAGGACCCCGCCGCGGACGACGAAGACGCGGCAGTGGGGGGCCAGGAGGACGATCACGGGCCAGGCGGGGGCGCACAGGCGCCCGCACCCGTTCACATCGCCGGCTGACGGGCGGACCGGAACGGGGCGGAGGGCCCGAATCCGGTAGTCGGACGGCGATCCAGGACTTGTCGCGGGTGGCAGTTGAGGGTGCCCGCGACGTGAATACAGAACAGCGTGTCACGGGAACATCGTGGCATTTCAGGGCGTTTTCGCCCGTAGAGGGAGGCGGCATGACAGAGACGGCGAGCGGTCCGGCACGGAGTTCCCGCGCGAAGGGCACCAAGGCCACCAAGGGACTGCGTATCGAGCGCATCCACACCACCCCCGGCGTGCACCCGTACGACGAGGTGAGCTGGGAGCGCCGTGACGTCGTCATGACCAACTGGCGCGACGGCTCGGTCAACTTCGAGCAGCGTGGCGTCGAGTTCCCCGACTTCTGGTCGGTGAACGCGGTCAACATCGTCACCAGCAAGTACTTCCGTGGTGCCGTCGGCACCCCGCAGCGCGAGACCGGCCTCAGGCAGCTGATCGACCGCATCGTGAAGACGTACCGGAAGGCCGGCGAGGACTACAAGTACTTCGCCTCGCCCGCCGACGCCGAGATCTTCGAGCACGAGCTGGCCTACGCCCTCCTGCACCAGATCTTCAGCTTCAACAGCCCCGTGTGGTTCAACGTGGGCACCCCGCAGCCCCAGCAGGTCTCCGCCTGCTTCATCCTGTCCGTCGACGACTCCATGGAGTCGATCCTCGACTGGTACAAGGAAGAGGGCATGATCTTCAAGGGCGGTTCCGGCGCCGGTCTGAACCTGTCCCGCATCCGCTCCTCCAAGGAGCTGCTCTCCTCCGGCGGCAACGCCTCCGGCCCGGTCTCCTTCATGCGCGGTGCCGACGCCTCCGCGGGCACCATCAAGTCGGGCGGTGCCACCCGCCGCGCCGCCAAGATGGTCATCCTCGACGTCGACCACCCCGACATCGAGGACTTCATCGAGACCAAGGTCAAGGAGGAGGAGAAGATCCGCGCCCTCCGTGACGCGGGCTTCGACATGGACCTGGGCGGCGACGACATCACCTCCGTCCAGTACCAGAACGCCAACAACTCGGTCCGCGTGAACGACGAGTTCATGAAGGCGGTCGAGCAGGGCGGGCAGTTCGGTCTGCGCGCCCGGATGACCGGCGAGGTCATCGAGGAGGTCCAGGCCAAGAGCCTGTTCCGCAAGATGGCCGAGGCCGCCTGGGCCTGTGCCGACCCGGGCATCCAGTACGACGACACCATCAACCACTGGCACACCTGCCCGGAGTCCGGCCGGATCAACGGCTCGAACCCCTGCAGCGAGTACATGCACCTGGACAACACGTCCTGCAACCTCGCCTCGCTGAACCTGATGAAGTTCCTGAAGGACGACGGCAAGGGCAGCCAGTCCTTCGACGTCGAGCGCTTCGCCAAGGTCGTCGAGCTCGTCATCACCGCGATGGACATCTCCATCTGCTTCGCGGACTTCCCGACCCAGAAGATCGGCGAGAACACCCGCGCCTTCCGCCAGCTCGGCATCGGCTACGCCAACCTCGGCGCCCTGCTGATGGCGACCGGCCACGCCTACGACTCCGACGGCGGCCGCGCCCTCGCCGGTGCCATCACCTCCCTGATGACCGGCACCGCCTACAAGCGCTCCGCCGAGCTCGCCGCGGTCGTCGGCCCGTACGACGGCTACGCCCGCAACGCCGACGCCCACAACCGCGTCATGCAGCAGCACGCCGACGCCAACACCGTCGCCGTCCGCGTGGACGACCTGGACACCCCGGTCTGGGCCGCCGCCACGGAGGCCTGGCAGGACGTCGTCCGGCTCGGCGAGAAGAACGGTTTCCGTAACTCCCAGGCGTCCGTTCTCGCCCCGACCGGCACCATCGGTCTGGCCATGTCCTGCGACACCACCGGCGTCGAGCCCGACCTCGCCCTGGTGAAGTTCAAGAAGCTCGTCGGCGGCGGCTCGATGCAGATCGTCAACGGCACGGTCCCGCAGGCTCTGCGCCGCCTGGGCTACCAGGAGGAGCAGATCGAGGCGATCGTCGCCCACATCGCCGAGAACGGCAACGTGATCGACGCTCCCGGCCTCAAGCAGGAGCACTACGAGGTCTTCGACTGCGCCATGGGCGAGCGTGCCATCTCCCCGATGGGCCACGTCCGCATGATGGCCGCGATCCAGCCGTGGATCTCCGGCGCCATCTCCAAGACGGTCAACATGCCGGAGTCGGCGACCGTCGAGGAGGTCGAGGAGATCTACTTCGAGGCCTGGAAGCTCGGCGTCAAGGCGCTCGCGATCTACCGCGACAACTGCAAGGTCGGCCAGCCGCTCTCCGCCAAGACCAAGGAGAAGGAGAAGGAGGAGGTCACCGCGAAGACCGAGGCGACCATCCGCGAGACGGTCGAGAAGGTCATCGAGTACCGCCCGGTCCGCAAGCGCCTCCCGAAGGGTCGTCCCGGCATCACCACGTCCTTCACCGTCGGCGGCGCCGAGGGCTACATGACGGCCAACTCCTACCCGGACGACGGCCTGGGCGAGGTCTTCCTGAAGATGTCCAAGCAGGGCTCGACCCTCGCGGGCATGATGGACGCCTTCTCCATCGCGGTCTCCGTCGGCCTCCAGTACGGCGTACCGCTGGAGACGTACGTCTCGAAGTTCACCAACATGCGCTTCGAGCCGGCTGGCATGACGGACGACCCGGACGTGCGGATGGCGCAGTCGATCGTCGACTACATCTTCCGCCGCCTCGCGCTGGACTTCCTGCCGTTCGAGACGCGCTCCGCGCTCGGCATCCACTCCGCCGAGGAGCGTCAGCGGCACCTGGAGACCGGTTCGTACGAGCCGTCCATCGACGATGACGAGGTCGACGTCGAGGGTCTGGCCCAGTCGGCGCCGCGCGCCCAGGAGCTGAAGGCCGTCGCCGCCCCGAAGATCGAGGTGGCCAAGCCCGCCCCGAGGCAGGCGCACACCAGCGCCGAACTGGTGGAGATGCAGCTGGGCATCCAGGCCGACGCCCCGCTCTGCTTCTCCTGCGGTACGAAGATGCAGCGGGCCGGCTCCTGCTACATCTGCGAGGGCTGCGGCTCGACCAGCGGCTGCAGCTGACGAGTCGATGTGACGTGAAGCAAGGGGCGCCGGCCACGGCCGGCGCCCCTTGCCGTTCGCCTGTCACTGGAGGCCGGCCGCCGTCAGGGTCGGCCGAGTCCGCCCATCTCCCGGCTGAAGACGGCCGGGTCGTCCTCGAACCCGTGCAGACCGGGCCGGAAGCTCCAGTCGCCCGAGCCGTCGCGCACGAACTCCGCGACGGTGGCCGCCGTCGCGCCGAGGACCGAGCCGAAGTCGTCCTCGGCCAGCACGGTGTAGCCCTCGCGGACGCGGACGGCCGGGTTCAGGACGTTCACGAACGTCCGGTGCGCGGCCCGCTGCTGGATGACCACTCCGACGACCACGCGCGCGTACCGGCTGTCGAGCCGGTCCAGTTCGAGCGTCATCACCTCGTCCCAGCCGAAGCCCTTGCCGTCCTGACTGTCCCGGTTGAGGAAAATCGTGCCGTCCGGCGAACGGCTGTCGAAGTGCACCAGATAGGCCGGAGTTCCGTACGGGTCGGCCGTCGTGAACGTCCCGGCGACGACGTCGAGATCGGTGGGCGGCTGCCCGGAAGGGCTGGGATCCCACTTCACCGCGACCTCGACCTTGCGGAGCGCCTTGCTGAAACCGCTCACCACGCGTCCCCTTCCCCCTAGAGGTCACTACCCCAACTGATGTCCTGCCAAGGCTCTTTGTCCATCGTGCCACGTGCGCGGGGGCGCATGCGCGGGTGATCTCAGCCGGAGCGTGACCAACGCCACGCCCTGTGGCCTTACGATGGCGCGGTGCTGGTCAAGTGGATTCGCTGCACCGTGGTTGACCGCCGGGGCTTCGAGCGGGGGCAGCGGAAATGGGCGGGGCTTCCGGGGGAGCCGGGATTTCGGGGACAGGGCGGGGGCTGGAGTCGGCAGCGGCCTGGAGTGGCGCACATCTTCGCCTTCTGGGAGAGCCGTGCCTTCTACGACTCCTTCATGGCGCGTTCGCACGACCGTCTGGCCGCGTCCCAGTCCGGCACGTACAAGGATCAGCAGGTCAAGCTGTTCGAGTACCGGTTCGACGTGAAGACCGGCTTCGAACCCCGCTTCACGGACAGTGACCTGGTCCGAGTGGCCCTCTGCAGGGTGCACGAGGAGCGCGTCGAGCACTTCACGCTGATGCAGGAGAAGGTCTGGAACCCGGCGATGGCCGGCTCGCCCGGCATGATCCGCGGCATGTTCGCGGAGGCGCCGGAGAACGAATTCATGATCCTTTCGATGTGGCGGTCGGCGGCCGAGCACGGCAAGTACCGCACCGAACGGGTGGAGCGGCTGGCGCTTCGGGCCCAGACGGAGGCTGACATCGCGGCCCTCACGGGGGACATCGTGGAGCTCGAACCGAGCTGGATCGTTTGAATATCCAACCCTTGATTTGTGTGACCTGCGCCGTATGGGGCCCATCCGAGTGCTCGATTTTTCGTCACTCGATCTAGGGTTTTGGCATGGCACGACCACGGCGCATCGTCCTTGTCCGGCACGGCGAGTCAACCGGCAATGTCGACGACTCCGTGTACGAGCGGGAACCCGACCACGCACTGGCCCTGACCGAGCGGGGCTGGCGGCAGGCAGAGGAGACCGGAAAACGCGTCCGGGAGATCTTCGGCCAGGAGCGCGTCAGCGTGTACGTCTCCCCCTACCGCCGTACGCACGAGACCCTCCGCGCCTTCCACCTCGACCCGGATCTCATACGCGTGCGCGAGGAGCCCCGGCTGCGCGAGCAGGACTGGGGAAACTGGCAGGACCGCGACGACGTACGGCTGCAGAAGACGTACCGGGACGCGTACGGGCACTTCTTCTTCCGCTTCCCCCAGGGTGAGTCGGGGGCCGACGTGTACGACCGCGTCGGCGGCTTCCTGGAGAGCCTGTTCCGCAGCTTCGAGGCGCCGGACCACCCGCCCAACGTGCTCCTGGTGACCCACGGCCTGGCGATGCGCCTGTTCTGCATGCGCTGGTTCCACTGGACGGTCGCGGAGTTCGAGTCGCTCGCCAACCCCGGGAACGCCGAGATGCGGATGCTCGTCCTCGGGGACGACGGCAAGTACACGCTCAACCAGCCGTTCGACCGCTGGCGGGACCCGGAGCACCACTGGATGAGCGGCTAGGCTGGCCGCGATGACCTCCTCCTCTGATTCCCCGATCCCGGGGCGCCTGGAGCGCGCCCTGGCCAGCCTGCGCGGACTCGCGGTCGGTGACGCGCTGGGCTCGCAGTTCTTCGTGCCGGTGAACTACCCGCTGCTCAAGCGCCGGGAGCTGCCCACGGCTCCCTGGCAGTGGACGGACGACACCGAGATGGCCTGCTCCGTCGTCGCTGTCCTGGCCGCCCACGACCGCGTCGACCAGGACGCGCTCGCCCACTCCTTCGCCGCGCACCACGACTTCGACCGGGGCTACGGCCCCGCCGTCAACCGCCTGCTGCGCCTCGTCCGCGAGGGCGGCGACTGGCGCGAGTTGGCCGCGGGGCTCTTCGACGGGCGTGGATCCTGGGGCAACGGCGCGGCGATGCGGATCGCCCCCCTGGGCGCCTGGTACGCCGACGACCCGGAGCAGGCCACGCACCAGGCCGAGATCTCCGCCTACCCCACCCACCAGCACCGGGAGGCCGTGGCCGGTGCCATGGCCGTGGCGGCCGCAGCGGCACTGGCGGCCGCGCCCGGCGGCCCGCCGAGCCCCGAGGCGCTCCTCGACGGGGTCGTCGCCCTGGTCCCCAGGAGCGCCGTCGGCCAGGGCCTGCGGCGCGCCCGCGACATGCTCGACTACGCCGACGCGGGCACCGTCGCGGCTGTCCTGGGCTGCGGACGCCGTACGACCGCCCATGACACGGTCCCCTTCGCGCTCTGGTCGGCGGCTCGTGCCCTCGGCGACTACGAGACGGCGTTCTGGACGACCGCCCAGGTGGGCGGCGACGTGGACACCACCTGCGCCATCGTGGGCGGCGTGCTCGCGGGCAGCGGGACAGGAGCGCCGCCGACCGCATGGACGGAGCGGACGGAGGCGCTGCCGGGGTGGGTGCCGACGGGGGCGGGGACCGGCGTCGGGGGGTGACGGGCGTCGGGGGGCGACCCGTGTCGGGGGGTGACCGGCTGAGGTCGGTTGCGGGCCGCGTGCGGGCTCTGTGCGGGCTGTGGGCTGGGCCGTGTGTGGACGGCGTGCGGTGGCGCCGCGGTTCGGCGGGGCCTCCTCGGAGCCGGCTCGTGTCGAGAGCCGTGCGGCCGCACCGCCCCGGAGATATCGGCGGCACCGGTGGCACCGGTGGCATCACGGACCTGCGGCGGGGCTGGGCACCGGTGTCTCGTGGCGGGCTCCCCGTCCGGAGACCGTCGCGGCGCGTCAGCACGGAGTCTCGTCGGTCCGAGGCCGGATCAGGCCCTGGTGTCCGTGGCCGGAGCCGAATCCCGCGGTCCGCATAGGGAACTCTCCGTACCCGGTGGGAACTCTGCGTGACCGTCGGGCGTTTTCCCGTCGGCCGCCCCACTCGGCGCATGTGCCGGGAGGCGGGTGGAAGGCGTCGGCTGCGGGGAGGTGCCGGTGGTGTGGGTCGGGTCGGCTCTTCCGATGCTGTGCGCCGTGCTGATGATCGCGGCGACGACGGCCGGGATGCGGGCGGTCGGTATGTGGGCGGCCGGGATGCGGGCGGCCGGACCTCGGCCTCTGCCGTCTGTTCCCCGGCGGAGGTCCGGCCGCCCACGGCTCCGTGTGGACCCGGTGAGGTCAGCCCATCCCCGGGCCGGCGGTCCCGGCGAGCGCGTCGAGGTCGCTCTTGCGGACCTTGATCACCAGCCAGGCGGTGAGCAGCCCGAGGCCGGCCATGACGGCGGCGGGGACGAACGCGGTCGAGATGCCGTGCGCGAGCACTTCGTTCCCCCACGGCGCCGGCAGCTGATGGGTCTTGGCGAACTCGGCCTTCTGTTCCGCCGACCCGCCCGTGAGGAACTTCGGCAGCTGCTTCTTCGCCTCGTCCTTGCTGGCCGAGCCGAACACCGTGGTCAGGATGGACAGACCCAGCGAACCGCCCACCTGCTGCATGGCGTTGAGCAGTCCGGAAGCCGCTCCGGCCTCGTGCTGGGCGACACCGGAGACCGCGGTGACGGTCGCCGTCACGAAGTTCAGCCCCATACCGAAGCCGAAGACCAGCATGGGCCCGAGGATTCCGCCGAGATAGGAACTGTCGGGCTTGATGAAGGTCTGCCAGGTCAGTCCGACGACCACGAGCGCCGAGCCGGTCATCATGAACGGCTTCGGACCAAGGACGGGCAGGAACCGCTGCGAGAGTCCGGCGCCGACGGCGATGGCCGCCGTGACGGGCAGGAAGGCCAGACCGGCCCTGATCGGGCTGTAGCCCAGCACGTTCTGCACGAACAGAACGATGTAGAAGAACATGCCGAACATCGCGGCGGCGAGGCTGAGCATGATCACATAGGTGCCGGAGCGGTTGCGGTCGGCGAACATCCGCAGCGGGGTGATGGGTTCCTTCGCCCGCCTCTCGACGAGGATGAAAGCCAGCAGCAGGACCACCGCCGCGGCGAACGACCCGAGCGTCAGTCCGTCGCGCCAGCCGTCCTCCGCGGCCCGGATGAAGCCGTAGACCAGGGCGGCCATGCCGAGGGTCGAGGTCAGCGCGCCGGTGATGTCGAAGCGTCCGGGGTGCCGCTGGGACTCGTTGATGTACTGCGGGGCGAGAACGGCGATCAGCAGCCCGATGGGCACGTTGACGAAGAGCACCCAGCGCCAGTCGAGCCAGTCGGTGAGCATGCCTCCGGCCAGCAGACCGATGGCCCCGCCGCCCGCGGAGACGGCGGCGAACACACCGAACGCCCGGTTCCGCTCCGGCCCTTCGGGAAACGTGGTGGTGATCAGCGCCAGCGAGGTCGGCGACGCGATCGCGCCACCGACACCCTGGAGGGCGCGGGCCGCCAGGAGTTGCCAGGGTTCCTGGGCGAGACCGCCGAGGAGCGAGGCGAAGGTGAACAACAGGATGCCGGTCATGAACACCCGGCGCCGGCCGAGGATGTCGCCGGCCCGCGCGCCGAGGAGCAGCAGACCGCCGAAGGTGAGCGTGTAGGCGCTGACCACCCACGTGAGGTCCGTGGTGCTGAACTCGAGCGCCTCTTGAATGTGCGGGAGCGCGATGTTCACAATCGTCGCGTCGAGTACCACCATGAGCTGGCAGGCAGCAATCACGGTGAGTGCGATGCCGGGGCGCCCCTGCCGACGGGCCGCGCCCGGTATCTGGTCCGGTATCAGTTGAGAGGTTGTCACTGTGGATCCCCCACGAAGGTGTTAGTGAACGCCAGCGTTCACTGTCGCGTCAACGGTAGTGAGTCCTCGGTAGAGAACGCAAGCGTTCACTTAATTGCGCGTCGCGTGCCGCGTCCCCCCTTGCCGTCGCGCGCCGCGTCCCCCGCTCCGGAATTCCCGCTTCCCCTCGCTCGCTGGAGAAACATCAGATGGTTACCTCGCGCTGGACTGCCGCTGCCCCCCAGGCGGCCTCCCCCCGTCGGCGTGGCGCGGTGCTCGAACGGGCGATCCTGGACGCCGCCCTGGAGCAGCTCAGCACGGTCGGCTGGAACGGCCTCACCATGGAGGGCGTCGCCGCCGGCGCCCAGACCGGAAAGGCGGCGGTCTACCGCCGCTGGCCCTCCAAGGAGGAGTTGGTCGCCGACGCGCTGCAGGCCGGCCTGCCTCGTCTGGAGGAGGCCCCCGACCTCGGGAGCGTCCGCGAGGACCTGTTGGCCCTGTGCCGTCAGGCCCGGGACGCGATGTTCTCGCGCCCCGGATTCGCGCTGCGATCAGTGATTCACGAATGCGATCCGGTACAGGTCGAGCGGTTCCATGGCGTGATCTTCGACGGGGTGGTGGGGCCGACCATCCAGCTGATCGGTGACATCGTCACTCGCGGGATCGAGCGGGGAGAGGTGCGCGCCGATGCGGCCAATGGCTATGTGCTGGACGCCATTCCGGCGATGATGATGTACCGGAACAAGATTTCCGGAAGCGAATGGAACGACCAGGAGATCGAGGAGATGATCGACCGGTTCATGCTTCCGCTGCTCCTCTCGCACGGGGCGTGAGCCGCGGCTTCGGCGGTCTCCGGCGCGGTCCGGGAGGCCGGGGTGTCGCTCGGGGATCGGCGCGGCGTACGCTAAGGGCGCCATGCCGTACGAACCGCCTACTCACACCGTCGAGCGCTCCCTTCGCGCCACGACCGGAGCCAAGGTCATCGCCGGTGTCGACGAGGTGGGGCGCGGCGCCTGGGCCGGGCCCGTCACCGTCTGCGCCGCGGTCACCGGCCTTCGCCGACCGCCCGAGGGCCTCACCGACTCCAAGCTGCTGACCGTCAGGCGGCGTACGGAACTTGCCGAAGCGCTGCGGGGGTGGGTCACGGCCTACGCCCTGGGTCACGCCTCGCCGGAGGAGATCGACGACCTCGGGATGACGGCCGCACTGCGACGCGCGGCGGTCCGGGCCCTGGAGGCCTTGCCGGTCCGTCCCGACGCGGTCATCCTCGACGGGAAGCACGACTACCTCGGTACTCCGTGGCGGGTGCGTACGGTCATCAAAGGTGACCGATCGTGTGTGGCCGTGGCCGCCGCCTCGGTGATCGCCAAAGTTCAGCGCGACAAAATGATGGCCGAACTGGGTATCGACCATGCAGACTTCGGATTTGCGGCCAATGCCGGGTACCCGTCGCCCGTGCACAGGGCCGCACTGGAGGAGCGGGGCCCCACCCCGTACCACCGGTTGTCGTGGGCGTATCTTGATGCGCTGCCCCAGTGGCGGCACCTCAAGAAGGTCCGCAGCTGGGCGGAGGGAAGCGTTCCGGAGATCGAGGGTCAGCTCGGCTTCGATTTCTGACGTTCCGGTCGCACGGTTGTGCCACCCGGTTCACGTGACCTGCACCAATGTTTGATAAATATCAGCTCATGCCTCTCATTCCCGAGGAGCCTCAGATTCACGAGAGTGCCCAGGGTCCCCGCGCCACTCCGGCCAGTGGCCGTACCGCGCCGACCCCTCGTCCCGTACCCGGCCCCCGCCCCGCGGCCCCGTCGCGTCCCGGTCGTCCCGGCCCTCTGCGGCCCACGCCGCCGGTGCAGCGCACGCAGCGTGACGCGGCCAAGCCAGGCCAGTCCGGCCCGGCCGTCCCCGCCGCGGCAGCGGCGGCCCCGCAGATCCAGCTGATCCCGGCCTCGGTCGAGAGCGCTCTCGACGCGGCCGAGGAAGCAGTGGACCTGCTCCTCGAATCGGGTCGTGCCCCCGGCGACGTGCTGGTGATCACCACCGGCGCGCAGCACCCGTGGGCCGACCACGAACTGTCCTTCGGTGAAACCTCCTACTGGGCCCAGCACGACGCGGGCGACGACGTCTTCTACGCGGATGTCGCCGTCGCCTCGCGCGCCGTGACCCGCGCCGTGGTCGTCGTCGCCGTCAACGGCGGCCCCGACACCGCCGCCGCCACCGCACTGCCACTGGCCCTCTCCCGGGCCGGCGCCCTGCTGATCGTCTGCGGTGACCCGCAGCGCATCAACTCGGTGCTGGGGGCGGTCGTCTGAGCTGTCTCCGGTACCTCCGGAGCTCCGGAGGTATCGAAGGGACCGCGGCGGTGATGCGCACGGTGGTGCCTTCGGCATGCCCGGGCGAGGAACGGGTGCCGCTGCCCGTCACGGGCGTGCCCGTCGGGCGGGCGTAGGGTCCGGCGCGCGGGCACCGGGCCGGATCCCCCGGGCCGCCGGACATCGGAACGTCCGCTCCTGCACGCCGGAGAGCTGCCCTGCGGCCGAGCAGTCCGTTGGGTGGCGTCAGGACGCCGTGCCCGGCGGGACGTGCCGGGTCGGCGCGTCCTCGTGGAGGCCGCGGCTCAGCGGGCCGCCGCTCGGCGCAGCACCTCGGAGGCGGCGCCGCCGGTACGCGGCGACAGTGGTGGGGCCTCGGACAGGGCGAAGGGTTCGGGAGGCGAGTCGGCGTTGGGACGCCGGCCGCCGCGACCCTCGCCGAGCACCTGCCAGCCGTCGTGCGTCAGCGTGATGTAGGCCCCGCAGCGCAGCCCGTGGAGAGTGCACGCGTCCCGCAGCCCCCACATCCAGGCACCGTCCTCCTCCGTCCAACGCGCGTCCCCCTCGCGGCAGTAGAGCAGGACGGCGGTCCGCACCGGGGTGCGGCGGCGCAGGTCGTGCGGGATGACCCGGCGCAACTGGGCCAGCAGCGCGTTGCGGAACATCCAGCCGTCGGCCGGGGCCGAGCGCCGGCCGAAGGAGGCACTGGCACACAGCCGCTCCTCCGGATCGAGAACGGCCACGACCGCGGTGCCCGGACGCGGGCGATGCCGGGTGTGCAGGCCGCTGACGACCTCACGGGGGTTACGCAGCAGCGGTATTCCGGCGTCGGCCCACTCCGCGGGCTCGAGCAGGCGACTGGCGGACGCGGACGGCGACAACGATGCCGCTGAGGACGGAGCGAATCCGAAGGTCACGTTCCTCCCTTCGGCTACGCGCCCACACTGCGGGCGAGATCGGATTCGGGGCCGCGCGCACCGCAGCAAAGCCCAACCGGATCACGGACGAGCCGTGCGGGGAGCGGACCTCAATTCTTGCTGTCGAACTTGGATGCGGCAACGAGCAAATGGGGCCACCGACTGTTATCTGGTGGTGCGTGACTTATATCCCTACCCGTTGAGGTGCCGGGCGACCCCTGGGACGTTCGACCACGGCACGTCCGTACGCCGCACCCGGCGTCGGATTCGAGCGGCGGCGGGCCGGTCAGCCCTGAACGGCGAGGACCAGCGGCAGCACCCCCGGCACCCCGGACCTGCGGAGCAGGCGCGCCACCACCGCCAGGGTCCAGCCGGTCTCGGTGAAGTCGTCCACGAGCAGGACCGGTCCCCGGACCTCGCCGAGTGCCGCGGCGAGGCCGGGCGGCACGGTCAGGACACCGTCGAGGGCCTTCAGACGCTGGGCGCTGTTGCTGCGCGAGAGCCGCGGCGCCTCGTCGGCGTACTCGACGGAACCCAGCAGGGGCAGCCTGCCGACCTCCGCGATGCGCGCGCCCAGGGAGTGGACCAGCCGCGGCCTGGAACGCGAGGCGACGGTGACGACACCCACCGGGCGCGGCTGCGGGTCGGCCGCGCCCGGAGCCCAGCCGCCGGGACCCTTCGCCCAGTCGGCCAGCACGTCCACCACGGCACGGGCGACGTCGTCCGGCACCGGCGCGTCCGGGGCCTGGGGAGCGAGCAGCGGTCGCAGCCGATTGCCCCAGCCGATGTCCGACAACCGGCCCAAGGCCCGTCCCGCCGACGCCTGTTCACCGGCCGGAATGCGCCCCTTGAGATCGATGCCGATCGCGGGCAGTCCGGTCGGCCACATCCGGCGGGGCTCCACCTCGACGCCCGCGCGGCCCAGGTCGACCCGCGCGGCGTCCAGCGCCGCCGAGGTGGTGTCGGCCGTGAAGCGGGGCCGCGCGCAGTTGTCGCAGCGGCCGCAGGGCTTCGCGCCCTCGTCGTCCAGTTGGCGCTGCAGGAACTCCATCCGGCACTCCGGCGTGGCCGCGTATTCGCGCATCGCCTGCTGCTCGGCCGCACGCTGCCTGGCCACCCAGGCGTACCGGTCGGCGTCGTACGTCCACGGCTGTCCGGTCGCGACCCAGCCGCCCTTGACCCGCCTGACCGCGCCGTCCACGTCGAGGACCTTCAGCATGGACTCCAGGCGGGAGCGGCGCAGTTCCACCTGCGGCTCCAGCGCGGGCAGTGACACGGGGCCGCCGGCCCGGGAGAGAACGTCCAGGGTGCGGCGCACCAGCTCCTCCGACGGGAAGGCGAGCGAGGCGAAGTAGTCCCAGATCGCCTCGTCCTCCCTGCCCGGCAGCAGCAGCACCTCGGCGTGCTCGACTCCGCGGCCCGCACGGCCCACCTGCTGGTAGTAGGCGATGGGGGAGGAGGGCGAGCCGAGGTGCACCACGAACCCGAGGTCGGGTTTGTCGAAGCCCATACCGAGCGCTGAGGTGGCGATCAGCGCCTTGACCCGGTTCCCGAGCAGGTCGTCCTCGGCCTGCTGCCGGTCGGCGTTCTCCGTCTTTCCCGTGTACGACGCCACCGGGTGCCCGCGCTGCCGGAGGAACGCGGTGACCTCCTCGGCGGCGGCCACGGTGAGCGTGTAGACGATGCCCGAACCCGGCAGTTCGTCCAGGTGGTCCGCGAGCCAGGCCATCCGGTGCGCGGCGTCCGGCAGCCGCAGCACGTTCAGGCTGAGGCTCTCCCGGTCGAGCGGGCCGCGCAGCACCAACGCGTCCGAGGTGCCGCCGGTGCCGAGCTGCTCGGCCACGTCGGCAGTCACGCGCGCGTTGGCCGTTGCGGTGGTCGCCAGCACCGGCACGCCCGGCGGCAGGTCGGCCAGCATGGTGCGCAGCCGCCGGTAGTCGGGCCGGAAGTCGTGGCCCCAGTCGGAGATGCAGTGGGCCTCGTCCACCACGAGCAGGCCGGTCGCCGCGGCGAGCCTGGGCAGGACCTGGTCGCGGAAGTCCGGGTTGTTGAGCCGCTCCGGGGAGACGAGGAGGACATCGACCTCGCCGGCCGTGATCTCCGCCTGGATCGACTCCCATTCCTCCGTGTTGGAGGAGTTGATGGTGCGGGCGTGGATGCCGGCCCTGGCCGCTGCCTCCACCTGGTTCCGCATGAGCGCGAGCAGCGGGGAGACGATCACCGTCGGTCCCGCGCCGGAGGCTCGCAGCAGCGAGGTCGCCACGAAGTACACCGCGGACTTGCCCCAGCCCGTGCGCTGGACGACCAGGGCCCGGCGCCGGTCCGCGACCAGCGCCTCGATCGCCCGCCACTGGTCCTCGCGCAGCCGGGCGGCGCCCGTGCCGTCCCCGACGAGACGGGCGAGGACGGCGTCCGCCCGGGTCCGCAGTTCCGCGTTGCTCGTGTGCTCCATGCGTCCCATACAACAGGACGGGACCGACAGCCGGGCGGGCCTGTGGATACCGGAGACGGCTTGTCGTGCTCCTGATTCGACTTATCCACAGGGCAAAACGGAAGCACGGGATCCGCGAGATCGTCTGCGCATGACGAATCACGGCGAAACCACCGGACCCTCCGAAAACGGCGACATCATCCCGGGCGCGGTCCCGCTCGGGCCGTCCGCCCATGACCAGGTCACCCTGCGCACCCCGGCCGAACTGGCCGACGCACTGCCGTATCTGCTCGGATACCGTCCCGAGGACAGCATGGTGCTGGTGGCCCTCCACGACCGCGCCGGCCGCGGCCGCTTCGGCGGGCGCGCCCGGCTGGGCATCCCCGTCCACCAGGACGACTGGGAGCCGGCCGCGCGGCAGCTCGCACAGGGGCTGGTGACCGGCGGCGAGCGCCGGGGGACCCGGCCCGAGCAGATGGTCGCCTACGTCTGCCAGGAACCGGCGCCCGGCGAGTCGGGCCGGGACGTGATGCAACGGCTCGCGCCGCTGACCCAGCTGCTGCGCGTCGAGTGCGGTCGGCTCGACGTGCCCGTGATCGAGGCACTGTGCGTCTCGGACGGCCGCTTCTGGTCGTACTGCTGCCCGACCGAGGAGTGCTGTCCGCCCGAGGGCGCCCCCATGGGCCTGCCCGGCACCTCGGTGCTCGCGGCAGCCGCCACCTACGCCGGGATCCAGGTCCGCGGCAGCCTGCGCGAGCTGCGGGCCAGGCTGCTGCCCTGGGAGACCGGCGCCGTGCTGGAGCAGGAGATCGCCCTGGACGGCGCCGGCATGGCCCTGGTGCCCCGCATCCTCGACGACGCGTTCCGCGCGGACGTGGCCGAGAAGACCCTCACGCTCGCCGGGCGGGTCATCGACCGCTACGCCGCTGCCGCCCCCGTGTCCGGCACCTACCAGGCGGATGTCCGCGACGACACCATGCTCTCCCACGACGAGGCCGCCACGCTGATTCTCGGACTGCAGGACCGTACGACCCGCGACCGCGCGGCCGCCTGGATGGAGGGCGACGAGGCGGGACCGGCCCTGCGGCTGTGGCGAGCCCTGGCCCGCCGCTGCGTCGGCCCCTACGGCGAACATGCCGCCGCTCCCCTCACGCTGGCGGGCTGGGTCGCCTGGTCGACCGGTGACGACCTGGAGGCACGGGAGGCCTTCGCGATGGCCCTGGGTGCGGACCCCGACTACCTCTTCGCCAAGCTGCTCCACCAGGCCTGCAACGAGGGCATCGACCCGGAGTCGATCCGCCGCTGCCTGCGCACGGACCGCACGGACCGCACGGACCGCACGGACCGCACGGACCGTGCGGAGTGCATGGATCCCGCGGAGCGCACGGAATTCACGCAGCGCACGGCACGGATGGAACTCGCGGACCGCGTCGGCCGCGTGCCGGCGGACGGCACCGCGGCGGACAGCACAGCACTGAACGGCACCGCAGCGGTCGGCACCGCAGCGGTCGGCACCGCAGCGGTCGGCACCGCAGCGGTCGGCACCGCAGCGGTCGGCACCGCCGCCGACGGCAACGCCGGCCCACCGCATCACGACGACGCCGACTCGTCCGCTGCCGCTCCCGGCACCCGCCGCGGCCGCCCGCCACTCACCGGAGACACCGCCGACGACCGACGGCCGCGGCCGGCCGGAGCCCGGCCGCGACAGGTGCGCGCGACGCGCACCCGCCCCGGCACCGCCGGGCCGGGCCGCACGCGCACGCGTGCTGCGGAGAAGGCGGAGCGGAGTGAGACAGGCGGCCGAACCGCACAGGAGGGTGGCCGACCCACGACCGGCCACAACGAGCGGGACGAATGAACAGCGAGGGGACGACCGAACAGGGGACGGTCGTGGCTGGCGGCAGCAGGCCGGACCCGGGCCGGTCGCGTCGGCCGCCGGCCTCGGATCCTCGGCCGGACGGGCGCGGGGCGGCACCGCGGTCACCCGCGCTCCGGCAGGCGCCGCACAGGCCCGCCGGACCCAGGACGTTAGCGGCCACCGCCGCAGGCCGACCGAGGCGAACGACGCGGCATCGCACGGACGTCCGATCGGGTTCGGCAATCGGAGGCGTGACCAGGAGGAGTCCCTCTCCGTTCACCTGAGTGGCGGAACGCCTGGACGGGCCGTGCCGCCGTCCGTCCCTCCGGAGCCCTCCGCCCGGCGCCCGGCACATCACGGGCGCACAGAGCACAGAAGAAGCCTCCCCATGCATCAGCCGACTCCGCCCTCCACCGCCACCGACAACCATCGCCTGCGGGACGGCCCACCCTGGCCGCCGCCGGTGGACGCCGGCCTCGGCCCCGCGCAGCCGCGCGGTCGGACACCCCGGCCCACTCCCGCCCGCGCCCGCCCGGTTCCCCAGGGCCCGGGACGCGTCGGCGGCCTGCCGCCCACACACACCGCCCTGATCTGCGTCGCGCTGCCCGGCCTCGCCATCTCCACGGAACACGGTCAGCTGACCGGCCAGGGGCTGGACGGGTTCTACCGCGCGGGCCGGCGGCTGCTCGCGCGCTGCCAGGTCCGTGTCGCAGGCCGGGAACCGCTCGCCGTCCAGGCCCGGATGACGGGCGCGGACTCCGCCCGCTTCGTCGGCACGCTCCGGGCCTCCCCGGCGGCGGGACCGGATCCGGACGTCGTCGTGGAACGGATCCGGCACGCCGACGGGACGGAGCGCATCGTCCTGCGCAACTGCGCACCCCACCCCCTCCGCCTACCTCTGGAGGTGGCCCTCGGTACGGACCTGGCAGACCTGGGCGCCATCGCCTCCGGCGCACCGGGACCCGAAATCCCGGCCAGTGTCCACGACTCCGGCCTCCGCTGGACCGCAGCCGCCGGCAACGCCTCGGTCACGGCGGACCCGCCACCGTCCGACGCGCTGGCCTCGGCGGGTCTGCTGCGCTGGGAGTTCGAACTGCCGCCGGGCGGGACGGTGAGCGTGGAGCTGCGGGTGCGCCCGGACGGCGCGAGCCCCCTGCGTGCCGTGGGACGGGCCGCGACCAGCCCGTTGGCACCGGCCAGAGCCACCGGCGACGACCCGAGGGCCACCGTCTTGCTGAGGGCGAGCATCGACGACCTCCAGGCGCTGCTGCTCCGCGACCCCGCGCACCCCTCCGACAGCTATCTCGCCGCCGGGGCTCCCTGGCGCTGTGGTCTGGCACCGGCCGACGCGCTCGCCGCCGCCCGGATGACCCTGCCCCTCGGCACCCGCCTCGCCGCCGGCACGCTGCGCACCCTGGCCCGCACCCAGCTCCGCGGCCCGGGGCCCCGGACCGGCATGATCCCCGGCCCGCGCCGCGACGCCGGAGCGCACCTGCCACCCGACTGCACGGGGACGGAGGCCACCCTGCTCTTCCCCGTGCTGCTGGCGGAGGCCCGCCGCTGGGGGCTCCCGGAACAGGAGACGCGGGAACTGCTGCCCGCCGCCGAGCGCTGCCTGACCTGGCTGCGGACCACGGTGGGCGACCGGACCTACCTCTGCGACCCGCAGCCCGGCGGCCCCACCCGTGGCGAGACCCAGGCCCACGCCCACCGGGCCGCCCTGCTCGGTGCCGACCTCCTCGACGTCTGCGGACGTCCCGGAGGCGCCGGGCTGCGGCAGTGGGCCACGGAGCTGAGAAAGGCGTTCCGCGCGGACTTCTGGGTCGACGACCGGGGCGGCGGCCGTCCCGCGGCGGCCCTGACCGCGGACGGCCGCCCCCTGGCCCACCTGGGCTCCGCCGCCGTGCACCTTCTCGACACCGGCCTGCTCGGTGCGGGCGAACTGGCCGTCGGACTGCTCGACAAGGTGCAGACCGAGCAACTCGCCCGGCTGCTCGGCGGACCGGCCATGGACTCGGGATGGGGGCTGCGTGGCCTGGGTGCGAAGGAGCCGGGGCACAGCCCGTTCGGACACCGCTCAGGCTCCGTCCGGGTCCAGGAGACGGCACTCGCCGTCGCCGGGCTGGCGGCCGTGGGCTACGAGAAGGAGGCGGGCGGGCTGCTGCGCGGCCTGCTCGCGGCGGCCGAGCACTTCGGTCACCGGCTGCCGGAGATGTTCGCCGGGGAGCAGCGCTGCGAGGGAAGCGCTCCCCTTCCGCATCCCGCTGCCTGCCGTCCGGCCGCGACGGCCGCCGCGGCCGGGGTCCTGCTCCTCACCACCCTCGCCGGCATCCGCCCCGACGCCCCGGCAGGTACCGTCACCCTCCGCCCGGTCCACAGCGCCCCCCTGGGCGAGCTCGGCCTGACCGGGCTGCGAGTGGCCGGTGCGCCCTTCTCGGTGCGGGTCAGCCGGCTCGGTCTGGCCATGGTCGAGGAGGCCGCGGACGGCCTGCAGCTGGGGGCGTGAACTCCTGTCGGAAGAAACGCGAGCGCACGAGGCGCAACGGCCGCGGCGAACGGACGACCGGGTCGGGAACAAGTGCCGGAAGGAACGGAGGCGCATACCGGATGCGCATACCGGAGGCGCATAACGGAGCGAAGTGGATCAGCCGTCGGAGTGAGTTCCGAAGGGAGTGTTTATCGTCAGGCAGACGACTATGATCACCGCATGCCCTACGACCCGTCAGCCTTTCCGCCGTTCGCCGTCACCGTGGACCTGGTCGTGCTGACCGTGCGCCGACATGCGCTGTGCGCGCTGGCGGTACGCAGAGGCGAGTCGCCGTTCCAGGGGCGCTGGGCGCTGCCGGGCGGCTTCGTGAGGGCCGACGAGGACCTGTCGCAGGCGGCGGCGCGGGAACTCGCCGAGGAGACAGGGCTGCGGGCGCACGACCCCGACGCCCCCGCGCAGGAGGGCGGAGCCCACCTGGAACAGCTGGCGACCTACGGCGACCCCAAGCGCGACCCGCGGATGCGTGTGGTCAGCGTCGCCCACCTCGCCCTCGCCCCCGACCTCCCCGCACCGCGCGCGGGCGGTGATGCCAGCAACGCCCGCTGGGCGCCGGTTGCGGAGCTGCTCGCGCAGGGCGGCTACGGCCGGGACGGCGAACCCGTCGCGCCGCTCGCCTTCGACCACGCCCAGATCCTGTCCGACGGAGTGGAACGGGCCCGGTCGAAGATCGAGTACTCGTCCCTGGCCACCGCGTTCTGCCCGCCCGAGTTCACGGTCGGCGAGCTGCGCCGGGTCTACGAGGCGGTGTGGGGGGTGGCGCTCGACCCGCGGAACTTCCACCGCAAGGTGACCGGAACCCCCGGCTTCCTCGTCCCCACCGGCGGTACTACCACTCGCCAGGGCGGTCGTCCGGCCCAGCTTTTCCGGGCCGGCGGGGCAACTCTGCTCAACCCGCCGATGCTCCGACCCGAGGTGTGACCGTCCGACAGCGCGAACTTGGGCGAGGTTAAAACCTTCTATACCCGGAAAAACGGTCATTCCGCGCTATCTTCCCTAAGGTGATCCAGGCCTTCGGACTGACCAGCAACCCCCGCAAGGCGCACCCGCCCGTTGTCGACGACGTGACCTTCGAAGCGGGGGCGGGCCGCGTCACCGCACTCCTGGGCAAGGCGGCTGCGGGCAAGACCACGACGCTCAGACTGATGCTCGAACTCCAACAGGGCCGCGGCCTCACGTACTTCAGGGGCCGCCCTCTGCATCGCATCGCCCACCCCGCGCGCGAGGTCGGCGTGGTTCTCGGTGATGTCCCCGGCCATCCGTCCCGCTCCGTCCGCGGTCACCTGCGCATGCTGTGCGCGGCGGCGGGGGTGCCCGCCCGGCGCGCCGACGAAGTGCTCGAAGCCGTCGGGCTCGTCAGCCTGGGCGAGGAGCGCCTCGGCACGCTGTCGCACGGCATGGACCGCCGACTCGGCCTGGCGTGCGCCCTCCTCGCCGACCCGCACACCCTCGTCCTGGACGAACCCGCGGACGGCCTCCCCACCCGTGAAGCCCACTGGCTGCACCGCATGCTCAGGGCGCACGCGGCGCAGGGCGGCACGGTTCTGTTCACCACCGCCGACCCCAAGGAGGCCGCCCGCGCGGCCGACCGCGTCGTCACCCTGGAGGCCGGCAGGCTCGTCGCGGACCAGGAGGCCGGCGAGTTCGCCCGCACCCGGCTCCGCCCACGCGTGGCCGTCCGCAGCCCCCACGCCGCCCGGCTCGCCGCCGCCCTCACCAAGGAGGCCCGCACCGCCCACCGCTCGGTGGAGGTCGTGCGGGAGGGTGGCAACCGCCTCTCCGTGTACGGCAGTTCGACCGCCGAGGTCGGCGAGACCGCCTTCCGTCACGGCATCCTGGTCCACCAACTCGCCGATGAGACCGGTGACATGGGAGCGGGCGCCGGGGGTGCGTCCCCGACGGGGGAGGGGCTGGACGGGGGAGCGGCACCGGAGGCGATGCGGCCGAAGCAGGACCCCGGTGAACCGGTCGCGGCCGAGGAGGAGTGGTCGACGGGCGAGCGGCGAGGCGCCGGGAGCGCGGGGGAGCAGGCCGCGGCGCACGGTGCGCGGCCGACGTATCCGCAGCCGGCCGAGGAGACGCCTGCCGCCGGCCGGCCGGACGCATCGCCCGCGGACCCGCGCAGGGACGCGGACCCGCTCACGGTCGCACCGCAGCCCAGGACGGAGCTGGGCGGCCCGCAGCCCGTGCTCGCCCCGGGTCTCGCGCAGCAGCCGCGCACCACCGACCAGTCGCGCACCACCGACCAACCGCGCCCGACCGACCAGGAGCAGGGCCGGAGCCGGTCGACGGCCGCGGTGGAACCCTGCGACGCTGCTGAACCCCAGCCCCGCAGCACGGTCGCGGGCCGCACCGGCCGGCCACCCGCCACGTCCCTGCTTCCGAATCCGGACACGGAGCGCACCACCCGTGTCTGCGCCCCGGGCGAGTTCCCCACTCCGGCAACGACCGAGCAGCCGACCGCTGCCTCGGCCGCCCCCTCGCCCGGCAAGCCGTCGACTCCCCTCGGCTCCGCCGGGACCTCCGCTCACGCCGGGGCGACCAGGACAGCGCCCGCCGTGCCCGCCCAGCCACCGGCCGCCACGTCCGCCCCGTCGCCGAGCCGTCCGGTGTCCGGCCAGGACCCGGCAGCGCAGCGGCCGGCCCATGCCGGGGCCGCCGCAGCCCGTCCGACACCCCACGAGGTGTCCACCGACGCTCCCGCGGACCTCCTCTCGAAGGACGGCATGTCCGCCGAGGCCGTCAGCAACGAGCCGCCGGTCCGCTCCGCATCAGCGGACGTCCCCGCGACCTGGCCCGCCGCCCCCGCCGGAGCCGCCGAAACCGCCGCCGTCCAACGGCCCGCCGGGCACCCGCAGCCGGAGCCGGCGCCCCGCAGCGTTCCGGTGACCGACGAGGAGTCCGCCCCGCCGCCGGTCGCCCCCGCGTGGCGCGACGGCGTCGCCGGCGAGCCGGACCCTCTCTCCCCGCTCCCGCCCCCCATCTCCGTCCGCCCGGCCCCCAGTCCCCTCCGCCCCCTGCGCTACGAACTCCGCCGGGCCGCCGGCATCGGCACCGGCTTCCTCACCTGCGGTGCCGTGCTGCTGGTGTCCGCCCTCACCGCCGTACTGCTGGCCCGGGTGGGGCACACCCCGCAGGCCCGGCTGTTCGCGGCCTGGCCGCGGGAGCTGCCGCTGCCCCCGGCGGCGCTCGGCGCGGGACTGCTCGGGGCGCTGGCCTTCGGCGACGAGTTCCGTCACCCCGCGCTGGCTTCGGACCGTGGCACGGTGCCGCGCCGGCTGGGGCTGCTCACCGCGAAGCTGCTGGTCTCCGGGGCGACCGCGGTACTGCTCTCGTTCCTCACCCTGGGCTGCGACGCCGAAGTGCTCTACCTCGTCTACGGACGGGAGCTCGCGCAGGTTCCCGCGGACTGGATCTCCCTGACCGCGAGTTGGTTCGCACTGGTCGTCGGCTGCGCGTGGGCCGGCGTCCTGGCGGCCGGTGTCTTCCGGTCCACCACGGCCGGTCTCGCCGCGGTGCTCGCCGTACCCGTGCTCGTCGTGCCCGTCGTACACAGGGCCGTGCAGGGGGCGGGCGTGCGGATGGCCGCCGGACTCCCGATGCGGATGCGGGAGACGTTCCTGCTCAAGTGGCCCTTCGGGGGAGAGCGTTATCTGGTCGGCGCGGCCCGGGTGCTGGCCCAACCTGAGGGCGCCGCGCTGGCGTTGTCGCTGGTGGCGCTGGTCTGCGCGTATCTGTACAGCACGCTGCGGACCAGAGCTTGATGACCGCGGACCGGGCGCTTGCGATCCCGTGGCGCGCACAACTCCGCGCAGAACGGCCATTTCTTTCCGATAAGGCGTCAATTGCGATGGGGTGAGCGATCACCCTTTCGTGTGCTTTTCACCAAAGACCTCAAGGGAGTTGGAGGCAGCGCCGACAAAGGATCCGTGAGTACCCTTGCGCACACCATGATGACCGCCGCCCGCTCCGCAGACTCTGGTCTGGTCGGCCCGGGCGAACTCGACCGCTACCCGTATGCGGAGGTCCCCGTCACCGATCGGGTCGGCACGCCCGCCTGGGAGGGCACGGATCCGGAGCTGGGCCGTGTGGGCCGGCGCGCCGCGGGCAGCCGTGGCCGCGGACTGCACGGTCAACTCGTCCAACAGCTGGGTCAGATGATCGTCTCCGGCGACCTGGGCGCGGACCGCCCCCTGGTCCCTGAGGAGATCGGTCAGCGATTCGAGGTCTCCCGCACCGTCGTCCGTGAGTCCCTCCGGGTCCTGGAGGCCAAGGGCCTGGTCAGTGCCCGCCCGAACGTCGGCACGCGGGTACGTCCCGTCAGCGACTGGAATCTTCTCGACCCGGACATCATCGAGTGGCGGGCCTTCGGGCCGCAGCGCGACGACCAGCGCCGCGAGCTCAGCGAGCTGCGCTGGACGATCGAGCCGCTCGCCGCCCGCCTCGCCGCCGGGCACGGGCGCGAGGACGTCCAGCAGCGGCTGTGCGACATGGTCGAGATCATGAGCCACGCCATGGCGCAGGGCGACGCGCTGACCTTCTCGCGCGCCGACGCCGAGTTCCACTCGCTGCTCATCCAGGTCGCGGGCAACCGCATGCTGGAGCACCTCTCCGGCATCGTGTCGGCGGCCCTCCAGGTGTCCGGGGGCCCGGTCACCGGCTGCGAGCGGCCGAACGAGGCGTCCCTGGCCCAGCACGCGCGGATCGTCGACGCGCTCGGCACCGGCGACAGCACCGCGGCCGAGTCGGCGATGCGTCAGCTGCTGACCGTCCACCCCGAGGTGGAGCGCGTGGTGCCTGCTCCGCGCGAGCACTGACCCGCGTCGAGAGCGGTGCGCTCGGTCAGCTCCGCGTTCTCGGGGCGCCGTCGGTGCGGGAACCCGCTTCCGCCGGCCGCCGCCGGACCCCGCCGGATCCTTCAGGGCTCCGGCGGGGCCCGGCGGTGCGGCCGGGCCGGGCGCGGTCCGGGCGCGGCGGCCGGTGACGCGGTAGGTCCATTGCGGTCGTACGATCAGATCGGTCGCGCGGTGGCCGGTCGGGGCTCCCAAGGGGTCCGAACGGCCCGGAGAGATCATCAACGACTACCTCTGCCCATGTCTGACCGTTTTTGAGCGCTTATGGGGTGTGACTCGGGCCACGTAGATTGGGCGTAACGCTCTTGCGAACAACGCGATGACCTAAGAGGTGACAGCCGCGGAGGGAATACGGACGCCATTAATGGCGCTGTGCATCTCCCCGGCCCCCGCCCGCGCCGTCGGCCCATCCCCAAGCCGGCGGTCGGCTCCAGTCCGTCCCGGACGGGGCCGGAAGCCGTTTTCCAACGTTCCGAGAGGTTGTTCGTGTCGGCCAGCACATCCCGTACGCTCCCGCCGGAGATCGCCGAGTCCGTCTCTGTCATGGCTCTCATTGAGCGGGGAAAGGCTGAGGGGCAGATCGCCGGCGACGATGTGCGTCGGGCCTTCGAAGCTGACCAGATTCCGGCCACTCAGTGGAAGAACGTACTGCGCAGCCTCAACCAGATCCTTGAGGAAGAGGGTGTGACGCTGATGGTCAGTGCCGCGGAGCCCAAGCGCACCCGTAAGAGCGTCGCAGCGAAGAGTCCGGCCAAGCGCACCGCCACCAAGACGGTCGCCGCGAAGACGGTGACCACCAGGAAGGCCACCGCGACGGCGGCCCCCGCCGTGGCGTCCGCCGCCGTCGCCGACGACCCGGCCGAGGAGGCGGCGCCCGTGAAGAAGGCCGTTGCCAAGAAGGCCGCCCCCGCCGCCAAGAAGACGGTGGCCAAGAAGACCGCGACCGCCGCCGCCAAGAAGACGGTGGCCAAGAAGACCGCCGGGAAGAAGGACGACGCCGAGATCCTCGAGGACGAGGTCCTCGAGGAGGCCAAGGCGGGCGCCGAGGAGCCGGAGGGCACCGAGAGCGCGGGCTTCGTCCTGTCCGACGAGGACGAGGACGACGCGCCGGCGCAGCAGGTCGCCGCGGCCGGTGCCACCGCCGACCCGGTCAAGGACTACCTCAAGCAGATCGGCAAGGTCCCCCTGCTCAACGCCGAGCAGGAGGTCGAACTCGCCAAGCGTATCGAGGCCGGTCTGTTCGCCGAGGACAAGCTGGCCAACGCCGACAAGCTGGCCCCCAAGCTCAAGCGCGAGCTGGAGATCATCGCCGAGGACGGCCGCCGCGCCAAGAACCACCTCCTGGAGGCCAACCTCCGTCTGGTGGTCTCCCTGGCCAAGCGCTACACCGGCCGCGGCATGCTCTTCCTGGACCTCATCCAGGAGGGCAACCTCGGTCTGATCCGCGCGGTCGAGAAGTTCGACTACACCAAGGGCTACAAGTTCTCCACGTACGCCACCTGGTGGATCCGGCAGGCGATCACCCGTGCCATGGCCGACCAGGCCCGCACCATCCGTATCCCGGTGCACATGGTCGAGGTCATCAACAAGCTCGCGCGCGTGCAGCGCCAGATGCTCCAGGACCTGGGCCGCGAGCCCACCCCGGAGGAGCTGGCCAAGGAACTCGACATGACCCCCGAGAAGGTCATCGAGGTCCAGAAGTACGGCCGTGAGCCCATCTCCCTGCACACCCCGCTGGGTGAGGACGGCGACAGCGAGTTCGGCGACCTCATCGAGGACTCCGAGGCCGTCGTCCCCGCCGACGCCGTCAGCTTCACGCTCCTCCAGGAGCAGCTGCACTCGGTGCTGGACACCCTCTCCGAGCGCGAGGCCGGCGTCGTCTCCATGCGGTTCGGTCTCACCGACGGTCAGCCGAAGACCCTCGACGAGATCGGCAAGGTGTACGGCGTCACGCGTGAGCGCATCCGCCAGATCGAGTCCAAGACCATGTCGAAGCTGCGCCACCCGTCGCGCTCCCAGGTGCTGCGCGACTACCTCGACTGAGCCGCGTCCGTACGGCGCCGACGGCCCGGCCTCCCACCGCGGAGGCCGGGCCGTCGTGCTGCGCGGTGCGGTGCGCTGGATGACTCTGGGTGTCCCAGTCCCACCCAGAGTGAGGAGCGTGCATGCGCCGTTCTGTTGCCCCGGCCCTGATCCGGCCGCTGATCCTGGCGGCCGTCAGCGCGGCCATACCGCTGGCCACCACGTCTTCCGCCACCGCCGACAGCGTCGTGGTCGGCGGCTTCCCCGTCGACGTCTCCCAGGCTCCGTGGACGGTCGCACTGTCCAGCCGTGACCGGTTCGGAGGTACGCGCGCGGGTCAGTTCTGCGGCGGGGTGGCGATCGGCCGGACCACCGTGCTGACCGCCGCCCACTGCCTGGCCGACGACGTCATCGGCGGGCCGTCCGGCCGGGTCCGCGACCTCAAGGTCATCGCGGGCCGCACCGATCTGCTCGCCACCCAGGGCGAGGAGATCCCGGTGACCGCGGCCCGGATCAATCCGGGCTACGACCCTGACACGAACACCGGTGACTTCGCCGTCCTCACCCTTGCCGAGCCCCTGCCGGGCCGCGCGGTCATCGCGATGGCCCCCCGGGGGGACACCGCCTACGCGCCCGGTACCAGTGCCCTGGTCTCGGGGTGGGGAGACATCACGGGCGGCGGTGACTACTCGCGCCGGCTGTACGCGGCGCGGCTCCACGTGCTGCCGGACGCGACGTGCGAGCGGGCCTATCCCGGCGGCCCCGACGGCACCTACCGGTCGGACTCGATGGTGTGCGCGGGCGAGACCCGGGGCGGCCCTGACGCCTGCCAGGGCGACAGCGGCGGGCCGCTGATCGCCAAGGGGAAGCTGATCGGGCTCGTGTCGTGGGGCAGCGGCTGCGGGCGGCCGGGCAGTCCCGGCGTCTACACGCGCGTCTCGGAGGTCGTACGGGCGCTTGGTCCCGGGGGTGCCCTCAGCGGTTCACGCGGGCCTCACGGGCGCTCCTGAGGGCCCTGTAGCGGATACGACGAGGGCGGCCGCTCCCTGAGGGAGCGGCCGCCCTTCACCGGCCTGTGCCGGAGCTGGCTCGTCGTGGATGCGAGAGGTCAGCGCTCATCTTCGGAGGCGGTGGCGGGAACGGAGGTCAGCCGTTCCGTCTCGTCCTGTATCTCAGCGGCGATCTTCTTGAGTTCCGGCTCGAACTTGCGACCGTGGTGGGCGCAGAAGAGCAGTTCTCCGCCGCTGAGCAGCACGACGCGCAGGTATGCCTGGGCGCCGCAGCGGTCGCAGCGATCGGCGGCCGTCAGGTGGCTCGCGGGGGTCAGAACAGTAGTCACGTCGCCTCTTCTCTAGCTCGACGAGCTGTCGTACCAGGGTCAACATCCAACCAGCCCGAAAACGTTCCCGCTCGGGGCTTCTCCTCGAAAAAAATCTTTCGAGGTGGCCGTCTGCTGCCGGTTGGCGGCGAATGTGCCGTATTGCGTCGTCTTAGGTGCTTACGGGTTCGCGCGGTTCATCGGTCTCATCCTCCCGGCCGGGTTGCCGGTTGTTTGTGAGGACGTGCCCGGAGCCTAAATGGTTCATGCCTCGAAGGGAACGTGATATGTACTTCACTCCATCGAGGGATCGAACACGCATACGACCCTGGACTAGTGTGAGTTCATGACGAGGGTGGCGTTACAACGGCTCTACCAGGCCTCGGTACCCTCTGAGCGGCGACCGAAGCCGGCCCCTTACCCCAAAGGGGCCCCATTGAAATTCAGCGAGGAGCGAACCGCGTGACCGCCGATACGTCCGTGCCGTCCACAGCGCTGCTGGCAGGAGCAGACCGGGACGGTTCCAACTACACCGCGCGGCACCTGCTCGTCCTTGAGGGCCTCGAAGCCGTGCGCAAGCGCCCCGGCATGTACATCGGCTCCACCGACAGCCGGGGCCTGATGCACTGCCTGTGGGAGATCATCGACAACGCCGTGGACGAGGCCCTCGGCGGGTACTGCGACCACATCGACGTCATCCTTCACGACGACGGCTCCGTGGAGGTCCGGGACAACGGCCGCGGCATCCCCGTGGACGTCGAGCCCAAGACCGGCCTGTCCGGTGTCGAGGTCGTCATGACCAAGCTGCACGCCGGCGGCAAGTTCGGCGGTGGCTCCTACGCGGCCTCCGGCGGTCTGCACGGCGTCGGCGCCTCCGTGGTCAACGCGCTCTCCGCGCGTCTCGACGTCGAGGTCGACCGCGGCGGCAGCGTGCACGCCATCAGCTTCCGCCGTGGGGTGCCCGGGGTCTTCGCCGGTGCCGGCCCGGACGGCAAGTTCGAGGCCGGGAGCGGGCTGCGCAAGACCAAGCGGGTGCCCAAGACCCGGGTCGGCACGCGCGTGCGCTACTGGGCCGACCGCCAGATCTTCCTCAAGGACGCCAAGCTCTCCCTGGACACGCTGCACCAGCGAGCCCGCCAGACCGCGTTCCTGGTGCCCGGCCTGACCATCGTCGTCCGCGACGAGTACGGCCTCGGCGAGGGCGGCAGCAAGGGCGAGGAGTCGTTCCGTTTCGACGGCGGCATCAGCGAGTTCTGCGAGTACCTGGCCACCGACAAGCCGGTCTGTGACGTCCTCCGTTTCTCCGGACAGGGCACCTTCAAGGAGACCGTCCCGGTCCTGGACGAACACGGCCAGATGACCCCCACCGAGGTCACCCGCGAACTCGGCGTCGACGTGGCGCTGCGCTGGGGCACCGGCTACGACCAGAACCTCAGGTCGTTCGTCAACATCATCGCCACGCCCAAGGGCGGCACCCATGTGGCCGGCTTCGAGCAGGCCGTCCGCGAGACCCTCAACGAGGCGTTGCGCGCCAAGAAGCTGCTGCGCGTCGCCGAGGACGACATCGTCAAGGACGACGCCCTGGAGGGCCTCACCGCCGTCGTCACCGTCCGGCTCGCCGAGCCGCAGTTCGAGGGCCAGACCAAGGAGGTCCTCGGTACCTCGGCGGCCCGCCGGATCGTGAACAGCGTGATCTCCAGGGAACTGAAGGCGTTCCTCACCTCCACCAAGCGCGACGCCGCCGCCCAGGCCCGCGTGGTCATGGAGAAGGTGGTCGCTGCCGCGCGGACCCGCATCGCGGCCCGCCAGCACAAGGACGCGCAGCGCCGCAAGACGGCCCTGGAGTCCTCGTCCCTGCCTGCCAAGCTCGCCGACTGCCGCAGCGACGACGTCGAGCGCAGCGAGCTGTTCATCGTCGAGGGGGACTCCGCGCTCGGTACGGCGAAGCTCGCCCGGAACTCCGAGTTCCAGGCCCTGCTGCCGATCCGCGGCAAGATCCTCAACGTCCAGCGGTCCTCGGTGACGGACATGCTGAAGAACGCCGAGTGCGGGGCGATCATCCAGGTCATAGGGGCGGGTTCCGGCCGCACCTTCGACATCGACGCGGCCCGCTACGGCAAGATCATCATGATGACCGACGCCGACGTCGACGGGTCGCACATCCGCTGCCTGTTGCTGACGCTGTTCCAGCGGTACATGCGGCCCATGGTCGAGGCCGGCCGGGTCTTCGCCGCGGTGCCGCCGCTGCACCGCATCGAGATCGTCCAGCCCAAGAAGGGCCAGGACAAGTACGTGTACACGTACTCGGACCGCGAGCTGCGCGACAAGCTCATGGAGTTCCAGAGCAAGGGCGTCCGGTACAAGGACTCCATCCAGCGTTACAAGGGTCTCGGCGAGATGGACGCCGACCAGCTGGCCGAGACGACGATGGACCCCCGCCACCGCACCCTGCGCCGCATCAACCTCTCCGACCTGGAGGCGGCCGAACAGGTCTTCGACCTTCTGATGGGCAATGACGTGGCTCCCCGCAAGGAGTTCATCTCCGGTTCGGCGGCGACGCTGGACAGGTCGCGGATCGACGCGTAATCGCCGGGCCGGGCTGCAGCCGAAGAGGTCGCCGGTGGGCCCCGGTGCCGGTGCCGGGGCACGCGGCGCGGGGCTCGGGGCCTCGGTGGCCGGGGTGCGGTGGGCCGGACGGCCGAAGTGCGCCGTCCGGTCGGCCCGTCCGGCCAGTACACCGGCGCCGACTGTCCGGCCCGGGTCCGACCGGGTCAGATCGGGTCCGACCGGGTCAGATCGGGTCCGGTCGGAGGCCGGGTGGCGGCGGAGCGGTGGTCTGCGCGGTGTCGTGACTGCTCCGGGATGCCTGCTGCGTCCTCCCGCCATAGCGGGATGCCTGCTGCGTTCTCCCGCCATAGGGCGACCGGCTGTGGTGTGAGGCGTCCGTCGATCTTGGCGCGGTATGCCCGGCGGGTGCTCTGCGGCGAGCGCAGGCCCACGTGTCCGCGTTTCCCTGGTTCTGTTTTCGTGCGAGGCCGGTCCGCCGTGGTGCGCCGGGCCCACCGGTCGCCCTGCGGCGGTGTCCAGCGCGGCGGCTTCGCGAAGCGCTTGCGTTGTGACGCCGGCTGAGCGTTCGTGGTGCTTGCGGTGCCGACCGAGCGCCGGCGGTGCTCGTGATGCCCCGCCCGCCGGTCCCACCGCCCCGTCGCTCGGCTCGGCTGCGGCCTGTCGGCCGCCCCTGTGGCGCCGCGTGGGGTTCTCCACCCGGGGGTGGAGGGATCCCGCTCGTCGGAATCCACCCGTGATCCACCCCCGCTCCGATCTGCTGACCTGCGCATTTCCGTAGCGTTGAAGGCGTCGGCAGCTCCCGCTCCCGGCACCGCCCCTTCCCGCTCACGGAGGCTTTGATGCCCGGGCTCGTCAACGCGTTGCTGATCGTGGCCGTCGTCGTCGTGGTGATCGTGCGCCAGTTCCGCGCCCGTCCGATCGACACGGGCAGGCGCTGGTGGCTGGTGCCCGTGGTCCTCGCGGTCGTCGCGCTGCGTGAGCCCGGGATACTCGACGCCCACCACCGCACCGCCTCCGCCGCGCTGCTCAGCACGGAACTGCTGGTGGGACTCGTGATAGGTGCCGCCTGGGCCTGGACCACCCGGGTGTGGCGAGAAGGCGACGGCGTCGTGTGGACGAAGAGCACCAAGGCCAGCGCATTCGTCTGGTTCGGCGGCATAGCCCTGCGGGTGGGGCTCTACGCTCTCGGAGCCGCCGTCGGCGTCCGCCAGGACAGCGCGGCCCTCATGCTCGGACTCGCGGTGACCCTGCTGGTGCGGGCCGGCATCCTCGTCTGGCGCGCGCAGTCGCTCCCCTCCGCCGCCTCCGCGAGCGGTCCTGCCCGGGCGTACGGTGACGGCATGGCCCGGGTCACCAGGAAGGAAGGCGTGTGACGGAGAACGCCTGGACACGCTGGCCCTCGCGAGAAGCGCTGAGCCGGGAGGGGCTCTCCCGGCCCCGGCGGTCCCTCGCCTGGGGCGTGCGACTGATGGTGCTCGCCCTGCTGTTGTGGAGCGCCTTCACCCAGTCGCACGTCCGCGGCTGGGAGGCGGCCGCCGCGGTGGCGGGGGTTGTCGCGACCGCCGTGGTCGCCTGGGGTTTCTTCCGGACCACCTATGCCCACCGGCTCGTGCCGTCCCTGGGGCTCATCAGCGTCCTCCTCGCCATCGCGGTGGTGGCGGAGACCACCGGCTTCCAGGGACCGGCCCTCGTGATCTGGTGCGGCTGCGGCATCTCCGCCCTGGAGCGGCTGCCGGTCGCGATTGCCGTACCCGTCGCCGCGGTGGCCCTGGCCTCGTACTCCGCGTTCAACAACGACGTGTGGCTGACCACCGCGGCCACCGTCGTCGGAATGGTTCTCGCCGGCTATGTCATGCGACTCGACGCCGAGGCCCGGGGGAGCGCCCAGCGGCTGCTCGCCCAGGAGCGTGCCGCGAGAGCGGCGGAGGCCGAGTCGGCGGCGCTGGGGGAGCGGGCCAGGATCGCGCGGGAGATCCACGACGTGCTGGCCCACAGCCTCTCGGCGCAGATGGTGCACCTGGAGGCCGCGCGGTTGCTGATCGAGCGCGGAGCCGACCGGGAGCAGATCCTCGAACGGGTGGTCGCCGCCCGGGGCATGGCCCGCGACGGACTCGCCGAGACCCGCCAGGCCCTGTCCGCCCTGCGTGGTGAGCTCACCCCACTGGAGGACTTCCTGACCGAACTCGCCGGTTCGACCGACGGCGCCGAGGTCACCGTGACGGGTGAACGCAGATCCCTGTCCGCGGAGGCGTCGCAGACCGTGCGGCGTGTCGCCCAGGAGGCGTTGACCAACGTGCGCAAGCACGCCCACGGCGCCAAGGTCCAGGTGTGGCTGGACTACAGCGAGCACGAAGTGGCACTGAACGTACGGGACTCGGGCGGTCGTCCCGGCGAGCTCAGCGGCGCCGGCGGCGGGTACGGTCTGCTGGGTATGCGGGAACGGGCCGAGCTGTTGGGCGGGTCGCTGGAGGCAGGGCGTGACGACGAGGGGTTCGAGGTGAGGTTGAGGGTGCCCGTATGACGGAGACGGAGGGGGAGAGGAAGCCCGCACGGGTCGTGGTCGCCGACGACCAGACGGTGGTCAGGGAGGGGATCGTGATGCTCCTCGGGCTGCTGCCCGGCGTGGAGGTCGTCGGAGCGGCGGGTGACGGGGAGGAGGCGGTCCGGCTGGTCGCGGAACTCTCCCCGGACGTGGTCCTGATGGACCTGAGGATGCCGCGCTGCGACGGCGTGGAGGCGACCCGGCGGATCCGGTCGGAGTACCCCGGGACGCAGGTGGTGGTGCTGACGACGTTCGCGGACGACGAGTCGCTGTTCCCGGCGCTGCGGGCCGGTGCCCGTGGTTACCTGACCAAGGACGCGGGCGGGGACGAGATCGTGCGCGCCGTGCAGAGCGTGCTGTCGGGAGACGCGGGGCTGTCGCCGAGCATCCAGCGGAGGCTGCTGGAGCGGCTGTCACAGCCCGAACCGGCGCCCGTGGCCACCGAGTCGCCCGACGGGCTGACGGCGCGGGAGACCGAGGTCCTCGTGCTCATCGCGGAGGGGTTCACCAACCAGGAGATCGCCCGGAAGCTGCACGTCTCCACCGCGACCGTGAAGACACACATCAACAACCTGTTCGCCAAGACGGGCCTCAAGGACCGGGCGCAGGCGGTGCGTTACGCCTACGGGAAGGGACTGGTGCGGCCACCAGCGGATTGAGTCACCTGATGGGGTGAAGACCCAGGGGAAGAAGAGTCGGGGATGTTCCCGATCTGTCCATCCTTGGGCATGCAGTCAAGCAACGGGCGTCGCCGCGACGGCGGGGACGGCTCCGAGAGTTCGGCCGGGCGACACGAGGACCAGGGCGAGTACGGCGTGGCCTCCCGGGAAGTCAGGTACGAGGACCCCTGGTACGACGCGCTGGCATCCGGCTGGGGTGAGCGGGACGGCACCGGGGAGCCCCCGCCGGCCGTACCCGGCGCGCGAACGGAGCGGGACGGGGCGGCTGTTCGCACCCGTGACGTCTACCTGGAGGTGCAGCGCAGCGCGGCCTTCCAGGAGGTGCGCAGCCGGTACCGCAGATTCGTGGTGCCGGGGGTCGCCGTCTTCCTCACCTGGTACGTGGCATACGTGGTCGCCGCGACGACGGCGCCCGGGCTGATGGCGCGGCCCGTCGCCGGAGCGGTGAACGTGGCGATGGTGGCGGGGCTCGGGCAGTTCCTCACCACGTTCCTGCTCACCTGGGCCTACGCCCGGCACGCGCGGTTGCGCAGGGACCGGGCCGCGCTGGAGTTGCGCTGGGACACCCAGGAGCTGACCCGGGGTGTGCAGGGTGGAGCGTCATGACGGGGCAGCATCAGACGCTGGCATTGCTGCTGTTCAGCGCCTTCGTCGCCGTGACGCTCGGAATCACGACGTGGGTGAGCCGGAAGCGGCATGGTTCGGCGGATGAGTTCTATGCCGGTGGTCGGCTCTTCTCCCCGATGGAAAATGGTTTTGCCATCGCGGGTGACTACATGTCGGCGGCCTCCTTCCTGGGCGTGACGGGGCTCATCGCGCTGTTCGGCTACGACGGGCTGCTGTACGCGGTCGGGTTCCTGGTCGCGTGGCTCGTCGTGCTGTTCCTGGTGGCCGAACTGGTGCGGAACTGCGGGCGGTTCACGCTGGCCGACGTGGTCGCGGCGCGGATGAGCGAGCGGCCGGTGCGGATCGCGGTGGGGGCGTCGTCGGTCACCGTGTCCGTTTTCTATCTGGTGGCGCAAATGGTGGGTGCGGGCAGTCTGGTCGCGCTGCTGCTGGGGCGGACCAGCGGGGCGGCGCAGGCGTGGACGGTCATCGGGGTCGGCGCGCTGATGGTGATCTACGTGTCGCTGGGCGGGATGCGGGCCACCACCTGGATCCAGATCGTGAAGGCGGTGCTGCTGATGGGCGGGGCGGTCGCGCTGACCGTGCTGGTGCTGCTGCGTTTCCACGGCGACGTCGACCGACTGCTGCTCACGGCCGCCGACCGCAGTGGACACGGGAGGTCGTTCCTGGCGCCGGGGCTCAAGTACGGCGGGAACTGGAGTGCGCGGCTGGACTTCATCAGCCTGGGGCTGGCGCTGGTGCTGGGCACGGCGGGCCTGCCGCACATCCTGTCCCGCTTCTACACAGTGCCGACCGCGCGGGCGGCGCGCCGTTCCGTGGTCTGGTCGATCGGGCTGATCGGGAGCTTCTACTTGATGACGTTCGTGCTCGGCTTCGGGGCGGCGGCCGTGGTCGGGCCGGACGCGGTGCGTGCGTCGAACGAGGCGGGGAACACGGCGGTGCCGCTGCTGGCACTCGATCTGGGCGGCGGTGCGGGCTCCACGGGTGGGACCATTCTGTTCGCGATCGTCGCCGCCGTCGCCTTCGCGACGATCCTCGCCGTGGTCGCCGGGATCACCCTCGCCTCCTCCGCGTCGGTCGCCCACGACCTCTACGCCACCCTGCGCAGGCCGCACGCCAGGCAGCGCAGCGAGGTCGCGGTGGCGCGCATGGCGGCGGTCGGCATCGGCGTCGTGGCGATCGCGCTGGGCCTGCTGGCCCGGGACATGAACGTCGCCTTCCTGGTGGGGCTCGCCTTCGCGGTCGCGGCCTCCGCGAACCTGCCGGTGCTGCTCTACTCGCTGTTCTGGCGGAACTTCACGACGCGCGGCGCGGTCTGGGCCGTATACGGCGGGCTCGTGCCCGCGCTGGCGCTGGTCGCGCTGTCCCCGGTGGTGTCCGGGAGCCCCGGGGCGCTGTTCCCGGGGGTGGACTTCCAGTACTTCCCGTTGCAGAACCCGGGGATCGTCTCCATCCCCCTCGGGTTCCTGGCCGGCTGGCTCGGCACGGTCACCTCGGACGAGGTCCCGGACGAGGCCCGGCACGCGGAGACCGAGGTGCGGTCGCTGACGGGGGCGGGGGCCGTTTAGAGGTGCCCGGAGCGGCTACGGCGCCACCCAGGCGTAGCGGTGCTCCGGGCGGCCCGTGTCGCCGTACTTCAGGGAGAGGCGGAGGCGGCCGGCCTGTTCCAGGTGGCGGAGGTAGCGCTGGGCGGTGGAGCGGCTGAGGCCGGTCTCGGCGGCGACCTCGTGAGCGGAGAGCGGGTGGTCGGCGCGGTGCAGGACGCCGCAGATGAGGTCCGTCGTGGGCTCGGACTGTCCGCTGGGCAGGCCGGGCGCGGACGGCGCCGGTGAGGTGCGCAGGGCGCCGAAGATGCGGTCGACCTGTTCCTGGCCCGTCAGCCCCCGGCCGCCGACCCGGTCGACGGTACGGCGCAGGGCCGCGTAGGAGTCCAGGCGGGTGCGCAGGGCGGCGAAGGTGAACGGCTTGACCAGGTAGTGCAGGGCGCCCAGGCGCATCGCCCTCTGGACGGTGGTCACATCGCTGGCCGCCGTGATCATGATGACGTCGGTGCCGTGACCCTGCTCCCGCATCTGGTGGACGAGTTCGAGGCCGGTCCGGTCCGGCAGGTAGTGGTCCAGCAGGACCAGGTCGATGGCGCCGCGGTTCACGGCGGCCAGGGCCTGGGCGGCACTGTGCGCGCGGGCGGCCACCCGGAAGCCGGGAACCTTCCCCACGTACTTGGCGTTTATCTCGGCGACGCGGAAGTCGTCGTCGACCACCAGGACGTCAATCATCAGGCCTCTCCTTCAAGGCCGGCGAGCGTTAAGCCCGTGTTTCGTCTGCGCAGTTGTAGCGCGAGCAAAAAGAGCACAACAGGTGCTTGCGAGCAAAAGAACGGCTTGCGCCCAGAAGACTGCTGTCGTGGTCCGAGTCACACCTACCGTCCCGGCCCATGAGCGCAGACACCAGCCCCGCCATCGAGCTGCGGGGCGCGAGCAAGATCTTCAAGACCCCGTCGGGGGGTCTGCACACGGCTGTGCGCGACCTCGACCTCACCGTCGGACGCGGTGAGTTCGTGGCCGTCGTGGGGCCGACGGGCTGCGGCAAGTCCACCACGCTGACCCTGGTCAGCGGCCTGGAGGAGCCCACCGAGGGCGAGGTGCTGGTGGCCGGTGAACCGGTCGGGGGCGTCGGCGACAAGGTCGGCTTCGTCTTCCAGCAGGACGCCACCTTCCCCTGGCGGACCGTGCTCTCCAACGTGATGGCCGGCCCCCGCTTCCGGGGCGTGCCCAAGGCGGAGGCCAAGGAGAAGGCCCGTGCCTGGCTGGCCAAGGTCGGCCTCGCCGCCTTCGAGGACCGCTATCCGCACCAGCTCTCCGGCGGTCAGCGCAAGCGCGTGGCGCTCGCCGCGACCTTCGTCAACGACCCCGAGATCCTGCTCATGGACGAGCCGTTCTCCGCGCTCGACGTGCAGACCCGGGCCCTGATGTCGGACGAACTCCTCGAACTGTGGGAGGGCACGGGCGCCTCGGTCGTCTTCGTCACCCACGACCTGGAGGAGTCCATCGCGCTGGCCGACAAGGTCGTCGTCATGACCGCCGGGCCCGCGACCGTGAAGCAGGTCTTCGAGATCGACCTGCCCCGTCCCCGCAAGGTCGAGTCGGTGCGTCTGGAGCCGCGGTTCATCGAGATCTACCGCGAGATCTGGGAGTCCCTCGGCGAAGAGGTCCGCATCACCCGTGAGAGGGGTGCCGCCCATGTCGCCTGAGACGCTCAGCACACCGGTCGTCGACACGGTCAAGGCCGGCCCGGATCGCGCGCGGTCGCGGGCCCAGGCCGCCCGCAGACGCAGGGCGATCGTGTTCGCCGTACGCGTGCTGCTGCTGGTGGCCGTCCTCGGCCTGTGGGAGGTCCTGTCCCGGGCCGAGGTCATCGACCCCTTCAACTTCTCCATGCCGTCGAAGATCTGGGACCAGATCTGGACCTGGATGACCCACGGCACCGCGCTCGGCTCCCTGGGCGAGCAGATCTGGTACACGCTCTACGAGGCGCTGCTCGGCTGGGTCATCGGTGTCATCGCCGGTGTGGTCTTCGGTATCGCGCTCGGGCGGATCGCCTTCCTCGCCGACGTCCTCGGTCCCTACATCAAGGTGCTCAACTCGATCCCCAGGATCGTGCTCGCCCCGATCTTCGTGATCTGGTTCGGGCTCGGCGCATCCTCGAAGGTCGCCTCGGCCGTCGTGCTGGTGTTCTTCCCGGTGTTCTTCAACGCCTTCCAGGGCGCCCGCGAGGTCGACCGCAACCTGGTCGCCAACGCCCGGATCCTCGGCGCGAGCGACCGCAGGGTGACCCTCCAGGTCGTCATCCCGTCCGCCACCTCGTGGATCTTCACCAGCCTCCACGTCAGCTTCGGCTTCGCCCTCATCGGCGCCATCGTCGGCGAGTACATCGGCGCCACCAAGGGCATCGGCCTGCTCGTCGCGCAGTCGCAGGGCACCTTCAACGCGGCCGGTGTGTACGCCGCGATGGTCATCCTCGCTGTCGTCGCGCTCGCCGCCGAAGGGCTGCTCACCTTCGCCGAACGCCGCATCTTCCGGTGGAAGCCGTCGGACTCCGACAGCTGACCCCGCTCCGCCGCCCCTCCCCGCACCGCCTTCTCACAAGGACGTGAACCGCATGCGCAAGTCCGCCAGATACAGCACCCTGGCCGCCGCCGGCCTGCTCGCCCTCTCCTCCCTCACCGCCTGCGCCAACGACGCGGCGAGCACGGCCTCCACCGGCTCCGGCAAGGGCACGAAGGTCAAGATCATGGTCGGCGGCCTGGACAAGGTCATCTACCTGCCCGCCATGCTCACCCAGCGGCTCGGCTACTTCGACGCCGAGGGCCTGAACGTGGAACTGCTGACCGAGCCGGCCGGCGTCCAGGCCGAGACGGCGCTCGTCGCCGGCCAGGTCCAGGGCACCGTCGGCTTCTACGACCACACGCTGGACCTGCAGACCAAGGGCAAGGCCGTGGAGTCCGTCGTGCAGTTCTCGCAGGCTCCCGGCGAGGTGGAGGTCGTCTCCACCAAGGCGGCCGGCGACATCACCTCCCCCAAGGACTTCAAGGGCAAGAAGCTCGGCATCACCAGCCTCGGGTCGTCCACCGACTTCCTCACCAAGTACCTCGCCGTCAAGAACGGGGTGAAGGTCAGCGACTTCTCACCGGTCGCCGTCGGCGCGGGGGCGACCTTCGTCTCGGCGCTCCAGCAGGGCTCCATCGACGGCGGCATGACGACCGACCCGACCGTCGCGACGATCCTGGACAAGAAGGCGGGCAAGGTCCTGGTGGACATGCGGACGCCGGAAGGATCCCAGAAGGCCCTCGGCGGGCCGTACCCGTCGTCGAGCCTGTACATGCAGACGGACTGGGTCAACGGTCACAAGGACACCGTCCAGAAGCTGGTCAACGCGTTCGTCAAGACGCTCAAGTGGATGTCCACGCACAGCGCCGCCGAGATCGCGGCCAAGATGCCCGCCGACTACGCCCAGGGCGACAAGGACCTCTACACGCAGTCCATCACGAGCACGCTGCCCATGTTCACCGACGACGGGGTGATGCCGGAGAACGGCCCGGAGACCGTGGAGAAGGTGCTCAAGGCGTTCAACACGAACATCCAGAACACCGATGTCGACCTGAGCAAGACGTACACCACGGAGTTCGTCGAGGCGGCCAAGTAAGGCAAGTAAGGCAAGTAGGGCAAGTAAGACGAGCGGGACGAGCAGGACGAGCAGAACGCCTCAGCCGCGGGTCGCCCACACGTAACGGTGTTCGGGGCGGCCCGCGTCGCCGTACTTGAGGGTCAGCCGGGCCCGTCCGGTGCGTTCCAGGAGCTTCAGATAGCGCTGGGCGGTCTGCCGGCTCACCCCCGTCCGCTCGGCGATCTCCTGCGCCGACAGCGGGCCCTCGGCGGTCATCAGGGACTGGCGCACCAGCTCGGCGGTGGTGGGCGAGTGCCCCTTGGGCAGCCCCGGTTCGGACGGCGCGGACAGGGCGCCGAAGATGCGGTCCACCTCGGCCTGTTCGGCCTCGCCGCCGCCGTCCAGGGTGCGCCGCAGCTGCGCGTAGGCCTCCAGCTTGGCGCGCAGCCCGGCGAACGCGAACGGCTTGACCAGGTACTGCAGGGCGCCGTGGCGCATCGCGGCCTGCACGGTCGACACGTCCCGGGCCGCCGTCACCATGATCACGTCGGTCTGGTGGCCGCGCCGGCGCATCTCCCGGACCACCGCGAGTCCCGTGTCGTCGGGCAGGTAGTGGTCCATGAGGACCAGGTCGAGGCGGGGCAACGTCTCCAACCGGTGCAGCGCCTCGGCCGCGTTGTGGGCCTCGGCGGCCACATGGAAGCCGGGCACCTTGCCTACGTAGGCCGCGTTGACCCGGGCGACCCGGGTGTCGTCGTCCACGACGAGGACCTCGATCATCGCGCCTCCTCCTCGGCCGGGGTGAGTGCCGGCCCGAACGCCGGCTCCGGTTCCGGTTCCGGCTCGGTCAGCGCCTCGGGGAGTACCACCGTGAACTGCGCGCCCCCGCCCTCCGGTTCGCCCACGGACGCGCTGCCGCCCTGCCGTTCGGCGAGCCGGCGCACCAGGGAGAGCCCGATGCCGCGCTTGCCGTGCGCGGGCGGCTCCTTGGTGGACCAGCCCTCCGTGAACACCACTTCCCGCTGCTCCGCGGGGATCCCGGGCCCCGTGTCACGCACCCGGAGGACCACCGCGCGGCCCTCCGCGCACAACTCCACCTCCACGCGCGCGTGCGGAGTACCGGCGACCGCGTCCAGCGCGTTGTCCACCAGGTTGCCCACGACTGTGACCAGCCCCCTCGGGTCGATCAGCCGGTCCGGGAGCCGGGTGCGGTCGGACACCCACAGGGCGACCCCGCGCTCGGCGGCGACGGTCGCCTTGCCGACCAGCAGGGCGGCCAGCAGCGGGTCCCGGATCTTCTCCGTGACCTGCTCGGCGGTGACCCGGTGGTCGCCGACCACCTCGCCGACGAACTCCACGGCGTCGTCGTACATCTCCAGTTCCAGCAGCCCGAGCAGGGTGTGCATGCGGTTGGCGTGCTCGTGGTCCTGGGCGCGCAGGGCGTCGATCAGACCCCGCGTGGAGTCGAGTTCGCGGCCGAGCTGTTCCAGCTCGGTGCGGTCGCGCAGGGTGGCCACCGCACCGCCGTCGTCGGTGGGCATGCGGTTGGCGACCAGGACCCGCTGGCCGCGCACGGTGAGCAGGTCGGTACCGGCGACCCGGCCGGCCAGGACGTCGGTCGTACGGCCGGTGCCCAGCGCGTCGTCGGGGGAGCGGCCGACGGCCTCGTCACCGATGCCCAGGAGCCGCCGCGCCTCGTCGTTCAGCAGCCGGATGCGTCCGCCGCGGTCGAGGGCGACGACGCCCTCCCGGATGCCGTGCAGCATCGCCTCACGCTCCGCGAGCAGCGCCGAGATGTCGGAGAAGGCCAGGTCGCGGGTCTGCCGCTGGACCCGCCGGGAGATCAGCCAGGCGGCCAGCGCGCCGGCCGCGAGGGCGCCGCCGGCATAGGCGAAGAGGCCGGGGATCGTGCTGAGCAGCCGCGCCCGCACGCTGTCGTACGCGATGCCGACCGAGACCGCCCCGATGATCCGGTGCTGCGCGTCGTACAGCGGCACCTTGCCGCGCGCGGAGCGGCCGAGGGTGCCGTTGTCGATCTGCATGACCTCCTTGCCGTCCAGTGCCTCCTGGGGGGAGGTCGACACATGCCGGCCGATCTCCGAGGGGGTGGTGTGCGACCAGCGGAATCCGCCGAGGTCCATGACCACGATGTACTCGGCGTTGGTGGCCAGCCGGATCCGTTCGGCTTCCTTCTGCACCGGCCCGTTCACGGTCGGCGCGGTGGTCAGCACACCCTGGGCGATCTGCGGGTCCTGCGCCGTGGTCTGGGCGATCGCCAGGGCCCTGCGCATCGCCTCCTGGTCCAGCTGCTTGCTCAGCGGTGCCAGGAAGAGCCCGGTGGCGAGCACGGCGACCCCCGCGGCGATCGCCAGCTGCATCAACAGGACCTGGGAGAACACCTTCCGGGGCAGTCGGGGGCGCAGACGGCGCACGGGGGGCGTGGGGCTCATACCCACGACGGTACGTGCGCGGGTACGCCGTGCTTAAGGGGGTGTGGCGTGGATCTCCTGACCGGTTCTCGGGGAAGTCCGGGTCAGCTCGCCGTCGCCGTCCGCAGCTCCCGCAGCGACACCACGTCCATCCGGGCCGGCGACCCCAGCACCGACACCCCGCAGCTCTCCGGGCGCGGTGGCAGCGAGTCGCCCTGGGCCACGCCCACTCGCCAGCGGCGGCCGTCGGTGTGAGCGACCGTGACCTCCCAGCGCGGGGCCGGGCCCTCGGTCCGCACGACGCTCAGCGCGCCGGCCGTGTACTCGCCCGCCGCCTCGCGCACAGCCAGTTCGGCCGCCTGGCCGGGCCGTTCCCAGGCGGAGCAGCCGCGGCACCCGTCCAGCACCACCCGGCCCTCATGGACGCCGTGCAGGACCTCCTTGACGGCATGGGCCTCGGCGCGGCCGTAGGCGTAGCCGTACGGCAGGACGAGCACCGTCGGGGAGAAGCGATGACCACCCAGATGGGTGACCTCCCAGATGCCCTCCACCCCGGACGCGGCCAGCTCCGCGGCGAGCGGGCGGCCCAGCAGGGCGCAGCAGCGGTCGCGCCTGCCGTTGGTGCAGACGAGCGCGAGCGGGGTGCCCGGGTGCGGCCGGCCGCCGAGGACCGCACCGAACGAACGGTGGTCGCCCGCGCCGAGCGCGGCGAGGTCGAGGTCGAGCAGGCGGGCCGGGTCGCTGGTGGTGGCGCTGTGCAGCCAGATGTTGCCGGGGACCGTGTGGGCGACGTACACCTGGCGCGCGGAGGGGATGCCGGGGTCGGCGTGGCGGCCGGGGCGGCGGATGAGCGCGACCCGGACGCCGGTCCCCTCGGCGGCCGCCTCCAGGGCGCGGCCCAGTGCGGGGTCCAGGTGGCTCGAAGTGAGCGCCTTGGGACCCCACGGGCCGGGTTGTTCCAGCAGCAGCCACGTCGTCGCGGTGGCGGCGGTACCCGAAACGGGCTCGTCGAGCATCCGGGAGACGGTTGCGCACCTACTCACAGAGGTGAGCCTAACCTGACTTCGCCCCCGGTGACTTCCGGCCTCGATCGGACCCGCCTCCGGTGCGGGCTATTCCGGCAGGGGCTGCGGTGGTTTCGGGCCGACGTAGTGGCCGCTGGGGCGCATGCGCAGCGGGTGTTCCCCGTACTCCTCCAGGGCGTGGGCCATCCAGCCCGCCGTCCGGGCAACGGCGAAGATCGTCTCGCCGGCGGTGGCCGGCATCCCGCACGAGGCCGTGAGCACGGCGAGCGCCAGGTCCACGTTGGCGTGCAGTGGGGCGTGCCGGGCGGTCGTCGCGACGACGTCCCGGGCCGCGAGCAGGGCAGGCTCTGCGCGGGGGACGTCCTCCAGCAGGGCGAACAGCGCACGCGCGCGGGGGTCCTCGCCCTGGTAGAGGCGGTGGCCGAGGCCGGGGATGCGGCGGCCCGCGCGGAGTTCGTCCGCGATCACCGTGACCGCGGTGCCCTGGTCGAGGACGTCGAGCAGCATCCGGTGGGCGAGGCCGCTGGAGGCACCGTGCAGGGGGCCTTCGAGCACGCCGAGCCCTGCCGACACGGCCGCGTACGCGTGCGCGCGGGCGGAGGCGGCGACCCGGACGGCGAGCGTGGAGGCGGCCAGGTCGTGGTCGACGAGCAACGCGAGCGCGGTGTCCAGGACGCGCAGCTCGGCCTCGCCCGGGGCGGTGCCGGTCAGCCGGCGCCACAGGCGGTGGGCCAGCGGGCCGTCGTCGTGCCCCGGCCCGCGCCGCACCGGCAGGGCGGCGACGAGCGTGGGGATCAGTACGCGCGCGGTGCCGAGGACGGACTCCTCGGACAGGTCGAAGCGCAGCGGGTCCTCGGCGGCCGCGGCGATCGTGGCCACCCGCAGCCGGTCGGTGGGCGAGGTGTGCTCGGGCAGCGCGTCGACGGCCCGGCGGGCCACCGCGACGGTGGCCCCAGGGGCGGTGAAGGTCGTGCCCCGGATCATGCGGCCCGTCCACAGCCACTCGGCCACCTCCTCGTAGGAGTGGTGCGCGGCGAGTTCGGTGGCGTCGACGCCCCGGAAGAAGTACCGGTCCTGGTCGATCAGCGTGATCCGGGTGCGCACCGCCAGGTCACCGCCGGAGCCCGGACTCCCCGCGGCCTCCCGTCTGTTGCGCCGGGCGAGCGCCGCCACCTCCCCGGCGTCGAAGGTGCTGGCACGGCCCCCGGGCTCGCGTCTGCTGCTGAGCTGACCCCGGCTCACGTAGGCGTACACGGTCTCCGGCTTCACACCGAGCAGTTCGGCGGTCTCCCGGGTGCTCAGCCGCCGCGCGGGACTGCCGGGAGCGGTGTGTTGATCGTGCATGGGCGTCACCGTAGCCGCTCCGGCATGGATTGACTTGATCAATGTTGATGGAGGCCGGGCGGCTCGCGGGAAGACGATGGTGTGGTTGCCGTGCCGGACGCCCCGGCCCTCCGCGTGCCACAGCACGGCCCGGGAGAGCGCGGCCCGTTCCCCCCGTCCGCGCCCCGGCGCCGGAGGTCGGCGCCGGAGGCCGGCGGCGGAGGCCGGCGGCGGTGTCGGCATGGGTGACGCGGACGACGTCCTGTTCGATGATCGGGCCCTCCGGAGCGCGGAAGACGGCGATCCACGCGGAGGTCGCGCGTTTCCCCCCGGCGGTCAGCTTCGCGCGCGGTGGAGCGGCGGTGGAGCGGCGCCGCGAGCCCCGCCGGCGGAGCGCTCCCGTCGCCGCCGGTGACGACAGCGGTCGCCGGGACCATAAGCTCACTGCATGACCGACCACACCCGTACCCTCTCCCTGGTCCTGGGTCTGATCAGGAGCGGAGCGGCCGTGACCAGGCCGGACCTCGGCCGGCAGACCGGGCTGGGCCGGACGATCATCACGCAGCGGGTGGACCACGCGGTCCGGGTCGGCCTGGTGGCCGAGGGTGAGCCGGCCCCCTCCACCGGCGGACGGCCCTCCCGCATCCTGCGGATCGCGTCCGGCCGCGGTGCCGTCCTCGGCGCGGTGTTCGGCGCCACCCATCTGCACGCCGCGGTGACCGACCTCGACGGGACGCTGCTCGCCGACCGGCGGGTGGTGTGGGACATCGAGTCCGGCCCCGAGGCGTCCCTGGCCACGCTGGTCGCAACGGCGGAGCGGCTGCTGAGCCCGGAGCTGCGGGAGCGCCTGTGGGGGGTGTGCGTGGGCGTGCCCGGGCCGGTCGACTTCGCGCGCGGGATGCCGGTGCGGCCGCCCATCATGGCCGGCTGGCACGGCTTCCCGCTCCGGGACCGGCTCGAAGCCCACTACGACGTGCCCGCCTGGGTCGACAACGACGCCAACCTGATGGCGCTGGGCGCCTGGAGCCGGACCCGGGCGGCCGCCGGTGACAACATCCTGCTCGTCAAGGCGAGCACCGGCATCGGCCTGGGCCTGATGTCCAGGGGCCGGCTGCACCGGGGAGCGCGCGGCGCGGCCGGCGACCTCGGGCACACCATCGTCGCCGAGGAGTCCCGGCACCGGTGCCGGTGCGGCAAGTTCGGGTGCCTCGAAGCCTTCGCGGGCGGCTGGGCCCTCAGCCGTGACGCGCGTGCCGCGGCCCTGGAGGGGCGCAGCCCCTTCCTGGCCGAGCGGCTGGAGCGGCTGGAGCGCCGGGACGCGCCGCTGGCCGTCACCGACGTGCTCGACGGCTGCCGGGCCGGCGACCGGGTCAGCACCGAGCTCGTCGCCAGGGCGGGCGAACTGGTCGGCGGGCAACTGGCGACGCTCGTCAGCGTCTTCAACCCCTCGACGGTCTACCTCGCCGGAGTGCTGGCGCAGGCCGGCGACGTGTTCCGGGACCCCGTGGCCGAGGTCGTGGCCAGACGGTCCCTGCCGCTGGCCACCGACGAACTCGTCATCGCCCGGGTCGACCTCGGCCGCGCCGAGGGAGTCGTCGGAGCGGCGACCCTGGCCACGGACGGGCTGCTGCACCCCGACCTGCTCGATCAGTGGGTCCGGCACGGCAGCCCGCGCGGGATCCGCGCCCGCACCGGCGACCTCACCGGGCCGGTTCCCCTCGACGTGCCGCTGGCCGGGGCGCGGTAGCGGCTCACCCGTCCGCGGCCGCTACGTCGACCCAGCCGCCGCCGCGCGCCGAGTCGACGACCGCCCCGGCGAGCTCCGCCGCGCGCAGTCCGTCGGCGAAGGTCGGCATCCCGGTGACCTGTTCGCCGCGGATCGCGGCGTAGGCGTCGGCCACGAAGTCGGCGAAGGCCTCGTAGTAGCCCTGGGGATGCCCGGACGGCAGACCGGCCGCCCGCCCGGTGGGGGCGCCGGGCCGGTTCGGGTCGCGCAGCAGCACCTCGTTGGCGGCCCGGCCCCCGATCCACAGCGACTCGGGGGTCTCCTGGCGGAACGCGTAGCTGGCGTCCGGCCCGTCGAAGGAGAACGACAGTGCGTTCTTGTACCCGGCGGAGACCTGGCTGACCACCACCGAGCCGATCGCACCCGCGTCGGTCTCGAGGAGGACGACCGCGCCGTCCTCGGTCTCGACCGGGCGCGGGGTGCCGTCGGCCCCAGGTCGCGCCGGGACCGCGCGGGCGAAGGACGCGTTCACCCTGGTGATCCGCTGCCCGGTCACGAACTCGGCCAGATCGCACCAGTGGACCCCGATGTCCCCGAACGCGCGCGTGGCACCCCCGTCCGCCGGGTCCACCCGCCAGTTGGTGGCCTCGGGGTCGGCGAGCCAGTCCTGCAGATAGCTGCCGTGGATCAGCCAGGGCGGCCGGTGCCCGGGCCGCCGGATCCGCTCGCGGGCCTCCCGTACGGACGCGTAGTAGCGGTAGACGAAGGGCACGGCTGTGACGAGCCCGCTCTCCGCCGCCAGTTCGGTGAGCTCGCGTGCGGTCGCGGCGTCGGTGGCCAGCGGCTTCTCGCAGACGACCGGCACCCCGGCGGCCAGGGCCGCGCGGCAGAAACCGGCGTGCGTGGCGTTGGGCGTGCACACGTGCAGGACGTCCACTCCGTGCCGCAGCAGGTCCTCGACCGAGTCGAAACCCTGCCCGGCCCGGAACTCCGCGGCGGCGCGTCGGCCCTTGCCGGGCGTCGACCCGACCACGCCCACCACGTCGCCGCCGGCCACGAGCGCGGACCGGGTGTGCACGGCCCCCATGAAGCCGGTACCGATGACACCGACGCGCATGACACGCACCTCTTCTCTCTTCCAGGAGCTGACGGAGTTAACGCGTGAACAGATCGAAAAAACGGAGAGCGATGCCTTCCGCAAGGTCGACTTTTGCTCACCGTAAGCTAAAGTGACGGGAACGCCAAGGAGGCCGCACATGAACCAGAGCCAGGCACAGAGCCGGGAACCGGCCCGGCAACCGGTCACCCTCTTCACCGGTCAGTGGGCGGATCTGCCGTTCGAGGAGGTGGCGCGGCTGGCGAGCGAATGGGGCTACGACGGACTGGAGATCGCGGCCTCCGGCGACCACCTGGACCTGGCCCGCGCCGAGGCCGACCCCGACTACCTGCCCCACCGGCAGGCGATCCTGGAGCGCCACGGGCTGAAGGTCTGGGCGATCTCCCACCACCTCGGCGGCCAGGCCGTCTGCGACGACCCGATCGACTTCCGCCACCAGGCGATCCTGCGCCCGGAGATCTGGGGCGACGGCGACCCGGATGGCGTCCGGCAGCGCGCGGCCGAGGACATGAAGCGCGCCGCCCGTGTCGCCCGCAGGCTCGGCGCCGACACGGTCGTCGGGTTCACCGGATCGAAGATCTGGAAGTACGTGGCGATGTTCCCGCCGGTCTCCCAGGCGGTGATCGACGAGGGGTACGAGGACTTCGCGCGCCGCTGGAACCCGATCCTCGACGTCTTCGACGCCGAGGGTGTGCGCTTCGCCCACGAGGTCCACCCGTCCGAGATCGCCTACGACTACTGGACCAGCGAGCGCACCCTGGAGGCGATCGGCCGCCGCCCCGCCTTCGGCTTCAACTGGGACCCCTCGCACATGATCTGGCAGGGCGTCGACCCCGTCGGCTTCATCACGGACTTCGCCGACCGCATCTACCACGTCGACTGCAAGGACACCCGCCTGCGGCCGCCGTCGGGACGCGCCGGGATCCTCGGCTCCCACCTGCCCTGGGGCGACCCGCGCCGGCGCTGGGACTTCGTCTCCGTCGGCCACGGGGACATGCCCTGGGAGGACGCCTTCCGCACCCTGGCCGCCATCGGCTACGACGGGCCCGTCTCGGTGGAGTGGGAGGACGCGGGCATGGACCGGCTGCACGGCGCGGCCGAGGCCGTCGGCCGGATCCGCTCGGCTCTGTGGCCGCTGCCGAAGGCGTCCTTCGACTCGGCGTTCAGCAACCAGTGACCGCGCCGGGCGGCGGTCGATCGACCCCGCCCGGGTCGCAGCCGCTCCCCCTGCCCGGGCAGCGGCCGGTCACCGTGCCCGGGTCGCAGCAACTCCCCCTGCCCAGGCAGCGGCCGGTCACCGTGCCCGGGACGCAGCAACTCCCGCCGCCCGGGCAGCGGCCGGTCACCGTGCCCCGGTCGCAGCCGCTCCCCCTGCCCGGGCAGCGGCCGGTCACCCCGCCCGGGACGCAGCAACTCCCGCCGCCCGGGCGGCAGCCCGTCACCCCGCCCGGACGCCTCCCGTCCGGCGCCGGGCGCGGACGGCCGGTGCGGGGCGGGACCGGCGGGTCGTGTCGTCGTCCCGTGGCTCATGGCGAGGACGACAGCAGCGCACCGCACGGCGGCGCCGGGCCGGCCGGCTCCGGCAAGCCGACGTCGGGCGTCCGGCAGGGCCGTCCGGCGGGCGGCATGGCCGGCATCGACGGCCGCACGGTACGCGGGGCCGCGGCCTGAGGTGGCCGGCACCGTCGGCGGGTAGCCGGAACGGGGCGCGGTGTCCGGTCCGGCGGGATTTCCTATCCTGGACCGGCCCGCCACACCCCCGCGCGAAAGAGGCCCCCGTTGGAGCACCACCCCACCCCCCGGCAGATCCCGGTGGTCGTCCTCGCCGGATTCCTGGGGTCCGGGAAGACCACGCTCCTCAACCACCTGCTGCACCGCAGCGGCGGCAGCCGGATCGGGGCGATCGTCAACGACTTCGGGGCCATCGAGATCGACGCGATGGCCGTGGCCGGCGCCCTCGGCGACTCGACCGTCTCGCTCGGCAACGGGTGCCTGTGCTGCGCCGTCGACGCCGGCGAACTGGACGTCTACCTGGCGCGGCTCACCGCCCCCGGCACCGGTGTCGACGTCGTCGTCATCGAGGCCAGCGGTCTCGCCGAACCCCAGGAACTCGTCCGGATGCTGCTCGCCAGCGAGCATCCCGGCATCGTCTACGGCGGCCTCGTCGAGGTCGTCGACGCCGCCGAGTTCGACGACACCCGCGCCGAGCACCCCGAGATCGACCGGCACCTCGCCCTCGCCGACCTGGTCGTCGTCAACAAGCTCGACCGGGCCGCGGAGGGCGGGGAGCGCGTCCTCGGGCTCGTGCGGTCGCTCAGCGACCGTGGAGCCGCCGTCGTCCCCGCCACCTACGGCCGTGTCGACCCCGAGTTCCTGTTCGACTGCCGGCCCACCGCCGAGCGCATCGGACAGCTGTCCTTCGACGACCTGCACGACCACCACGACGGCGATGGCGAGGGCGACGTGCACGAGGGACATCTGCACACCGCCTACGACAGCCTCTCCTTCGCCACCGCGCAGCCCCTCGACCCCCGTCGGCTGATGGGCTTCCTCGACAGCCGTCCCGAGGGGCTCTACCGGATCAAGGGCTACGTCGACTTCGGGCCGTACGACCCGGGCAACCGGTACGCCGTGCATGCCGTGGGGCGGTTCCTGCGGTTCTACCCGGAACCCTGGGGACGTGGCGAGGAACGGCTCACGCAGCTCGTGCTGATCGGCTCCGGCATCGACGCGGACGCGCTCCGCAAGGAGCTGGAGGCGTGCACCGACGACGCCCCACACGCCGACGAACACGGCATGTGGGGCGTCCTGCGCTACGTCCAGGGCCTCGCGGAGGGCCCCGGGGACGAGCCCGCGGGGGAGTACGAGGCCTAGACCGGGCCCGCCACCACCGACACCGTCTTCGCCAGCGACACGCCGGAGCCGTCGCGGCGCGGGTCGATCTCCGGCAGGTCGACCGGGGTGCCGGTCTTCTGGGCCGCCTTCGCCGGGACCGGGCCCGCCCAGGCGAAGGACAGGCAGTCCTCGCCCTTCAGGAACCGCTGGCAGCGCACGCCGCCGGTGGCGCGGCCCTTGCGGGGGTACTGGTCGAACGGTGTCAGCTTGGCCGTCGTCTGCACCGAGTCGTCGAGGGTGCCGCGTGAGCCGGCCACCGTGAAGACCACCGCGTCGGCGGCCGGGTCGACGGCCGTGAAGGAGATGACCTTCGCGCCGTCGGTGAGCTTGATGCCGGCCATGCCACCCGCCGGACGGCCCTGCGGACGCACCTGGGAGGCCTGGTAGCGCAGCAGCTGGGCGTCGTCCGTGATGAAGACCAGGTCCTCCTCGCCGGTGCGCAGCTCCACCGCGCCGACGATCCGGTCGCCCTCCTTGAGGGTGATGACCTCCAACTCGTCCTTGTTGGTCGGGTAGTCGGGGACCACGCGCTTGACCACACCCTGCTCGGTGCCGAGGGCGAGACCCGGCGACGATTCGTCCAGGGTGGTCAGGCAGACCACCGTCTCGCCGTCCTCCAGGGAGAGGAACTCGGAGAGGGGCGCGCCGCCGGCGAGGGTCGGGGCCGTCGCCGTGTCCGGGAGCTGCGGGAGGTCGACGACGTTGACGCGCAGCAGGCGGCCCGTCGAGGTGACCGCGCCGATCTCACCGCGCGCGGTCGCGGGGACCGCCGAGACGATGACGTCGTGCTTGGCGCGCTTGCCGTCGGAGTCCTCCGCGAACGGCTCGCCGTTCATGGTGCGGGCGAGCAGACCCGTCGAGGACAGCAGCACCCGGCAGGGGTCGTCGGCCACCTGGAGGTCCACCACGGCCGCCGGGGCACCCGAGGCCTCCAGCAGGACGGTGCGCCGCTCGGTGCCGAACTTCTTGGCCACCGCGGCCAGTTCGGCCGAGACCAGCTTGCGCAGCTCGGCGTCCGAGTCCAGGATCCGGGTCAGCTCGGCGATCTCCGCGGTGAGCCTGTCCTTCTCGGCCTCCAGCTCGATGCGGTCGTACTTGGTCAGACGACGCAGGGGCGTGTCCAGGATGTACTGCGTCTGGATCTCCGACAGCGAGAAGCGCTCCATCAGACGCTGCTTGGCGTCCGCGCTGTTCTCGCTGGAGCGGATCAGCCGGATGACCTCGTCGATGTCGACGAGGGCGGTGAGCAGACCCTCCACCAGGTGCAGCCGGTCACGGCGCTTTCCGCGGCGGAACTCGCTGCGCCGGCGGACCACGTCGAAGCGGTGGTCCAGGTAGACCTCGAGCAGCTCCTTGAGGCCCAGGGTGAGCGGCTGGCCGTCCACCAGGGCCACGTTGTTGATGCCGAAGGACTCCTCCATCGGCGTCAGCTTGTACAGCTGCTCCAGGACCGCCTCCGGCACGAAGCCGTTCTTGATCTCAATGACCAGGCGCAGCCCGTGCTCGCGGTCGGTGAGGTCCTTGACGTCGGCGATGCCCTGCAGCTTCTTGGCGTTGACCAGGTCCTTGATCTTGGCGATGACCTTCTCGGGGCCGACCGTGAAGGGCAGTTCGGTGATGACCAGGCCCTTGCGGCGGGCCGTCACCGTCTCCACCGCCACCGTGGCCCGGATCTTGAAGGTGCCGCGGCCCGTCTCGTAGGCGTCCCGGACGCCGTCCAGGCCGACGATCCGGCCGCCGGTGGGCAGGTCGGGCCCGGGGACGTGCTTCATCAGCGTGTCCAGGTCCGCGTTCGGGTAGCGGATCAGGTGCCGGGCGGCCGCGATGACCTCGCCGAGGTTGTGCGGCGGCATGTTGGTCGCCATGCCGACGGCGATCCCCGAAGAGCCGTTCACCAGCAGGTTCGGGAACGCGGCGGGCAGCGCCACCGGCTCCTGCTCCTGGCCGTCGTAGTTGGGCGCGAAGTCGACCGTGTCCTCGTCGATCGACTCGGTCATCAGGCTGGTCGCCTCGGCCATCCGGCACTCGGTGTACCGCATGGCGGCCGGCGGGTCGTCGTTGCCCAGCGAGCCGAAGTTGCCGTGGCCGTCGACCAGCGGGACCCGCATCGAGAACGGCTGGGCCATGCGCACCAGCGCGTCGTAGATCGACGAGTCGCCGTGCGGGTGCAGCTTGCCCATCACCTCGCCGACCACGCGCGCGCACTTCACGTAGGCGCGGTCGGGGCGCACGCCCATCTCGTTCATCTGGTAGACGATCCGGCGGTGCACCGGCTTGAGGCCGTCGCGGGCGTCCGGCAGGGCGCGCGAGTAGATGACCGAGTACGCGTACTCGAGGTAGGAGCCGCGCATCTCGTCCACGACGTCGATGTCGAGGATTCTCTCCTCGAACGAGTCGTCGGGCGGCGGGGTCTTCGTGCTGCGGCGGGCCATCGCTGCCGGCTCCTTGCTCATGCGTGAACGGGATCTGACGCGGACCATTGTGGACCGCGGCACTGACAACCCGGGCCAGGACCCGGTCTCCGCGGCCCGCCCCGGTGCCCGGAGGCCGCCCGGAGCGCGGCCCGGAGACATTCGAGGCGGGTCGGACGCAGGCTACGCGATCCGCCCGCGCGATCCGCTGTGGGCGTACGTCGTGCGGGAACTTCGCCCGGCCCCCGCACGCTTGCATACAGTGGCAGGACCGGCAGAAAAACCGCGGTTCGGGACCGCTTCCGCGAGCGAAGGGACGTACATGCCCATGGGTCACACGACCACGGCCGAGACAGGCTCCGGGGGCCTGGCAGCGACCGAGCACCGCTTGGCCAACGGTCTGCGCGTGGTGCTCTCCGAGGACCACCTGACCCCGGTCGCGGCGGTCTGCCTCTGGTACGACGTCGGTTCCCGCCACGAAGTCAAGGGGCGCACCGGCCTGGCTCACCTTTTCGAGCACCTGATGTTCCAGGGCTCCGCCCAGGTGAAGGGCAACGGGCACTTCGAGCTCGTCCAGGGCGCCGGCGGCTCGCTCAACGGCACCACGAGCTTCGAGCGCACCAACTACTTCGAGACCATGCCCGCCCACCAGCTGGAGCTCGCGCTCTGGCTGGAGGCCGACCGCATGGGCTCGCTGCTCGCCGCCCTGGACGACGAGTCGATGGAGAACCAGCGGGACGTCGTCAAGAACGAGCGCCGCCAGCGCTACGACAACGTCCCCTACGGCACGGCCTTCGAGAGGCTGACCGCGCTCGCCTACCCGGAGGGCCACCCCTACCACCACACGCCGATCGGCTCGATGGCGGACCTGGACGCGGCCACCCTGGAGGACGCGCGCGCGTTCTTCCGCACCTACTACGCGCCCAACAACGCGGTGCTCTCCGTGGTCGGCGACATCGACCCCGAGCAGACCCTGGCCTGGATCGAGAAGTACTTCGGTTCGATCGCGGCGCACGACGGCAAGCCCACCCCGCGTGACGGCTCGCTGCCCGAGATCATCGGCGAGCAGCTGCGCGAGGTCGTCGTCGAGGAGGTCCCCGCGCGGGCGCTGATGGCCGCCTACCGGCTCCCGGAGGACGGCACGCGCGCGTCCGACGCGGCCGACCTGGCCCTCACCGTCCTCGGCGGCGGCGAGTCCTCCCGCCTCTACAACCGCCTGGTCCGCCGCGACCGTACGGCCGTCGCGGCCGGCTTCGGCCTGCTGCGGCTCGCCGGGGCGCCCTCGCTCGGCTGGCTGGACGTGAAGACCTCCGGTGACGTCGAGGTGCCGGTCATCGAGGCCGCCATCGACGAGGAGCTCGCCCGGTTCGCCGAACAGGGCCCGACGCCCGAGGAGATGGAGCGCGCCCAGGCCCAGTTGGAGCGCGAGTGGCTGGACCGGCTCGGCACCGTCGCGGGCCGCGCCGACGAACTGTGCCGCTTCGCCGTCCTGTTCGGCGACCCGCAGCTCGCCCTGACCGCCGTCCAGCGCGTCCTGACGGTCACCCCGGAGGAGGTCCAGGAGGTCGCCAAGGCGCGCCTGCGCCCCGACAACCGCGCGGTGCTCGTCTACGAACCCAAGTCCCCGGAGACGGTCGAGGACGCCGACGTACCCGAGGACCCCGAGGCCGAAGCCACGGTCGAAGCCGGCGACGACAACGAGGAGACGGCCAAGTGACCGAGCTCGCCACCATGGACTTCCACCCCCAGCCGCAGCCGGGCGAAGCCAGGCCCTGGGCCTTCCCGGCCCCCGAGCGCGCCACTCTGGACAACGGCCTGACCGTGCTGCGCTGCCACCGCCCCGGCCAGCAGGTCGTCGCCGTCGAGGTGCTCCTGGACGCGCCCCTGGACGCGGAGCCGGCCGGCCTGGACGGCGTCGCCACGATCATGGCGCGCGCCTTCTCCGAGGGCACCGACAAGCACGCCGCCGAGGAGTACGCCGCCGAGCTGGAGCGGGCGGGCGCCACCCTCGACGCGCACGCCGACCACCCCGGCGTCCGCGTCAGCCTGGAGGTCCCCGCCTCCCGGCTCGCCAAGGGCCTCGGACTGCTCTCCGACGCCCTCCGGGCCCCCGCGTTCGCCGAGAGCGAGGTCGAGCGGCTGGTCCGCAACCGCCTCGACGAGATCCCGCACGAGCTGGCCAACCCCAGCCGCCGTGCCGCCAAGGAGCTCTACAAGCAGCTCTTCCCGTCCACCGCGCGGATGTCCCGGCCGCGCCAGGGCACCGAGGACACCGTCGAGAAGATCGACGCGGCCGCCGTCCGCGCCTTCTACGACCGGCACGTGCGTCCGGCCACGGCCACCGCGGTCGTCGTCGGCGACCTGACCGGCATCGACCTGGACGAGCTGCTCGGCGAGACCCTGGGCGCCTGGCGCGGCTCCACCGCGCAGCCCCGCCCGGTCCCGGCGGTGACCGCCGACGACACCGGCCGGGTCGTCGTCGTGGACCGCCCCGGCGCCGTCCAGACCCAGCTGCTCATCGGCCGCGTCGGCCCCGACCGGCACGACCGCGTCTGGGCCGCCCAGGTGCTCGGCACCTACTGCCTGGGCGGCACCCTCACCTCCCGCCTGGACCGCGTCCTGCGCGAGGAGAAGGGCTACACCTACGGCGTCCGTTCCTTCGGGCAGGTCCTGCGGTCCGCCCCCGACGGCTCCGGCGCCTCGATGCTCGCCATCAGCGGCTCCGTGGACACCCCGAACACCGGCCCGGCCCTGTCGGACCTGTGGGCGGTGCTGCGCACGCTCGCCGCCGAGGGCCTCACGGACGCCGAGCGTGACGTGGCCGTGCAGAACCTCGTCGGGGTGGCGCCGCTCAAGTACGAGACGGCGGCGGCCGTCGCGGCCACCCTGGCCGACCAGGTCGAGCAGTACCTGCCCGACGACTTCCAGGCCACGCTGTACCGCCAACTCGCCGCCACCGGCACCGTGGAGGCCACCGCGGCGGTCGTGAACGCCTTCCCGGTGGACCGCCTGGTGACGGTCCTCGTCGGGGACGCGGCGCAGATCAAGGAGCCCGTGGAGGCGCTCGGGATCGGCGAAGTAACGGTCGTCACGGCCGAGTAGCGGCACGCGCGTGTGCGGAGCCCTGGTGACCGCCTGGCCACCAGGGCTCTGGAATGTCCGGATTGGGGCGGAGGTTGCCTGTCTGCCCTGTGGGATGCGCGACAAAAACGGTGATTCGTTTGAGCATTGAAGGCGGGCCCTCGTAGGTTCTTCCGGGCTGTCCGTCAGACATCGCGCCGCGTCCGCGGCACCGGACAGCCATCGCCGAGTCCCCGTACGGCGCGAGCCAGGGGAGCCGGGGACCCATGCAGTCCCTGGGGTGAATCGGGCGCCCGCGCGTGTCGCGAGGGGGCCCGTAGGAGACCTTCCTGCTCCGAACCCGTCAGCTAACCCGGTAGGCGAGAGGGAAGGAAAGGACCAGCCTCTACATGGCGTTCATGTGCGCCTCCGGGAAGCACCGTCGTCCCGGCCGGGTGAAGCGCACCACCGCGCAGGCCGCCGGTATCGCGGCCCTCACCACCACGGGTGTGATCGGCACCGTCTCCGCCGCCCCGGCGCTCGCCGCCGAGAACTCCGTGGAGCAGACCGGCCTCACCCCGGTCATCACGATCAGCGACTCCGTCGCCGAGCAGATCGACGCCCAGGCCGCCGCCCAAAAGGCGGTCGCCGAGCGCAAGGCGGCCGAGGAGGCCGCCCGCAAGAAGGCCGCGGAGCAGGCCGCGAAGGAGCGCGCGGCCAAGGTGCGCGCCGCCCGCGAGGCCGAGCGCAAGCGCCTCAACACCTTCGTCGCGCCGATCAGCGACTCCTACGTCTCCACCGGCTACGAGACCGGCGGCTCCCTGTGGTCGTCCGGCTCCCACACCGGCATCGACTTCCACGCCGCGAGCGGCACGGTCGTGCACGCGGTCGGCGTCGGCACGGTCGTCTCCACCGGCTGGGGCGGGGCGTACGGCAACGAGATCGTCATCAAGATGGCCGACGGCATGTACACCCAGTACGGCCACCTCTCGTCCGTCGGCGTCTCGGTGGGGCAGAAGGTCACCCCGGGCCAGCAGATCGGCCTCTCCGGCGCGACCGGCAACACGACCGGTCCGCACCTCCACTTCGAGGCCCGTACGACCCCCGAGTACGGCTCCGACGTCGACCCGGTGGCCTACCTGCGCAAGCACGGCGTGAACGTCTGAGAGAGCTGGACGCGGGTCCGGTGCCGAGAACGACGAGGGGGTTGCGATGCGTGCGCCGGGCGCGGGTACGTCGTGGCTGGTCGCCCAGTTCCCCGCGCCCCTTTCAGGGGCACTGTGCTTGACGCCCCTGAGAGGGGCGAGAGCAACCCCTACGCACCCGCACCCGTCCGGCGACGACAACCCGTGAGATCTTCCGAAGCCCCGGCCTCTGCGCCGGGGCTTTCGTCGTTTTCGTGCCGCCACTGTCCAAAATATATCCCTGGATTCCGGCCCCCCTTCGGAAATTCCGGCTCATTGCAATAGAGTCACGGAACGGGCGCCACTCGGCGGCGTTTCGCGGGGATTAAGACGGAGGTCGGACATGCGTATTCCGGCGCACTCGGTATGCACGGCGATCCGGGACGACATCGTCGCGGGTGTCTACGAGCGCGGCAGCCGGCTCACCGAGGAACTCCTGGCCCGCCGCTACGGGGTCTCGCGGGTGCCCGTCCGTGAGGCCCTGCGCACCCTGGAGGCGGAGGGCTTCGTGGTGACGCGCCGGCACGCGGGCGCGTGCGTGGCCGAACCGACCGAGCAGGAGGCCGCCGACCTGCTGGAGATGCGCATGCTCCTGGAGCCCCTCGGTGCCTCCCGGGCCGCCCAGCGCCGTACCGAGGCCCACCTCAAGGTGCTGCGCGGACTGGTCAGGCTGGGGCAGGAGCGGGCCCGGCGGGGCAACAGCGAGGACCTGCGCTCCCTGGGCGGCTGGTTCCACGAGACCCTCGCGCAGGCCTCCGGCAGCCACGCCCTGACCTCGACGCTCACCCAGCTGCGACACAAGATCGCCTGGATGTACACCGTGGAGACGCCCGCCAGCCCCGTGGAGTCCTGGGCGGAGCACGGCGCCATCGTGGACGCGGTGGCGCGGGGGGACGGCGACCGTGCCCGGGCCATCACGGCCCTGCACACCGAGCGCTCGACGGTCTCCCACCGGCTGCGATTTCCCGGCGCCACCGAACGGGCGAACGGTGTGAGGACTTCGCAACATCCCGTAAACATGTCGGGCCTGCGGCATTAACACGCGCGCCGTATACAAAGAGATGTTATTCGGTGGGGTCTATTTCCGCTGCCCGAATTCAAGCGCGCCGGGAATTCATGGTCGCGCTCGTTTCGCATGTCCGGGGTAAAGTCGGGCGCCGGGTTTCCGCGGACTCCGGGGCGTGACCGTCGTAAAGCCGCCTGCCGCCTGTCACCGGCGGCGGTGAAACGACGGGGCCGCGCCGACCCCTGGCGGAGTGGCGCGGCCCCGGACGTGCGGGTGCAGGTCGCTCAGACGGTCTCGGGGAGCTCCTCGAGACCCTCGGCGACCAGCTTGGCCAGGCGGTCGAGGGCGGCGTCCGCACCCTCGGCGTCGGAGGCGAGGACGATCTCCTCGCCGCCCTGGGCGCCCAGCCCCAGGACAGCCAGCATGGAGGCCGCGTTGACGGGGTTGCCGTCGGCCTTGGCGATCGTCACCGGGATACCTGCGGCCGTGGTGGCCCGGACGAAGATGGAAGCGGGGCGGGCGTGGAGGCCCTCGGCCCAGCCGACGTTGACGCGGCGCTCAGCCATGTGATGCTGCCCTTCGGTGTTCAGGGTTGTCTAGACCAGTTTCCCATATCGTGAAGCGTGCCCGGAGGGGGCGTGCGCCCCCGCGGGTGTGTCGTCGGACCGCGGCCTCGGTCCGACGTCCGTCCTCCACAGACTGCCTCGCGCCGTTGTCGGACGCGAGCCGTACTCTGGGGCCCATGCAGACCCCGGCGGACCCGCAGGACCGGCACGAGTACCCGTCCCACTGGGAGGCTGACGTGGTGCTGCGCGACGGGGGTACCGCGCGCGTCCGGCCCATCACCGTCGATGATGCCGAGCGCCTGGTCAGCTTCTACGAGCAGGTCTCGGACGAGTCGAAGTACTACCGCTTCTTCGCGCCCTACCCCAGGCTCTCCGCCAAGGACGTCCACCGCTTCACGCACCACGACTTTGTGGACAGGGTGGGACTCGCGGCCACCATCGGCGGCGAGTTCATCGCCACCGTACGCTATGACCGCATTGGCCCGGAGGGCGCGCCCGCCTCCGCACCCGCCGACGAGGCCGAGGTCGCCTTCCTCGTCCAGGACGCCCACCAGGGCCGGGGTGTCGCCTCCGCCCTCCTGGAGCACATCGCGGCCGTCGCGCGCGAGCGCGGGATCCGCCGCTTCGCCGCGGAGGTGCTGCCCGCCAACACCAAGATGATCAAGGTGTTCATGGACGCCGGCTACACCCAGAAGCGCAGCTTCGAGGACGGTGTCGTCCGGCTGGAGTTCGACCTGGAGCCCACCGACCGCTCCCTCGCCGTGCAGCGTGCCCGCGAGCAGCGCGCGGAGGCCCGTTCGGTACGGCGGCTGCTGGCACCGGGGTCCGTGGCCGTGATCGGCGTCGGCCGTACGCCCGGCGGCGTCGGCCGCAGTGTCCTCGACAACCTGAGGAACGCCGGCTTCACCGGCCGCCTGCACGCCGTGAACCGGGCCTTCCCCGACGGCCTCAAGGAGGTCGACGGGGTGCCCGCACACCGCTCCGTGCGGGACATCGACGGACCCGTCGACCTCGCGGTGGTCGCGGTACCCGCCGAGCACGTCCCCGAGGTCGTCACCGAGTGCGGCGAGCACGGCGTCCAGGGACTCGTCGTCCTCGCCGCGGGTTACGCGGAGAGCGGTCCCGACGGCCGCGAACGCCAGCGCGCGCTGGTCCGGCAGGCCCGCAGCCACGGCATGCGCATCATCGGCCCCAACGCCTTCGGGATCATCAACACCGCGGACGGCGTCCGGCTGAACGCCTCCCTCGCACCCGAGATGCCCCGCCCCGGCCGCATCGGCCTGTTCGCCCAGTCCGGCGCGATCGGCATCGCCCTGCTCTCCCGGCTGCACCGGCGCGGCGGCGGTGTCACCGGCACCACGGGCGTCTCCACCTTCGTCTCCTCCGGCAACCGCGCGGACGTCTCCGGCAACGACGTCCTGCAGTACTGGTACGACGACCCCGAGACCGACGTCGTCCTCATGTACCTGGAGTCCATCGGCAACCCGCGCAAGTTCACCCGCCTCGCCCGGCGGACGGGGGCGGCGAAGCCGCTCGTCGTGGTGCAGGGCGCGGGGCAGGCGCCGCCGGGCCACGCGGTCCGGGCCACGCGGCTGCCGCACGCCACGGTGTCCGCGCTGCTCAGGCAGGCCGGGGTGATCCGCGTCGACACGATCACCGAACTGGTCGACGCGGGGCTGCTGCTCGCCCGGCAGCCGCTGCCGGCCGGGCCGCGGGTGGCGATCCTCGGCAACTCGGAGTCGCTCGGACTGCTGACGTACGACCGGTGCCTCGCGGAGGGGCTGCGGCCGGCCCGGCCGCTGGACCTGACGACGCGGGCCAGTGCCGAGGACTTCCACCGGGCGCTGTCGCAGGCGCTGGCCGACGAGTCGTGCGACGCCGTGGTCGTCACGGCGATCCCGACCGTCGGGGAGGGGGCGGTGGGGGACGCGGAGCTGGCGGAGGCGCTCAGGTCGGCGGCGGAGGAGGTACCCGGGAAGCCGGTGCTGGTGGTGCACGTGGAGCTCGGGGGGCTGGCGGAGGCGCTGTCGGCCGCGGGCCGTACCGCACCGTCGGCTGCCGCGACGGCACCCGGCACCGGAGGCGGTGCCCACCTTCCCCCACTCCCGGCTTCGCTCGAGCCGGGGGACCCCCCTCGCCCTGTGGAACGGCTGCCCACGGCGGTACCCGCGAAGCCGCCCGCCGCCTACCCCGCCGCCGAGCGGGCCGTGCGGGCGCTGGCCGAGGCCGTCAAGTACGCGCAGTGGCAGCGGGAGGCCGCCGAGCCCGGGAAGGTGCCCGCGTACGACGACATCGACGAGCGGGGCGCCGCCGAGCTGATCGGCGGGCTGCTCGAACGCGGCGAGGGGCTCACCATCGGCGTCGAGGAGACCTGCCGGCTCCTCGGCAGGTACGGCATCGACGTCCACCGCGCACTGCCCGCCCCCACCTCCGGTGCGGCCGTCGACGCCGCCCGCGTCCTTGGCTACCCCGTCGCCCTCAAGGCCACCGCCCCCCACCTGCGGCACCGCGCCGACCTGGGCGGCGTGCGGCTCGACCTGGCGGACGAGGAGCAACTGCGCCGGGCGTACGACGAGTTGAGCGAGCTGTTCGGGCCGCCCGAGGAGCTGCGGCCGGTGGTGCAGCGGATGGCGCCCCGGGGTGTGGACACCGTCGTACGGGCCGTGATCGACCCGGCCGCCGGGGCCGTGGTCTCCTTCGGCCTCGCCGGGGCCGCCTCGCAGCTGCTCGGGGACATGGCGCACCGGCTGGTTCCGGTCACCGACCGGGACGCCACCGCACTGGTGCGCTCGATCCGGACCGCGCCCCTGCTGTTCGGCTGGCGTGGCTCGGCCCCCGTCGACACGCCCGCCCTGGAGGAGCTGCTGCTCAGGGTCTCCCGGCTGGTCGACGACCACCCCGAGGTCGTCGCGGTCACCCTGGAACCGGTCGTGGTCGCCCGGCAGGGCGTGAGCGTGCTGGGCGCCACCGTGCGTCTCGCACCGCCGCCGGCCCGCGACGATCTGGGTCCGCGCACCCTGCCCGCCTACTGACCCGTCCGCCCTCCGCGTCGAACGCCCGCCCGCCCCGGCGGCGTTCGGTGCGGCCGCGGGCGACCGCCGTGGCACCGGACGCGGCCGCGCAGGACTGGCCCGGGTCCCGCTGCCCACGGATTAGGATGGACGCCATGGCCAAGACCAGTACGACGACCCAGGGGCTGCGTGTCGCGATCGAGCGCAGCGGCTACTACCCGGCCCTCGTGGCCGAGGCGGTGGAGGCCGCCATCGGCGGCGAGCCGATCCGGTCGTACCTGGTCCACCAGGAGACGACGTTCGACCAGAACGAGGTGCGGCGGCACGTGACCGTGCTCGTCCTCACCGGCAACCGCTTCATCGTCAGCCACACCGACGAGCAGGCCGCCGACAGCACCTCCCCGACGCCGTACGCGACCACCTCGACCGAGTCGGTCAAGCTCGGCCGGATCTCGTCGGTGGTGGTGAGCCGGGTGGTGGCCAACCCGGAGCAGTACACGCCGGGCACCCTGCCCCGCGAGATCGTGCTGACCATCGGCTGGGGCGCCGTCTCCCGCATCGACCTGGAGCCCGCCGCCTGCGGTGACCCCAACTGCGAGGCCGACCACGGCTACACCGGCAACTCCACGGCGGACGACCTCAGCCTGCGGGTCAGCGAGGCCGGGGACGGCCCGGAGACGGTGCGCCAGGCACTCGCCTTCGCGCAGGCCATCTCCGAGGCGACCGCGGACGTCACCCGCTGATGGCGTACGCCGCCTGGGACCACCCCGAACCCCTCGCCCTCGGTTCCGCGCCGCTGCCCGAGTACGGCAGCGGTTCCCTCGCCGACCTGCTGCCCACCCTGGCCGCGGGCATGGCCGTACCCGGAACGACCGCGTCGATCACGGAGCTGACGCCCGCCGACCGCAACTGCGTCTTCCTGATCGACGGTCTGGGCTGGGAGCAGATCAAGGCCCACCCCGACGAGGCACCCTTCCTCACCTCGCTGCTCGGCAGCTCGCGGGGCGGCACCGGGCGGCCCCTCACCGCCGGCTACCCGGCGACCACCGCGACCTCCCTCGCGTCCGTCGGCACCGGCCTGCCGCCGGGCGCCCACGGCCTGCCCGGCTACACGGTACGCAACCCGCAGACCCGGGAGCTGATGAACCAGCTGCGCTGGCAGCCCTGGACCGACCCGGCCGCCTGGCAGCCGTACCCCACCGTCTTCCAGCTCGCCCAGGACGCCGGCGTGCACGCCGCCCAGGTGTCCTCCCCGCACTTCGAGCACACCCCGCTCACCAAGGTCGCGCTCAGCGGCGGAACGTTTCACGGGCGGCTGACCGGCGAGGAGCGGATGGACCTCGCGGCGGAGCAGCTCGCCGCCGGGGACCGCTCCCTGGTCTACACGTACTACGCCGAACTGGACGGCGCCGGGCACCGCTACGGCGTGGACTCCGACACCTGGCGCGGCCAGCTCATGCACGTCGACCGGCTCGTGCAGCGGCTCGCCGAGCAACTCCCGGCGCGCAGCGCGCTGTACGTCACCGCCGACCACGGCATGGTCGACATCCCGTTCGACGAAGAGCACCGCATCGACTTCGACGAGGACTGGGAGCTCAAGGCGGGTGTCGCCCTGCTCGGCGGCGAAGGCCGGGCCCGGCACGTCTACGCGGTGCCCGGCGCCGCGAACGACGTCCTGACCTGCTGGCGCGAGGTGCTCGGCGAGCAGTTCTGGGTGGCCTCGCGGGACGAGGCGATCGCGGCCGGCTGGTTCGGCCCGCCGGACCGGTTCGAGGAGCGGGTGTACGACCGGATCGGCGACGTGGTCGCGGCCGCGCACGACGACGTCCTGATCATCGCCTCCGAGCGGGAGCCGAAGGAGTCGGCGATGGTCGGCAACCACGGCTCGATGACCCCCGCCGAGCAGCTCGTGCCGCTGCTCGAAGTACGCTCCTGACACCCTGCCGCCTGCCCACCGCCACTGACCCGAAAGGTGTTCGACCTCCCATGCCCGAGCTGGTGTTCTTCTCCGGAACGATGGACTGCGGGAAGTCGACGCTGGCGCTGCAGATCGCGCACAACCGCTCGGCCAGGGGGCTGCAGGGTCTGATCTTCACCCGGGACGACCGGGCGGGGGAGGGGAAGCTGTCGTCGCGGCTCGGTCTGGTGACCGACGCGGTCGAGGCGGTGCCGGGCATGGATCTGTACGCCCATGTGGTCGACCTGGTCTCCAAGGGCGGCAGGGTCGACTACCTGATCGTGGACGAGGCGCAGTTCCTGGAGCCCGGGCAGATCGACCAACTGGCGCGGGTCGTGGACGACCTGGGCCTGGACGTCTTCTCCTTCGGCATCACCACCGACTTCCGCACCAAGCTCTTCCCCGGCTCGCGGCGGCTGATCGAGCTGGCGGACCGCCTGGAGACGCTCCAGGTGGAGGCGATGTGCTGGTGCGGGGCGCGTGCCACGCACAACGCCCGTACCGTGGGCGGCGAGATGGTGGTGGAAGGCGAACAGGTCGTCGTCGGCGACGTGAGCAGTCCCGCGGCGGAGGTCGGCTACGAGGTGCTGTGCCGGCGCCACCACCGCCGCCGTGTGACGAGCGCTTCCGCCCACGTCGGCGCGCTCTCGCCGGACGTGCTCCCGGTGACCTCCGACTGATTCCGGCCGCGCCCGAAGGAGGACCCGCCATGACCGCCCGCTTCGAGGACAGGGTCGCCGTCGTCACCGGAGCCGGAGCCGGAGCCGGCATCGGCCGGGCCAGTGCCAGGGCCTTCGCCCGCGAGGGTGTCACCGTGGTCGCCGTCGGCGCCCGGCCGCAGTCCGTCGAGGAGACCGCGCGGCTGGTCGAAGCGGACGGCGCCACGGACACCAGCATGTCGCTGCGTTCCGGGGAGACCGAGGCCGACCCGGCCGACCGGGCGGGCCGGCCGGCCACGACGGTTCCGATCGCCCGCGTCGCGACCACGGACGAGATCGTCAACGCGGTGCCGTGGCCGGTGTCCGACGAGTCGAGCTTCGTCGTCGGCCACGACCTCGTCGTCGACGGCGGCGTCACCGCCTGATCCGGCGGGGCCTCAGCGCGGGCTCTGGATCACCGAGAAGATCGCGCCCTCCGGGTCGGCGACCGTCGCGACCCGCCCGTGCGCGCTGTCCCGGGCCGGCTTCAGCACCCGCCCGCCGAGTTCCGCGACCTCCCGCAGGGTCGCGTCCGTGTCGGCCACCTCGAAGTACGTCAGCCAGTGCGGCCCCCGGTCCCGGGGCAGTGAGAGACCGACGCCGTGGATGCCGGCCACCGGGCGGCCCCCGACGTGCAGGGTCACGTAGTCGAAGGCGGCGGAGACCACCGGCTCCTCCTCGTAACCGAACACCGCCTCGTAGAACTTGGCGACGCTCGACGTCTCGAAGGTGAGCAGCTCGTCCCAGACCGGTGCGCCCGGGACGCCGGTCAGGGACGTGCCGGGATGGGCCGACCCCTGCCAGATGCCGAACACCGCGCCCGAGGGGTCGGAGGCGATGGCCATCCGCCCGGCCTCGGCCGCGTCCAGCGGGCCGACGCCCACCGTGCCACCGCACAGCCGGGCCGTCTCGGCCGTCAGGTCCACGTCGTCCGAGGCGAAGTACGGCGTCCACGCCATCGGCAGATGCAGGTCCGGCGGCAGCTGCCCGATGCCCGCGACCTCCCGTCCGTCGAGCAGCGCCCGGACATACGGGCCGAGCTGCTGGGGACCGGGCTCGAACTCCCAGCCGAACAGGGCTCCGTAGAACTCCTCGATCGTGGTCAAGCCGTGCACCATCAGACTCACCCAGCAGGGGGTGCCGGGCGCGCGCCGAGCGTGCGTGTCGCCGTTCGGCCCGGCCGCTCCCCGTACCTCGGTCATCGTCACTCTCTCCTCGGCCCCTCGCGGTGGCCGTGTCGCTTCCGCTCTCCGGACCGGCTGCGCCGCAGCCGTGGGCACACCCCGTGCCGATGCTCGCACCCTCCGTGGCGTCCCGTGCCCACGGCCGTGGGGCGGCTTTGCCGCGAGGATGCCTGGTCTGCCGTTTCTCGCCCGTTTCCGGTCGACTGCCGTCGGGTGTCCATCAGCTGTACAGCATGTGCCCGATCCCGTACGCCCGGTGATCGAGCCTGTCCGGCCGAGCAGAGTAGTCGTACCTGGACGATGCGGCCACCCCTGGCGTAAGGATGGGGCCATGGAAGCCATCATCACCGCAAGCGAACTCGCGGACGACCTGACCGGGCCGAACCCGCCCGTTCTGCTGGACGTCCGCTGGCAGCTGACCCCGCCCGGCACCCCGCCCTTCGACGGCCGGGCGGCCTACGCGGCCGGGCATCTGCCGGGCGCCGTCTACGTGCACCTGGACGGCGAACTCGCCGCACCGCCCGGCGTGAACGGCCGTCATCCGCTGCCCGACCTGGCCGTCTTCGGCGCCGCGATGCGCCGTGCGGGGGTGTCGGCGGGCCGTCCGGTCGTGGTGTACGACGGCGGGCCGGGCTGGGCGGCGGCACGTGCCTGGTGGCTGCTGCGCTGGACGGGTCACCCGGACGTGCGGGTCCTCGACGGCGGGTTGCCGTCCTGGACCGGCGCTCTTTCGGCTGACGTGCCCGAGCCGGCCGAGGGTGACTTCGAACCGGCCCCGGGGGCCGGGCAGTTGCTCGACGCGGACGGGGCGGCGGCACTGGCCCGCTCGGGTGTGCTGTTCGACGCCCGCGCGGGGGAGCGGTACCGGGGTGACGTGGAGCCGATCGACCGGGTCGGCGGCCACATCCCGGGTGCCGTGTCGGCGCCGACCACCGACAACGTCGGCCCGGACGGCCGCTTCCTGCCCGCCGCCGAACTCCGGGACCGCTTCAGGGGCCTGGGCGCCTCGGCGGGGTCGGAGGTGGGCGTGTACTGCGGTTCGGGTGTCTCCGGCGCCCACGAGGTGCTGGCGCTGGCCGTGGCGGGCATCGACGCGGCGCTGTACGTCGGTTCGTGGTCGGAGTGGTCCGCCGACCCGTCCCGTCCGGTGGCGGTCGGCCCCGACCCGCAGTAGCGCATCAGCAGGAGGGAGGGGGGCACGCACGCGTGCCCCCCTCCCTCCTGCTGCGGTCTCTCACTCCTGCTTCTTGCGCCGGGTCCCGAAGACGATCTCGTCCCAGCTCGGCACCGCGGCCCGGCGGCCGGGGCGGACGCCGTCGGCCTCGGCCTGGCGGTCGGTGGCACCGATCAGCCGGTCCCGGTGGCTGCCGACGGAGCGGGGCATGAGGACGTCCGCGTAGGCGCTGCCGGCCGAGGCGGCGGGGGCCGGGGGCTCCTCCGCGGCCGGTTCCGGAGCGGGCTCCTCCGGGATCTCCACCGGGCGCTCGGGGACCACCATGTCGCCCCGGAAGCTCGGTACCGCCTCCAGCAGGCTGGTCAGCGAGTCCCGTTCGCCGATCGTCTCCTCGACCGGGTCGGACGACTGCGCGGGCAGGCTCGGCCGCTCGCGGTCCCGGTCGCCGGAACGGTCCAGTGGCCGGTCCCGCGGCAGCCGCGCGATCCGCGGAACGAACGGAAAGCTGGGCTCCGGTACGGCGAGGTCCTCGGACTCGCCGATCAGCGAGCGCGCCTCGTCGTCGACCGCCTGGACGAGCCGCCGCGGCGGGTCGTAGGTCCAGCTCGCCGAGTGCGGTTCGCCCGCGACCCGGTAGACGAGCAGGACCTCCCAGGTGCCGTCGTCGCGGCGCCAGGAGTCCCACTGCACGGTGTCCTTCTCGGCGCCGCGCAGCACCAGCCGCTCCTGCACGGCCTCGCCGAGCAGCGGCCCGGAGTTCTCGCCGGGCCGGCGTACCGGTGTCTTGCGGGCCCGCTCGGCCATGAAGGCGCGCTCGGCCAGTACCGGACCCTCGAAGCGCCGCACCCGGTCGACGGGGATACCGGCGAGCTGCGCGACCTCTTCCGCCGTCGCGCCTGCTCGTATCCGCGCCTGGATGTCCCGTGGCCGGAGATGGCTCTCGACCTCGATCTCGATCTGCCCGAGCCGGGGCCGGTCGCCGCGTACGGCGGCACGGAGCCGTTCGTCGATCGGAAGGGTGTACTCCGTTGAGTCGGCAGCCTTGAGCACCAGCCGTGTGCCGTCATTGGAGACGGCCACGACACGCAGTTCGGGCATGGGGACCTCCCGGGTGGTGCCTGCCGACGTCACGTGCGTCGCTGCTTCCGCTAGTCGAGTGTGGCCTGCCCGGGTGCAGCCTGCCACAACCTTGCCGAGTTGCCCGGCGTGTCGGGCACGGGCCCTGCACCGCCGTTATGGCACGGTTACCTATTCGCAACGCTAAGTGACCAACTCCGTCACCCTGTGCAACTAGCCCCCCTCCCGGCGGCCCTGCAAGACCTCGGACGCCCTGGCGGGAGACCGGAGCCAAGGGTCGTAACGGTACTCCATTCGGGCCACGTGTGTGGGTTGGCGTGCCGCCCAACTTCTGGCAACAACCGCTCCCCGGCCGTTGTTTGCCCGTATCGGGCGATCTTGAACGTGGCGTACTTCACGCAATCCTCAGAAACGGAACTAATGGTTTCGTCCATACGTCCCTTTCTCCTGCAGTCGATCGAACAAGTGCGGGAAAGGCAGGCAAGGTTAGGGAATGCGTGAAAGGCCCGGCTCCGGTGACGAGACCAGCACGGGGGAGGAGGTGAAGGGCGGCCCGAAGCGGATCGATCTCAGCGTGCCCCAGGTGGCGGGCAGCGCGGTGGCCGCGGTGGTGGCCGCCAAACTCGCGTCCTGCTTCGGGGTGTACGGGACGATCCTGGGCGCCGGAGTCGTCAGCGTGATCGCCACCTGCGGCGGCTCGGTGTTCCAGCACTTCCTCCGGCGCACCGGCGAACAGTTCCGCGACGCGACGGTGGCCGCACCCAGGGCCCCGTACCGCCGGGAGCAAGCGCCCCCGGCCTCCGGCGAGTTCACCGAGGGCACCGTCCACCGCGCCCGGGTGCGGACCTGGCGCCGTCCTCTGGTCGCGGCCGCCCTGGTGTTCGGGGTGACCATGGCCGGCATCACGGCCTACGAACTGGTCGCGGGCACCAGCTTCAGCGGCGGCTCCGGTACGACGGTCAGCGGCGCGGTCACCGGCAGGACCACGTCCTCCGGGCCGGCGGGCACCTCCGGCACCGCCGGTTCCTCCGACGCCACGGACTCCCCGGACCCCGCGGGCTCTTCCGGTGCCGGTACCGGTGTCGGTGTCGGCGGCGGTACCGGTTCGGGTGACGGTACGGCCGCTTCGGCCACCCCGTCGCCGTCGTCCTCCTCGGCGGTGTCCCCCGCTCCGCCCGGCACGGAGACCGCGGCGCCGGCGCCGAGCGGGTCCGCGAGTGCGGAGCCGAGCACGGCTCCGGCGCCCGGCGGCTCCGTCGGCGGCTCCGCGGCTACTGACCCAGAACCCTCCGCAGATAGTCGTTCTGGAACAGCCGGCCCGGATCGAGCCGGTCCCGCAGCGCGGTGAACTCGCCGAAGCGCGGGTAGACCCCGGCGAAGTAGTCCGCGTCCCGGGTGTGCACCTTGCCCCAGTGCGGACGGCCCTCGTGCGCGGTGAAGATGCGCTCGGCGGCGGTGAAGTACGCCTGGTAGGGCGTGCCCCGGAACATGTGCACGGCGATGTAGGCGCTGTCCCGCGCGGAGGCGGTGGACAGGGCGATGTCGTCGGCGGGAGCGGTGCGGACCTCGACCGGGAAGTTCACCCTCAGGCCGGAACGGTCGACCATCGCCCTGAGCTCGCGCAGTGTGTCCACCAGCGCCTCGCGGGGCACCGCGTACTCCATCTCCACGAACCGCACCCGGCGCGGGGACGTGAAGACCTTGTAGGGAATGTCCGTGTACGACCGAGCGGACAGCGCCGTGCTGGAGATCCGGGCGATCGTCGGTACCACGGCGGGCGCGGCGCGGCCGACCAACTGGGCGGCGTGGAAGACGCCGTTGGAGAGGAACTCGTCCTCGAACCAGCCGGCCAGCTGCCCCACCGGCTGCGGCGGACCCGCGCTGCGGTTGTTGCGCTTGGTGTTGGTGTTGCCGGTGTGCGGGAACCAGTAGAACTCGAAGTGCTCGTTCTCGGCGTGGAGCTGGTCGAACTCGGCGAGCACCCGGTCCAGGGGCATCGGCTCCTCGCGCGCGGTGAGCAGGAAGACCGGCTCCACCGCGAACGTGATCGCGGTGACGATGCCCAGCGCGCCGAGCCCGACCCGCGCGGCCGCGAACACCTCCGGGTTCTCCTTCTCCGAGCAGGTCAGCACCGAACCGTCCGCGGTGACCAGTTCCAGTTCCCTGATCTGCGCGGCGAGCGAGCCGGACGCGCGTCCGGTGCCGTGGGTGCCGGTGCTGGTGGCCCCGGAGACCGTCTGCTCCATGATGTCGCCCATGTTGGTCAGCGACAGGCCCTCACGGGCCAGGGCCACGTTGAGTCTCTTGAGCGGGGTGCCGGCCTCGACCGTGACGGTCATGGCCTTACGGTCGATGTCGCGTATGCCGGTCAGCAGTTGAGGGCGGATCGAGACACCGTCGGTCGCGGCGATCGAGGTGAAGGAGTGACCGCTGCCGACCGGCTTCACCTTCAGGCCGTCCTCGGCCGCCTGCCGTACGGCCGCCGCCAGCTCGTCCACGGAGGCGGGCACGACCTCCCGCGCGGGGCGGACGGTGACATTCCCTCCCCAGTTACGCCACGTGCCGCTCTTCCCGCTCGCTGTACTGCTCAACGGTGCCTCCCCGACGCGTGACCGGCCTGCTGAGCCGGCGGTACCCGAGGAAACCGACCGCGACCGCGACGGCCCCGGACACGGCCGGGACCCCGTACCCGGCACGGGCGCCGGCTGCGTCGATCACCCAGCCGGCGACCGAGGAGCCGAGCGCCACCCCGACCGCGAGGCCGGTGCTCACCCAGGTCATGCCCTCGGTGAGTTTCGCGCGAGGTACGTGCTTTTCGATGAGGGACATCGTCGTGATCATCGTCGGTGCGATGGACAGGCCCGCAACGAACAGCGCCACGGCCAGAAGCGGCAGGTTTCCGACCAGTAGGAGGGGGATCATACTCACGGCCATCGCGCATATGCCCAGCAGCCATCTGCGTTCCGGTCTCCCCGCGAACCGCATGAGCCCGAAGACCGCGCCGGCCACGCAGGAACCCGCCGCGTACAGCGCCAGGACGACGCTGGAGGCGGCCTTGTGGCCCTGTTCGTCGGCGAAGGCGACGGTCACCACGTCGACCGCCCCGAAGATCGCCCCGGTGGCCACGAACGTCGCCACCAGTACCTGGAGACCGGGCGCGCGCAGCGCCGAACCGCGGCCGTGGTGGTCGCGCGGGTGCGGCTCGGGCTCGGTGGCCCGCTGGGCGGTCAGCCAGAAGACGCCGGCGGCGAGGAAGCAGGCGGCCAGCAACGGGCCCGCCTCCGGGAACCAGGTCGTGGACAGGCCGATGGAGAGGATCGGCCCGAAGATGAAGCACACCTCGTCGACGACGGACTCGAACGAGTAGGCGGTGTGCAGCTGCGGGGTGCCCCGGTAGAGGGCGGCCCAGCGGGCCCGGATCATCGCGCCCAGGCTCGGCACCGCGCCGATCCCGGCGGCGCACGCGAACAGCAGCCAGTCCGGCCCGCCGTAGTGCGCCGCGAACAGCAGCCCGGCCGCCGCGCCGAGCGCGAGCAGGGTGGCGGGGCGCAGGACGCGGCGCTGGCCGTGCCGGTCGACCAGGCGGGACACCTGCGGCCCGAGCGCCGCGGCGGACAGCGCCATGGTGGCCGACAGCGCACCCGCGAGCCCGTACCGCCCGCTGAGCTGGGAGATCATCGTGACCACGCCGATGCCCATCATCGACAGCGGCATCCGGCCGACGAAGCCCGCGGCAGAGAAGCCCTTGCTGCCGGGGGCGGCGAACAGGGCGCGATAGGGGCTGGGCACGGGGCTCTCCGGCAGATGTGCGAGTAAGGCGTGATTGCGGCTGATACAGCTTACGAGCGCGTGTGCCGTGTTGCACCCGTTCGGCACCGGGGATAAACCTCCCGAATCCGACTCTTCACGCTCCTGTTTCCGGGCCGTCAGTGCCGGGTGGCAGGATCGACACATGTCAGACGCGCTCGATGCCACCCCCTACGACGCCCTGCTCCTGCTCTCCTTCGGCGGCCCGGAAGGCCCGGACGACGTGGTTCCGTTCCTGGAGAACGTGACGCGCGGGCGCGGTATCCCGACCGAACGTCTCAAGGAGGTCGGACAGCACTACTTCCTGTTCGGCGGGGTCAGCCCGATCAACGACCAGAACCGCGCCCTGCTGGACGCCCTGCGCAAGGACTTCGCCGAGCACGGCCTGGACCTGCCGATCTACTGGGGCAACCGGAACTGGGCGCCGTACCTGACAGACACCCTGCGCGAGATGGTCGCCGACGGCCGCCGTCGCATCCTGGTGCTCGCCACCAGCGCCTACGCCTCCTACTCGGGCTGCCGGCAGTACCGCGAGAACCTCGCGGACTCGCTCTCCGAACTGGCGGCCGAGGGGCTCGAACTCCCGAAGATCGACAAGCTGCGGCACTACTTCAACCACCCCGGCTTCCTCGACCCGATGATCGACGGGGTGCTGGCATCCCTGGCCGACCTCCCCGAGGACGTCCGCGCGGGTGCCCACATCGCCTTCACCACCCACTCCATCCCGACGGCCGCCGCGGACACCTCCGGCCCGGTCGAGACGCACGGCGAGGGCGGCGCGTACGTCGAGGAGCACCTGGACGTCGCCGAGCTGGTCGCCGACGCGGTCCGGGAGCGCACCGGCGTCGACCACCCCTGGCGGCTCGTCTACCAGTCCCGCTCCGGCGCCCCGCAGATCCCGTGGCTGGAGCCGGACATCTGCGACCACCTGGAGGCGCTGCACGGCGCCGGGGTCCCGGCCGTGGTCATGGCCCCCATCGGCTTCGTCTCCGACCACATGGAGGTCCTCTACGACCTCGACACGGAGGCCACGGCCAAGGCCGGGGAGCTGGGCCTGCCGGTGCGCCGGTCCGCGACCGTCGGGGACGACCCGCGGTTCGCCGCCGCGATCCGCGAGCTGGTCCTGGAGCGCGCCGCCGCGGAGAGCGGCCGCGAGGTCACGCCGTGCGCCCTGGGGGCGCTCGGCGCGAGCCACGACCTCTGCCCGGTCGGCTGCTGCCCGGCCCGCGCCCCCCGCCCCGCCGCCGCGGGCGCCGACAGCCCCTACGCGTGAGGAACCCCGTGACCGACGCCCTGCACACCGACCTGCTGGACCTCGCGCGGGAGGCGGCAGCCCGCGCGGGCGAGCTGCTGCGGGACGGCCGCCCCGCCGACCTCGCCGTGGCCCGGACCAAGTCCAGCCCGATCGACGTCGTGACCGAGATGGACATCGCGGCGGAGAAACTGATCACCGATCTGATCGCCGGCCACCGCCCCGACGACGGCTTCCTCGGCGAGGAGGGCGCGTCGACGGAGGGCACCAGCGGCGTCCGCTGGGTGATCGACCCGCTCGACGGCACGGTGAACTACCTGTACGGGCTGCCGACCTGGGCGGTCTCCATCGCCGCCGAGCAGGACGGGGAGACCGTGGTCGGCGTCGTGGCGGCCCCGATGCGGGGCGAGACGTACCACGCCGTGCGCGGCGGCGGGGCGTGGGCGACCGGGGCGTGGGAGGGCGAACGGGAGCTGCGCTGCCGCCCGGCGCCGCCGCTGGACCAGGCGCTGGTGTCGACCGGCTTCAACTACGTCACCGCCGTCCGCACCCACCAGGCCGAGGTCGCGGCCCGGCTGATCCCGCTGCTCCGCGACATCCGGCGCGGCGGGTCGGCCGCGATCGACCTGTGCGACCTGGCCTGCGGCCGGCTGGACGGCTACTACGAGCGCGGCCTCAACGCCTGGGACTGGGGTGCGGGTGACCTCATCGCCCGTGAGGCCGGCGCCCTGACCGGCGGCCGCCCCGGAGAGCGCCCCGCACGCTCCCTGACGGTCGCCGGTACCCCCGGCGTCTTCGAGCCCCTCCAGCGCCTCCTGGAGGACCTCGGAGCCTGGCACGACTGAGACCCGCCGCATCCCGCGGCCGACAGGCCACGGCACCGCCGGACACCGCCGCCGTGGAGGCGGGGGAGTGGCCGGTGACGTGAGAGGGGCGGCGCCCCGAAGGCCGGGGCCGTCGAGTCTGTCGGGCACCGCCGGGCACCACCGCGGCGGCGGGAGGAGACTCCCGGCGCCGGTCCTGCCGGGCGGGTCCGGCGAAGGCCGCCGGGGTTCGGCCGCTCCCTGTGAGGGCGCGGGGAACCGCGCGGGCAGCCACCACGGCGCCACGGTCGACCCGCACACATCCCGCGGCGCCGACCGTGGAGCGCTCGGAGCTCGGGGCGTCGGCCTCGCAGGAGGTCCCGGGCATCGGCGATGCGAGCGCCCGGGGCCGGGCTCGGGTTCGGGTTCGGGATCCGGCTCGGGTTCGGGATCCGGCTCGGGTTCGGGATCCGGCTCGGGTTCGGGATCCGGCTCGGGTTCGGGTTCGGAAAAAGATCTCGTGCCTTGCCGGTCGGCAGGAATCGAACCCCGATGCGGGGGAAGGGATCGGGTAAGGGCAGGGCCCCGGCGCTGGATTCGCCGGGGCCCTGTTCTCGTGCGTGCTGTGCTGCGGGACTGTCAGACGCTGGCTGCGCCGACCTCCACACCGTGTTCGGCTGCGAGGCGGCGCAGGTCGTCGAGCTCGGCCTGCTCCACTTCGACGAGGAAGTCGTCACCCTCGTCACGAGCCCGGGTGATGTCGGACTCGGTCGCCTTTATGCGCTGCAGAAGTCCTGCGGTGAATGCGTCCATGCTGCGCCCCCTCGTCCTGGGTCGTGGGTCGGTGGCACGGGGGTGTGCCGATCGGGAGGGGCGATCACGTCTCTCGCGGGTGCCCAGCGCTGCCCTGCTGGGCGGCGACGGTGCCGGACACCCCCATCGTCCACTCTGCTGTAGCGGCGGTGTACGTACCGCATGGTGCTGCGGCACATGCAGAGCGTGATCGCGGGGTGTACATGCCGTCCTCCCCCCGCTCCTCTCCGTGGAAACCTCAACCGCAGGAGAAAATCCCGCATTCCCGCTCGGCCGCCTCGGATCCGGCTGCCCCCGCCCCCGTCTTACTGCCGACTTATGGCCGAAAAGGGCAGGATGGAGGTCACACATCCCCATGGAGACCCCTGCCCGGGTGCGCCGGTGCGCGCTGCGCGGGTGGACAGAGGAAGGACAAGCGACGTGCGCGTACTCGTCGTCGAGGACGAGCAACTGCTCGCCGATGCGGTGGCCACCGGACTGCGCCGGGAGGCCATGGCCGTCGACGTCGTGTACGACGGGGCGGCCGCCCTGGAGCGCATCGGCGTCAACGACTACGACGTGGTCGTCCTCGACCGCGACCTCCCCCTCGTGCACGGCGACGACGTCTGCCGCAAGATCGTCGAACTCGGCATGCCCACCCGCGTGCTGATGCTGACGGCCTCCGGTGACGTCAGCGACCGAGTCGAGGGCCTGGAGATCGGCGCCGACGACTACCTCCCCAAGCCCTTCGCCTTCAGCGAGCTCATCGCGCGCGTACGCGCCCTCGGCCGCCGTACCAGCGTGCCGCTGCCGCCCGTCCTGGAGCGCGCCGGCATCAAGCTGGACCCGAACCGCCGCGAGGTCTTCCGCGACGGCAAGGAGGTCCAGCTTGCGCCGAAGGAGTTCGCGGTGCTGGAGGTGCTGATGCGCAGCGAGGGCGCGGTGGTCTCCGCCGAGCAGCTCCTGGAGAAGGCGTGGGACGAGAACACCGACCCCTTCACCAACGTCGTGCGCGTGACCGTGATGACCCTGCGCCGCAAGCTGGGCGAGCCCCCGGTGATCGTCACCGTCCCCGGCTCGGGTTACCGGATCTGATGGCCGTGGCCACCACCCCCGCACCCCCGCAGGCACCGCCCAAGCCCACCTGGGACCCGAGAAGGCCGCAGCCGGTCCTGCCGTGGCTGCGCCCGACCATCCGGATACGGCTCACCCTGCTGTACGGCGGCATGTTCCTGATCGCCGGCATTCTGCTGCTCTCGATCATCTACCTGCTGGCCGCCCAGGCGATCAGCACCGGCAACCAGCCATTCTTCAAGATCATCGACGGCACGAACATCCGGGTCTCCAGCGACAACTGCCCGGCGATCACCGGCACCAACAATCTGCAGATCTCGGACTTCAACGCCGCGATCGCCCAGTGCGTGGACCGGCAGCGCCAGGCGGCCCTGGACAACCTGCTCAGCCGCTCGCTCCTCGCCCTGCTGGGCCTGGCCGTTATCGCCTTCGCGTTCGGCTACGCGATGGCCGGCCGGGTGCTGTCCCCGCTCGGCCGGATCACCCGCACCGCCCGCGCGGTGGCCGGCTCGGACCTGTCCCGCCGGATCGAGCTGGACGGCCCGGACGACGAGCTGAAGGAGCTCGCGGACACCTTCGACGACATGCTGGAGCGGCTGCAGCGGGCCTTCACCGCCCAGCAGCGCTTCGTCGGCAACGCCTCGCACGAGCTGCGCACGCCCCTGGCGATCAACCGCACGCTCCTGGAGGTGCACCTCTCGGACCCTGGTGCGCCCGTGGAGCTGCAGCAGCTCGGCAAGACGCTGCTGGCCACCAACGAGCGCAGCGAGCAGCTCGTGGAGGGCCTGCTGCTGCTCGCCCGCAGTGACAACCAGATCGTCGAGCGCAAACCGGTCGACCTGGCCGAGGTGGCCTCCCAGGCCGTCGACCAGGTGCACGCCGAGGCGGAGGCCAAGGGCGTGACGGTCCGGGGCGTACGGAAACCGGCCGTGGTCCAGGGCAACGGCGTGCTCCTGGAGCGCATCGCCCTGAACCTGCTGCAGAACGCGGTGCGCTACAACGTGCCCGAGGACGGGTGGGTCGAGGTCAACACCGAGATCCAGCACGGGCAGGCGGTGCTGTACGTCGCGAACACCGGGCCGGTGGTCCCGGCGTACGAGATCGACAACCTCTTCGAGCCCTTCAGGCGGCTCCGTACCGAGCGGACGGGCAGCGACAAGGGGGTGGGTCTCGGCCTGTCCATCGTGCGGTCCGTGGCCCGGGCACACGGCGGGCACATCGTGGCCCAGCCGCGGGAGGGGGGCGGACTCGTGATGCGGGTCACGCTGCCGGTGTGATGCCGTTACAAGATCGCGACACACGCGGGGGATGTTCGCTTTGCGCTGAAATTTCCAGCGGCGTGGCACACTCCCCTCTGTGTGATCGATCACAAGGGCGGATTTCCGGCCATACACTCTGTGTGATCATGACTAGGGGAATAAAGCCGGGAAAATCCCTGTTTTCAGGGGTCTTGATCACGGGAAGTACAGGGTGAGGCGCCTTTGAAGTGCCTCGACAGGACCGTGTACGGTCCCCATCGCCATTCAACCCGATCACTCTCGAGGGATCCGGTTGGGTGTCGATTGAGTAACAGACCTTGATGTGAGGCAAAATCTCCGCCTCGGGTCGGGCACAAGTCCGGCCTCTCACGCGTTACGTGCGCTGGAGACACCGCAGACACCCAGAGGGGGAGAGCGACATGGCAACCGATTACGACACTCCACGCAAGACCGACGACGACGTCGACTCGGACAGTCTTGAAGAGCTGAAGGCACGGCGGAACGACAAGTCCACGTCCTCGGTGGACGTTGATGAGTTCGAGGCCGCAGAAGGCCTGGAGCTGCCCGGCGCGGACCTCTCGAACGAGGAGCTGGCCGTCCGGGTGCTGCCCAAGCAGCAGGACGAGTTCACCTGCATGAGCTGCTTCCTGGTGCACCACCGCAGCCAGCTGGCCCGGGAGAAGAACGGTCAGCCGATCTGCCGCGACTGCGACTGAGGGCGGGTCGGGCATGGCTGGCTCGACCCCACCTCGGAAGCGCCGCTTCCCGCTCGGGGGAGCGGACTCGGGGCCGTCCGACGGCCCACGCGCGCGTGATGACGAGCGGGGCTCACCCGAAACGGGAGCCTCGCTCGAACCGGCGGCCGGCCGGGGTGACCTCCCGGCGCCGGCGGACAGCCCCGCGCCCGACACCCGGGTGGGGGTCCCCCCGCTCGAGCGAGGCCGAGAGCGGGGGAGGGCCGCGGCCCTCCGGGACAAGGCCGTGGACATGGCCCGGGAAGGGGCCCGTAAGGGCAGCAGCCGGGCGAAAGCGGGGCTGGCGTACCTCGCGGACCGGATCATCGAGATCGCCCCGCGTGTCCCCGTACGTGACCTCGGGACCCTGCGCCGGCAGTTCCCGGGGCTCGGGCCGGAGCAGCTCGCCGACAAGCTCGTGGCGGGCGCGGCCGGCGCGACCTCGGCGGTCGGGGCCGGTGTCGGGGCGGCGGCGATGCTGCCGGTGCCGCCGGCGATGCCGACCGAGCTGGCCGCGGAGATCACCGGGGTCGCGGCGATCGAGCTGAAGATGATCGCCGAGCTCCACGAGGTGTACGGCGTGCGGCCGCCGGGGAACCTGAAGGCCCGCAGCACCGCGTACCTGTCCTCCTGGTCGGGGGAGCGCGGGATCGACGTGATGAAGCCGTCGACGATCAACAACGCCCTCGGCGGGCACATGAAGCGCGAGCTGCGCCAGCAGATCATGAAGCGGATGGTTCGGGACCTGCCCAACCTGATGCCGTTCATGGTGGGCGCCGCGGTGGGGGCGGTCATGAACCGCCGGGACACCCGGAAACTCGCGGAGCGGATCCGGAAGGACCTGAGAAAGATCCAGGTGCCCTGGGAGGAGCTGCCGGAGCTGCCGCCGCTGGAGAAGCCGGCGGAGCCGCTGCCGATCGCCGAGCTGCCGGAGGACTTCGGCGGCTGAACGGGGCTCCCGCCGCGGCGGGAGAACACACCGAGCCGTCACGGCCGCCGGGGTCGGACAGCGTCGCGTAGGGGCGCTGGAGGTACCCCCGGCCGCAGGATGGGGAAGGAACCGCCCGACCAGCCACGACGGCGCCGCACCCGGCGGATCTCGGCACCCCCGGCGGTGCGCCTACGCCTTCGTGCTGCTCTTCGCCGCCTCGATCGCCGCCGCCAGGGCCTCCGGCTCGCGGGTCGACAGGTACAGGTACGGGGTCGGGTCGTCCGGGTCCGTGACCTCCACCCGCAGGGCCCTCGGGATGTAGGAGCGCAGCAGCAGGAAGGCGCGCACGTCGGCCTTGTACGTGCGCCAGGCGCGCGCCTCGTCGGGCTCCAGGATCTCCGCCGGGCCCAGGGCCGACACCGGGATCTTCGCCTCGCCCGCGATCAGCGAGTCGCCGACGACCCGGATCCGCAGGGAGCCGTACGAACTGGCCACCACCGCTGCCGCGGCCGTCCCGCCGGCCAGGCCGCCCAGCATCGGCAGGGTGCCGAAGGGCAGCAGGATCAGGGCGAACGAGACGCCGACCAGGAAGCTGATGAACCACCAGGACCGGGGGGCGGTGAGGCGTTCTTCGTACGGGGTGGCGGAGAGCTGCATGGAGCCAAGCTTGGCACGGTGTCCGGATTCACCGGACGCGCGGGTAAGGTCTGCGCCTGTGAGTGGTAGTCCCCCAGCTCTTCAGCCTCCCGCCAGTGCCCGGAAACCGGAGCGGCACCCCGACGCGCCCGCGCCCGGCGAGCTCATCGGCGCACACTACGAACACTGTTTCGGGTGTGGGCACGGCCAGTCGCACGGGCTGCACCTGGAGGTACGGGCCGGCGAGGGTGTCTCCCTGACCGCCGAGTTCACCGTGCGTCCGGCCCACCAGGGCGCCCCGGGACTCGCGCACGGCGGGGTGCTCGCCACCGCCCTGGACGAGACGCTGGGCTCGCTGAACTGGCTGCTGCGGAAGATCGCCGTGACGGGACGGCTGGAGACCGACTTCGTGCGGCCCGTCCCCGTGGGCACCACCCTCCACCTGGCGGCCGAGGTGGTCGCCGTGGCCGGCCGGAAGATCTACTCGACCGCCACCGGACGCGTGGGCGGCCCCACGGGCCCCGTCGCGGTCCGCGCCGACGCCCTCTTCGTCGAGGTCCCGGTCGAGCACTTCGTCGACAACGGACGCGAGGAAGAGATCCGGGCCGCCATGAAGGACCCGGACCAGGCCCGGCGCGCCCGCGCCTTCGAGGTGAATCCGTGAACCCTGCAGAATTCCCGGTCCCGGCCCGTTCGGCGGCCCCGCTCGGTGTCCTCGTCCGCCGCGTCGACCCGGAGGTACCGCTTCCGGCGTACGAGCATCCCGGTGACGCGGGAGCCGATCTGCGTACCACCGAGGCGTGCGAGCTGGAGCCCGGGGAACGGGCCGTACTGCCCACAGGGGTGTCGATCGCCCTCCCGGAGGGGTACGCGGCCTTCGTGCACCCCCGTTCGGGGCTCGCCGCCCGGTGCGGTGTGGCCCTCGTGAATGCCCCGGGGACGATTGATGCCGGGTACCGTGGGGAGATCAAGGTGATCGTGGTGAATCTCGACCCGCGCGAGGCGGTGCGGTTCGAGCGCTTCGACCGGATCGCCCAACTGGTCGTCCAGCAGGTCGAGAGGGTCCGCTTCCACGAGGTGGCGGAGCTTCCCGATTCGGCGCGGGCCGAGGGGGGCTTCGGGTCCACCGGCGGTCATGCCGCGGTGGACGACGTGAGCGGCACAAGCGGTCAGGCCGCCGAGGGCGGTCGGACGGGTGGGAATCGATACGCTTCGGTCGTATCCGACCGGGAAGGACAGTGACGTGTTCGGACGTCGCAACAAGAAGGGTGCCGCCGAGGACGCGGCCGGCGAGACCGAGCAGGTCGTCGACAGCGTCGGCACCGAGGCGGACGAGGAAGCAGAGGGCGAGCGCGAGCGCGTTCGTCTGGAGCCGGAGCCCCGGCCCGACGGGCCGTGGGACGACACCGAGGTGCGCGAGCCCGGCGAGGGCCGGGTGGACCTGGGCGGTCTGTTCGTGCCCGGCGTGGACGGCATGGAGCTCCGGGTCGAGGTCGCGGGCGACGCGATCGTCGCGGCGACCGTCGTACTGCGCGACAGCGCCATCCAGCTGCAGGCCTTCGCCGCGCCCAAGCGCGAGGGCATCTGGGGCGAGGTCCGCGAGGAGATCGCGACCGGCATCACCCAGCAGGGCGGCATCGTCGACGAGGTCGAGGGTCCGCTGGGCTGGGAGCTGCGCGCCCAGGTGCCCGTCCAGCTGCCGGACGGCACGGGCGGCTTCCAGGTGGTGCGGTTCGTCGGTGTGGACGGTCCGCGCTGGTTCCTGCGCGGGGTGATCTCCGGGCAGGGCGCGGTGCAGCCGCAGGCGGCCGGCCTCCTGGAGCAGATCTTCCGGGACACCGTCGTGGTCCGTGGCGAGGGCCCGATGGCACCCCGTGACCCGATCGTCCTGAAGCTGCCCAACGACGCCCAGATGGTCCCCGAGGGCGTGCAGCAGGAGGAGTCCTCGCGCTTCTCCGGCGGCATGGGCCAGCTCCAGCGCGGACCGGAGATCACCGAGGTCCGCTAGGCGCTCCGCGGGGAGAACCGTTCGAGAGCCGCACCCTTCGGGGTGCGGCTCTTTTGTGTGCGCGACCCCTTGACGGCGAATTGGTCTGTACCTACGGTCACGGCTCAACGCGTCGTTCATAAAGGCGCCCCACGTTCACCTACATGAACGGAAGGCCTTCAGGTATGCGCAGAACCGGACTCCTCGTGACCGTCGCCGCCCTCCTCGCCGGAGCCCTCTCCTGGCCGGCCCAGGCCGCCCCCAGCACCTTCGTGCACCCCGGGGTCACCGTCTCCAGGAGCCAGCTGGACTTCGCCCGCACCGAGGTGCTGGCCGGCGCCCAGCCGTGGAAGGCGGCCTACGACCAGATGATGGCGAGCAAGTACGCCGACCTGAACCGCACGCCCACCCCCAGGGCGACGGTCGAGTGCGGCTCGTACTCGAACCCGGACTACGGCTGCACCGACGAGCGCGAGGACGCGATCGCCGCCTACACCGACGCCCTCGCCTGGTACATCACCAAGGACGCCCGCTACGCCCAGAAGGCCATCCAGATCATGGACGCCTGGTCGGCCACCATCACCAGCCACACCAACAGCAACGCTCCGCTGCAGACCGGCTGGGCGGGCTCCTCCTGGCCCAAGGCCGCCGAGATCATCAGGTACACGTACACCGGCACCTGGGCGAACGAGGCCCGCTTCGCCACCATGCTGCGCACCGTCTACCTGCCCACCGTCATCAAGGGCTCCAACTCCAACGGCAACTGGGAGCTGTCGATGATGGAGGCCGCCGTCGGCATCTCCGTCTTCCTGGAGGACAAGGCGTCGTACGACACGGCCATGGCGAAGTTCCGCACCCGCACCGCCGCCTACGTCTACCTGGCCTCCGACGGCTCGGTGCCGAAGACCGTGCCCAGCCAGAACCTGGACACCACCGCCAAGATCGTCTCCTACTGGCAGGGCCAGTCCACCTTCGTCACCGGCCTCACCCAGGAGACCTGCCGGGACTTCACGCACACCGGGTACGGCATCTCCGCGATCTCGCACGTCGCCGAGACCAGCCGGATCCAGGGCCAGGACCTGTACGGCACGGACGTCGGCGAGCGGCTGCGGCAGGCGCTCGGCTTCCAGGCCAAGTACCAGCTGGGCACCGCCGTCCCCGGCTGGCTCTGCGGCGGCTCCCTGAACCTGGGCCTCGGGCCCGTCACCGAGGTCGGCTACAACGCCCTCCACAACCGCCTCGGCATCGCGATGACCAACACCCAGACGCTCACCCAGAACAACCGCCCCGCCGGCACCAACAACCTCTTCGTCGCCTGGGAGACCCTCACCCACGGCGACAACCCCAACTGAGCCACCCCCGGCACGGGCGTCGGGGCCGCGGCACCGGCGCCCATCAGGGTTGCGTCAAAGATGCCCGCTGCCGGGGCCCCTGCACCATTCGCCGGGATTGTTGGCCGTAAGGTCGACGCTGCGTTGACGGCAGTTGCAGGAAGACAATAGGACCATGGCACGCGGCAAGCTTCGGATCTATCTCGGTGCGGCACCGGGCGTGGGCAAGACCTACGCCATGCTCTCCGAGGCACACCGGCGCGTGGAGCGGGGGACCGACTGCGTGGTCGCCTTCGTCGAGCACCACGAGCGGCAGCGCACCGAGGTGATGCTGCACGGCCTGGAGCAGATCCAGCGCAGGGAACTGGAGTACCGGGGCGCCGTGTTCACGGAGATGGACGTGGACGCGGTGCTGCGCAGGGCGCCCGCCGTCGCCCTGGTGGACGAGCTCGCCCACACGAACATCCCAGGCTCCCGCAACGCCAAGCGCTGGCAGGACGTGGAGGAGCTGCTGGCCGCAGGGATCGACGTGATCTCGACCGTCAACATCCAGCACCTCGAATCGCTCGGCGACGTCGTCGAGTCCATCACCGGCGTGCGCCAGCGCGAGACGGTGCCCGACGAGGTGGTACGGCGCGCGGACCAGATCGAGCTGGTCGACATGTCGCCCCAGGCGCTGCGCCGGCGCATGGCGCACGGCAACATCTACCAGTCCGACAAGGTCGACGCGGCCCTGTCGAACTACTTCCGGCCGGGCAACCTGACCGCCCTGCGCGAGCTGGCGCTGCTGTGGGTGGCCGACCGGGTCGACGAGTACCTGAAGCAGTACCGCAGCGAGCACCAGGTGTCGGCGATCTGGGGCTCGCGGGAGCGGATCGTCGTCGGGCTCACCGGCGGCCCGGAGGGGCGGACGCTGATCCGGCGGGCCGCCCGGCTCGCCGAGAAGGGCGCCGGCGGCGAGGTGCTCGCCGTCTACATCTCCCGCAGCGACGGCCTGACGTCGGCCTCCCCGAAGGAACTCGCCGTCCAGCGCACCCTCGTCGAGGACCTCGGCGGCACCTTCCACCACGTCGTCGGCGAGGACATCCCCGCGGCCCTGCTCGACTTCGCGCGCGGCGTCAACGCCACCCAGATCGTCCTCGGCTCCTCGCGCCGCAAGGCCTGGCAGTACGTCCTCGGACCCGGTGTCGGCGCCACCGTCGCCCGTGAGTCCGGACCGGACCTGGACGTCCACATCGTCACCCACGGCGAGGCCGGCAAGGGCCGCGGGCTGCCGGTGGCCCGGGGCGCCCGGCTCGGGCGGGGCCGGATCATCGCCGGCTGGCTGGTCGGCCTGATCGGCCCGGCCGTGATGGCGGTGCTGCTCAACACCGTCGACCTCGGCCTCGCCAACGACATGCTGCTCTTCCTGACCTTCACGGTCGCGGCCGCGCTGCTCGGCGGGCTGTTCCCGGCGCTCGCCTCGGCGGCCTTCGGGTCGCTGCTGCTGAACTACTTCTACACCCCGCCCCTGCACCGGCTGACCATCGCCGACCCGAAGAACATCGTGGCCATCGTGATCTTCTTCGGGGTCGCGCTGTCCGTCGCCTCGGTCGTGGACCTCGCGGCCCGCCGCACCCACCAGGCGGCCCGGCTGCGCGCCGAGTCGGAGATCCTCTCCTTCCTGGCCGGCAACGTGCTGCGCGGCGAGACCCGCCTGGAGGAACTGCTCGAACGCGTCCGGGAGACCTTCGGCATGGAGTCCGCCGCCCTCCTGGAGCGGGCGAGCGACGTCGAGCCGTGGAGCTGCGCCGGGCGCGCCGGCTTCGGACCCGCCCTGGAGCGGCCCGAGGACGGTGACGTCGACATGCCGATAGGCGACCACATGGCGCTCGCGCTGACCGGCCGGGTGCTGCCCGCCGAGGACCGCCGGGTACTCGCCGCCTTCGCCGCCCAGGCGGTCGTCGTCCTGGACCGCAGGCGCCTCCAGGAGAAGGCCGAGCAGGCCCGCACGCTCGCCGAGGGCAACCGGATCCGTACCGCCCTGCTCGCCGCCGTCAGCCACGACCTGCGCACCCCGCTGGCAGGCATCAAGGCGGCGGTCACCTCGCTCCGCTCGGACGACGTGGACTGGTCCGAGGAGGACCGGGCCGAGCTCCTCGAAGGCATCGAGGAGGGCGCCGACCGCCTGGACCACCTCGTCGGCAACCTGCTCGACATGTCCCGCCTGCAGACCGGCACCGTCACCCCGATCGTCCACGAGACCGACCTCGACGAGGTGGTCCCGATGGCGCTGGTCGGCGTACCCGACGGCAGCGTGGACCTCGACGTGCCCGAGACCCTGCCGATGGTCGAGGCCGACGCCGGGCTGCTGGAGCGGTCGGTGGCCAACCTGGTCGAGAACGCCGTCAAGTACAGCCCGGCCGAACGCCCCGTACTGGTCTCCGCCAGCGCCATCGCGGACCGGGTGGAGGTGCGGATCGTGGACCGCGGGCCCGGGGTGCCCGACGAGGCCAAGGAACGCATATTCGAGCCCTTCCAGCGCTACGGTGACGCTCCGCGCGGTGCCGGGGTCGGACTCGGACTCGCGGTCGCCCGGGGCTTCGCGGAGGCGATGGGCGGCACCCTGAACGCCGAGGACACGCCCGGCGGCGGGCTCACCATGGTCCTCAGCCTCCGCGCGGCAGGATCGGTCACCGACGCGGCCCGGGCCGCGGCAGAACCCCTGGCAGAACCGGAAAGGCAGGCCTCATGACCCGTGTGCTCGTGGTCGACGACGAGCCGCAGATCGTGCGCGCCCTCGTGATCAACCTCAAGGCGCGCAAGTACGAGGTCGACGCGGCTCCCGACGGCCGTACCGCCCTCGAACTGGCCGCCTCCCGCCACCCCGACGTGGTCGTCCTCGATCTCGGCCTGCCCGACATGGACGGCGTCGAGGTGATCAGGGGGCTGCGCGGCTGGACCCGCGTGCCGATCCTCGTCCTCTCCGCCCGGCACTCCTCCGACGAGAAGGTCGAGGCGCTCGACGCGGGCGCCGACGACTACGTCACCAAGCCCTTCGGCATGGACGAGCTGCTGGCCCGGCTGCGGGCCGCCGTACGCCGCGCCGAGCCCGTCGACGGGGGTGGCGAGGACGACGTCCTGGTGGAGACCGAGGGGTTCACCGTCGACCTGGCCGCGAAGAAGGTCAACCGGGCGGGCCGGGACGTCCGGCTCACCCCGACCGAGTGGCACCTCCTGGAGGTGCTGGTCCGCAACACCGGGCGGCTGGTCAGCCAGAAGCAGCTGCTGCAGGAGGTGTGGGGGCCGTCGTACGGGACGGAGACCAACTACCTGCGCGTGTACATGGCACAGCTGCGCAGGAAGCTGGAGGCGGATCCCTCGCACCCGAAGCACTTCATCACCGAACCCGGGATGGGGTACCGGTTCGAGAGATAGGACCGTTCGGAAAGTGAGGCGGGTCGCGAAGTGAGCTGGACTACGGCGGTGCCGGTGTGCCCCGGTACGCTTCAGACATGAGTGCTGTTCCTCGTTCCGAGAAGCCGGCCGGCCGGTTCCGGCGCATGCTCGACCGGCTCTCCTCGTCCCAGGAGGACCTGGAGTCGGAGGAGCTGCGCGAGGACGCCGACACCGCGGGCTGCACCCGGATCGGCGACTGCCACGACCGGCAGATCGTCACCGTAACTGGTACCTTGCGCACGGTCACCCTGCGGCCACGCGCCGGGGTCCCGGCCCTGGAGGCCGAGCTGTTCGACGGCTCGGCCGCGCTGGACGTGGTGTGGCTCGGCAGGCGTTCCATCGTCGGCATAGAGCCGGGACGCAGGCTGATCGCATCGGGCCGGATCTCGCTGAGCCGGGGCCGCCGGGTGCTGTTCAATCCCAAGTACGAACTGAGACCCCTCGGTAGGGAGTAGCCGGTGACGTCGCTCGACAAGCCGACCGAAGACACGCAGGCGGAGGACGCCCCGCAGCAGGATGCGCGGGCGGTGACCGAGGCCGCGCTCTTCGAGGCGTTCGGCGGTGTCCGGGGCATGGTCGAGACGGTCCTGCCCGGCCTGCTCTTCGTCACGATCTTCACCATCAACAAGGACCTGCACTGGTCGGCCATCGCCGCCCTCGCGGTGTCGGTGGTGCTGGTCGTGGTCCGCCTCGCCATGCGGGACACCGTCAAGCACGCCTTCAGTGGTGTCTTCGGCGTCGCCTTCGGTGTCGTCTTCGCGATGATGACCGGCAACGCCAAGGACTTCTACCTCCCCGGCATGCTCTACACGCTGGGCCTGGCCCTGGCCTACATCGTCACGACCCTGTGCGGGGTCCCGCTGATCGGCCTGATCCTCGGCCCGGTCTTCAAGGAGAACCTCTCCTGGCGCACCCGCAACCCCGGCCGCAAGAAGGCGTACGCCAAGGCCAGCTGGGCGTGGGGACTGATCCTGCTCGCCAAGTGCGCGATCCTCTTCCCGCTGTACTGGTGGGCCAACACCGCCCAGCTCGGCTGGGTGCTGGTCGCCCTGAAGATCCCGCCGTTCCTGCTCGCGGTCTGGCTCACCTGGGTCTTCCTGGCGAAGGCCCCGGCACCGATCGACGTGTTCGCGGAGATGGAGGCGGCGGAGAAGGCCGAGGAGGCCGAGGAGGAGCGCAGGGCGGCGCTCGCCGCGGAGAGCGGCGACGTCTCCGGCGGACGCCACCGCAGGTAGCCGGACGCCACCGCAGGCAGCTACGTGCCACGTATGACAGAAGGGCGCCCCCCGCTACGGGGGGCGCCCTTCTGCTCTGTCCGCGTCAGCCGTCTTCCCGCCGTACCGACAGCAGGTCCTCCAGCTGCTCCTCGCGGGCCTGGGCCGCGACGAACAGCAGCTCGTCACCGGCTTCCAGGGAGTCCTCCTTGGAGGGGGTGAGGACCCGGGTGCCGCGGATGATCGTGACCAGCGAGGTGTCCTCGGGCCACTCCACGTCGCCGACCTGGGTGCCGGCCAGGGCCGACTCCTCGGGCAGGGTCAGCTCGACCAGGTTCGCGTCGCCGTGGCTGAAGCGCAGCAGCCGGACCAGGTCGCCGACCGACACCGCCTCCTCCACCAGCGCCGACATCAGGCGCGGGGTGGAGACGGCGACGTCCACACCCCAGGACTCGTTGAACAGCCACTCGTTCTTGGGGTTGTTGACCCGGGCGACGACGCGTGGCACGCCGTACTCCGTCTTCGCGAGCAGCGAGACGACCAGGTTCACCTTGTCGTCGCCGGTCGCGGCGATCACGACGTTGCAGCGCTGCAGCGCAGCCTCGTCCAGGGCGGTGATCTCACAGGCGTCGGCCAGCAGCCACTCCGCCTGCGGGACCCGCTCCACCGAGATGGCGGTCGGGGCCTTGTCGATCAGCAGGACCTCGTGGCCGTTCTCCAGCAGCTCGCCCGCGATGGAGCGGCCGACGGCACCGGCCCCGGCAATGGCGACCCTCATCAGTGACCGCCCTCCTCTTCCGGACCCTCGGCGAAGGCGGCCTCGACCTTGTCGACGTCGTCCGTCCGCATCATCACGTGCACCAGGTCGCCCTCCTGCAGGACCGTCTGCGAGGTCGGCAGCATCGCCTCGCCGAGCCGGGTCAGGAACGCGACCCGGACCCCGGTCTCCTCCTGGAGCTTGCTGATCTTGTGGCCGACCCACTTCGGGGAGGCGTGCACCTCCGCGAGCTGGACCCCGCCGGTGGGGTCGCGCCACAGCGGCTCGGCGCCCGAGGGGAGCAGCCGGCGCAGCATCTGGTCGGCGGTCCAGCGGACCGTGGCGACGGTGGGGATACCGAGGCGCTGGTAGACCTCGGCGCGCCGGGGGTCGTAGATGCGGGCCGCGACGTTCTCGACGCCGAACATCTCGCGGGCCACCCGGGCCGAAATGATGTTCGAGTTGTCGCCGCTGGAGACGGCGGCGAAGGCGCCGGCCTCCTCGATGCCCGCCTCGCGCAGGGTGTCCTGGTCGAAGCCGACTCCGGTGACCCTGCGGCCCCCGAATCCGGGGCCCAGCCTGCGGAAGGCGGTGGGGTCCTGGTCGATCACGGCGACCGTGTGCCCCTGTTGCTCCAGGGTCTGGGCGAGAGCGGAACCCACTCTGCCGCAGCCCATGATGACGATGTGCACGACCGTCCTTCCGGTGTCCAAAAGTTACTGCTCAGCCACATCAGGTTCTCAGACCGAGGCCCAAGCTACACACGCACCGTCCCGGCCGGGCACCCCTGTGCCACGCTCATCGCCGAGTGATGCTGCGCACGCTCATGGCGGTGAGGATTCCGAGGCCGACGAGGGTGACCGTGGCGCCGATCAGCTCTGCGGTCGCGGGCATGGGACCTCCGAGGTGCGAAGACGGGCGGGGTCTGTCATCTAGGCACGGATCGGGCGTAAGCTGCGGAATCCGCAGTTCCAGGAGTCACCTTTTTCACTCGGGAGGCAGATCCCGCACTGCGGCTGGAGACCTGCCAGGTGGAAGGCCTACGATCCTCTCTCGTGTCCAAACTGACCGACGTGCCCAAACGGATCCTGATCGGGCGCGCACTGCGCAGCGACAGACTGGGTGAAACGCTCCTGCCGAAGCGCATCGCGCTCCCCGTCTTCGCCTCCGACCCGCTGTCCTCCGTCGCCTACGCGCCGGGGGAGGTCCTGCTGGTCCTGTCCATCGCGGGCGTGTCGGCGTACCACTTCAGCCCCTGGATCGCCGTCGCGGTCGTCGTGCTGATGTTCACGGTGGTCGCCTCCTACCGGCAGAACGTGCACGCCTACCCGAGCGGCGGCGGCGACTACGAGGTCGCCACCACCAACCTCGGCCCCAAGGCCGGCCTCACCGTCGCGAGCGCCCTGCTCGTCGACTACGTCCTGACCGTCGCCGTCTCCATCGCCTCCGGTATCGAGAACCTCGGCTCCGCCATCCCCTTCGTCGTCGAGCACAAGGTGTTCTGCGCGGTCACCGTGATCGTGCTGCTCACGCTGATGAACCTGCGCGGCGTCAAGGAGTCCGGCAAGCTCTTCGCGATCCCGACGTACGTGTTCGTCGGCGGCGTCTTCATCATGATCGCGTGGGGTGCCTTCCGGGGCCTCGTCCTCGGGGACACGATGCGTGCGCCGACCGCCGGCTACCACATCAGGGCCGAGCACCAGGGCCTGGCCGGCTTCGCCCTCGTCTTCCTCCTGCTGCGGGCCTTCTCCTCCGGCTGTGCCGCGCTCACCGGCGTCGAGGCGATCTCCAACGGCGTCCCGGCCTTCCGCAAGCCGAAGTCGAAGAACGCGGCGACCACGCTGGCCATGATGGGCCTGCTGGCCGTCACCATGTTCTGCGGCATCATCGCGCTCGCCGCGGTCACCAAGGTCCGCATGGCCGAGAACCCGGCCACCGACCTGATCCGGGGCGGCGTCCCGATCGGCTCCGGCTACGTCCAGAACCCGGTGATCTCCCAGGTCGCCGAGGCCGTCTTCGGCAAGGGCAGCTTCCTGTTCGTCCTGCTCGCCGCCGCCACGGCCCTGGTCCTCTTCCTGGCCGCCAACACGGCGTACAACGGCTTCCCGCTGCTCGGCTCGATCCTCGCCCAGGACCGCTACCTGCCGCGCCAGCTGCACACCCGCGGCGACCGCCTGGCCTTCTCCAACGGCATCGTGCTCCTGGCCGGCGCCGCCGCGCTGCTGGTGGTCATCTACGGCGCCGACTCGACCCGCCTGATCCAGCTGTACATCGTCGGCGTGTTCGTCTCCTTCACGCTCAGCCAGACCGGCATGGTCCGGCACTGGAACCGCCACCTGGCGGTGGAGAAGGACCCGGCCCAGCGCAGCCGCATGATCCGCTCCCGCGCGATCAACGCGTTCGGCGCCTTCTTCACCGGCCTCGTGCTGGTCGTCGTCCTGGTCACGAAGTTCACCCACGGCGCCTGGGTGGCGCTGCTCGGCATGTGCATCTTCTACGCCACGATGACCGTGATCCGTAAGCACTACGACCGCGTCTCCGAGGAGATCTCGGCCCCCGAGGAGCCCGACGACGACCTGGTACGTCCCTCCCGCGTGCACTCGGTCGTGCTGATCTCCAAGATCCACCGCCCCACCCTGCGCGCCCTGGCCTACGCCCGGCTGATGCGCTCGGACACCCTGGAGGCGCTCACCGTCAACGTCGACCCGGCCGAGACGAAGGCGCTGCGCGAGGAGTGGGAGCGGCGCGGGATAGACGTACCGCTGAAGGTCCTCGACTCCCCGTACCGCGAGATCACCCGGCCGATCATCGAGTACGTCAAGGGCCTGCGCGCCCAGTCCCCGCGGGACGCGGTCTCCGTGATCATCCCGGAGTACGTCGTCGGCCACTGGTACGAGCACATCCTGCACAACCAGAGCGCGCTGCGCCTCAAGGGCAGGCTGCTGTTCACGCCCGGCGTGATGGTGACGTCGGTGCCCTACCAGCTGGCGTCCTCGGAGGCGGCCAGGAACCGGGCCCGCAAGCGCCAGGAGTGGAACGCGCCCGGCGCGGTCCGGCGCGGTCCGGCGGAGCACCGGCCCAAGGAGCACAGCGGAGGCTGAGAGGGGACAGGGAGTGCCGGCGACCCCGTAGACTGGTGGGCTGTCGTCGGCCCCCGCCCGGGCCGTTTCCCTCCCCCTTGATCTGGAGTCACCCCGCCATGCAGGCAGAACCGAAGAAATCGCTGGTGGGGACGGAGTACGAGGTCGAGGTCGGCCCGGTCGCGCACGGCGGCCACTGCATCGCCAGGACCGCCGAGGGCCAGGTGCTGTTCGTCCGGCACGCGCTGCCCGGCGAGCGGGTCGTGGCCCGGGTGACCGAGGGCGAGGAGGGAGCCCGCTTCCTGCGCGCGGACGCGGTGGACATCCTGGACGCCTCCAAGGACCGGGTGCCGGCCCCCTGCCCCTACGCCGGCCCCGGCCGCTGCGGCGGCTGCGACTGGCAGCACGCCAAGCCGGGCGCCCAGCGCCGCCTCAAGGGCGAGGTGATCGCCGAGCAGCTCCAGCGGCTCGCGGGTCTCACCCCCGAGGACGTCGGCTGGGACGGCACGGTCATGCCGGCGGAGGGCGACAAACTCCCGGCGGGCGAGGTGCCGCAGTGGCGGACCCGGGTGCAGTACGCCGTCGACGCCGACGGCAACGCGGGCCTGCGCCGGCACCGCTCGCACGAGGTGGAGCCGATCGAGCACTGCATGATCGCGGCGCCGGGCGTCAGCGAGCTGGGCATCGAGGAGCGCGACTGGTCGGGCATGGTCTCGGTCGACGCGATCGCCGCCACGGGCTCCCAGGACCGCATGGTCATCCTGGAACCGCGCCCCGGCGCCCGCCTTCCCCTCGTCGAACTCGACCGGCCCGTCTCGGTCATGCGCGTCGACGAGCACGACGGCGGCATCCACCGCGTCCACGGCCGCGCCTTCGTCCGCGAACGCGCCGACGGCCGCACCCACCGGGTCGGCAGCGGCGGCTTCTGGCAGGTCCACCCGAAGGCGGCGGACACCCTGGTCACCGCGGTCATGCAGGGCCTCCTCCCGCGCAAGGGCGAGATGGCGCTGGATCTCTACTGCGGCGTCGGCCTCTTCGCCGGCGCCCTCGCCGACCGCCTCGGCGAGAAGGGCGCGGTCCTCGGCATCGAGTCCGGCAAGCGCGCGGTGGAGGACGCCCGCCACAACCTCGCCGGGTTCCCGCGGGTCCGTGTCGAGCAGGGCAAGGTCGAGTCCGTCCTCCCGCGCACCGGCATCACGGAGGTCGACCTCGTCGTCCTCGACCCGCCCCGCGCGGGCGCGGGCCGCCAGACCGTGGCCCACCTCTCCTCCCTCGGCGCCCGCCGCATCGCCTACGTCGCCTGCGACCCGGCGGCCCTCGCCCGCGACCTGGCGTACTTCCGGGACGGGGGGTACCGGGTACGGACACTGCGGGCGTTCGACCTGTTTCCGATGACGCATCATGTGGAGTGCGTGGCGATTCTGGAGCCTGCGAAGTAGGACGGCTGACCTGCGGCTTTGCGGCGTTCGTCGGCTGCTCGACCTGTTTCCGGTTGTTCATCAAGTCGAGTGGGCGTTCTTCCACTGAGGGTTGTCCGAGCTGCGATTTCATGCCGAGCTGGCGTGCAGGCCGACTGTGGGGTGCTATGCCGCTCGAAAATCTTGACGCTCGAACGGCGCTCGTCCTGAGCAGCCGGCAGAGCTCGATGAAGCCCCGATCGTCCTGGTGCGAGTGCGGGGGTCTCCGCTGCTGTCGCTGGTTCTGCGATTGCCAGGCGGAGGAGGCCGGCGCCACCGTCGTCGGCGGGTCTCCCGGGGATGGCGTTCCGGCTGACGCCAGCGCTACCGGCGCTGTCCCTTGCCTGTCGGGGCGCCTTCCTCGAGCACCCACAGCGCGGATTCGTTGACGGTGGTGTCTGCGGCGGCAGCGCGGGGACGTCCTGCCAGGCGGTCACCTCCGGTGTCTCGCGGGGGATGGCTCGCGATCACCGTGGGGCTCCTGCGGTCTGGCGCTGGGACTTGTCATCACCGGCGGCCACGGCGGCGGTCTTTCCCGGCAGGAAGAGCAGTACGACGACCGCGCCGAGAAGGGCGACGGCCGCCGACCCTATGGCGGTGACGTGCATGGCGTGGATGAAGGCGTCGTGCGCGGGCCGTACCAGTGCCCTGCCGGCCGGTCCCAGCTTCTGCGCGACGGTAAGGGTCGCCTGGACGGATTCACCTGCGACGTGCCGGTCGGAGGCGGGCAGCGCGCCCAGGTGGCCGTTGATGTCGTTGCGGTAGGTGGTGGACAGCAGCGACCCCAGCACGGCGACCCCCATGGCTCCACCGACCTGTCGGAAGGTGTTGTTGACCGCGGACCCGGAGCCGGCCTTCTCCCTCGGTAGCGACGACATGATCATGACGGTGGCGGGCGGCATCACATGAGCCATCCCCGTGCCCATCAGGAAGAACAGCACTTCCAGCAGCCAGATGGGGGTGTCCTGGCCGAGCAGCAGGAAGCCGGCGAAGGCCACGGCGGTCAGGACGAGGCCAGAGGCGCACACGGCTCGGGCACCGAAGCGGCCCACGACCAGCCGGGCCCGCGGAGCGAAGAACATCTGGGAGGCGGCCAGCGGCAGCACGAGCAGACCGGACTGCAGGACGCTGTAGCCCCGCACGCTCTGGTTGTAGAAGACGGAGAAGAACGTGACGCCCATCAGGGCGAAGAAGACCAGACCGATGGCGGCGACGGAGGCGGAGAACCGCCGGTTGCGGAAGTAGGTGATGTCGAGGGCCGGATGATCGCTGCGGGCCTCGTACACCACGAAACCGGCGAGGACCGCCAGGCCGCCCAGGATCGACGCCCACGCCTCTGGCCGGGTGAAGTCGCCCAACTGGCCGCCCTTGATGATGCCGTAGACCAGCACCGCCAGACCGGTGATCGACAGCAGCACGCCGATCGGGTCGAGCCTGCCGGGCCTGGGGTCCTTGGAGTCGGGGACGATCACGACCATTGCGATCATCGCGGCGACCACGATCGGCACATTGACCAGGAAGACCGAGCCCCACCAGAAGTGCTGCAGCAGGACGCCGCCGGCTATCGGGCCGGCGGCTATGGCGAAACCGACCACTCCGGTCCAGGTGCCGATTGCCTTGGGCTGCTCCTCGGGCTCGAAGACGTTCATGATGATCGCGAGGGTGGCAGGCAGGATGAAGGCACCGCCGAAGCCCATCACGGCGCGGAAGGCGATGAGCTGCCCGGAAGAGTCGGCCAGCGCGGACAGGACGGATCCCACACCGAACACGGCCATGCCGAAGAGCAACACCTTCTTGCGGCCGAGGCGGTCACCGAGCAGGCCCGCGGTGAAGAGCAGTCCGGCGAAGACGAGTGTGTAGGAGTTGACCGCCCACTCCAGCTGACTCTGAGTGGAGCCGAGTCCGGTGGGAGCTGGCTGGGCGATGGTCTTCATCGCCACGTTGAGGATCGAATTGTCCAGCATCACCACCAGGAGGCTGCACGCGAGCACGGTCAGGATGGCCCAGCGCCGACGGTGGACCACCTTGGAAACCCTTCGCCGCTGGGCGGGCGGCACGGGTGTCGAGGACTCGGCGGGAGCGGGCGGTGGTGCCACAGGGATCTCCAGTGCTGTCGATGGTTCTGCGATTGCCGGACGGGGGGCGTCAGCCTCGGACTGCGGGAGGCGGCGCAAGGCCCGGCCTGATCTCCGGGTGGCCTCGTCCGTTAAATAGATGTCGTAATCAAACTAAACGCGGGATAGGATAGATTACAAGCGACAGTTATCTGAGGGGAGTGATCCCGTGGGCCGCGTGTCCAAGGCGCAAGCGCAGGAGAACCGGCAGTACGTCGTCGCCACCGCATCCCGGATGTTCCGCGAACAGGGCACCGCGGTCAGCATCGCCGACCTGATGAAGGCGTCCGGGCTCACCCACGGCGCGTTCTACAAGCAGTTCGCCTCCAAGGAGGACCTGGTCGACAAGGCCATCGCCCATGCCTTCGAGGATCCGGCGGCACACTCGCCGGCTGTGCTGGAGGAGCCCGACGGGGACCACGAAGCTGCCCGCCGAACGCTGATCGAGCAATACCTCTCGATCTGGCACCGCGATCATGCCGGAGACGGCTGCCCCGTCTCCGGATTCGCCGCCGACCTGGGGCGCGAACCCGAGCAGGCCGCCCGCTCCCAGCAGGTCTACATCAACGGGGTACGGAACCGCGCCGCCCGGCTGGCCACCGGCGACGACGACGGCATGGCCCAGCTCTGCACCATGGTCGGTGCCCTCGTCCTCGCTCGCGCCACCCGGGGCAACCCGATCTCCGAAGAACTGCTGCAGGCCGCGCGCACGGCACTCATCGAGAGCGGCACCGCGGCGTCCGACCGGCAGCGGCGCACGGACTGACCGGGCGCCGGCTGACGGCGCCGGCGTCCGCGTCCGGCTGTACGGCCGACCTGGCCCGCAAGCCAGAGCGCCGGCCCTTCGATCAATCAGGCGATGACTTTGTCGACGGCGTGGAACACGCCGTCGACATCCGTAGGCGTGGTGCGCCAGCTGCTGAACGCGGCCCGCAGCCTGGGCGCACCGTCCAGCCGGGACGCGGTCAGGAAGGACTCACGGCCGGCCGCGAGGGCGGAAGGCGCGTAGGCGCCGCCCGCCCCCGGTACTCCGCCGGCCCGCTTGAGGCAGGCCCGGCAGGAGGTCACCATGTCGAGGAGGCAGGTGAGCTGCACGTCGCCCTGGACGTCGCGGAGGCCGCGCTGTTCACCCTTGCGGCGAGCCCGACCGCCTCCGTCTACGGCTCCTCGTCAGAGGGACTCTGTGGGTGCCGTGGGGGAGCCGTGGGGGAGGGGCTGCGCGGTCCGGACCGTCTTCCCGTCGTTGGCGTAGCGGATCCCCCAGTTCTGGGCGAGCTGGGCGCAGATGAACAGGCCGCGACCGCCCTCGTCGACCGTCCGTCCGCCCCGTCAGCTCCTCCGCCTGGTGGTTCCACTGGACGACCACGCCTCCGGCGTCCACGACCATCAGCGGCGTCTCACCGGCCATGGCAACCACCACCTCCACCTCACAGCTTGCCCGGCGGCCAGGGGCTCCGCCGCTGCGGTCGGCGCCGGGCTGCGGCTGCGAACGAAGCGCGGTACCAGGAGACCTCTACGACCTTCGCCAGCCGATTTGAGCGGACTCGCCGTTCACGCCAGTTACGACCGGGCTTACGGCGTCCTCAGGATGAGCGCCCAGGTGCGTGAAACCGGCGAAACAGTGAACGATGAGAGGGGCCCGCCTGACGAGGGTCGCCGCGGATTGCCCGACCGCGGCTGCGTCGCCGCAGCAGGGCCACCCGATCGACGCCTCTTTGGCCACCGCCGCCTGGCACGACCGAGCAGGAGACCGAATGCACACATTGCTCGCAGAGGTCCTCGATGCCCATGGTGGCCTCGAACGATGGAACGCACTCACCACCGTCCGCGCCACCATCGTCAGCGGTGGCGACATGTTCGTCATGAAGGGGATGCCGCAGGACCCGACTCCCCGGGAGATGACCGTCTGGCTGCACGAGCAGCACGCCTCCGTGATGCCGTTCGGCGTGCCCGACCAGAGGACCGACTTCAGAGCCGACCGAGTAAGCATCCGAAAAGTCGACGGCCGCGTCGTGGCCGAACGCGACGAACCGCGGAAGTCGTTCATCGGGCACGACCTCTGCACGCCGTGGGATGCACTCGATCGCGCCTACTTCAACGGATACGCGCTGTGGACGTATCTCACCTCGCCCTTCCTGCTGTCGATGTCCGGCTTCGCCGTCACCGAGATCGAACCGTGGCGGGAAGGAAAGGAACTCTGGCGCGGCCTGCGCGCGACCTTCCCGCCTCACATCGCCAGCCACAGCACGCGGCAGGACTTCTACTTCGGCCCCGACCATCTCCTGCGTCGGCATGATTATCGCGTCGACATCGCAGGAGGCTTCGCCGCGGCACAATACGCCTACGACACCGTGGAGGCAGACGGGATCCGCCTGCCCACCAAACGCCGGGCCTACCGAAGAGATGCGGACAACCGTCCCCTCCTGCAACAGACCATGGTCTCCATCGACGTCAGCAACGCTCGGTTCACCTGACATCGGGACTGTTTCGTGACGCGTCCTGAGCGGGACCGGCGGGCGCGTGCCCTGAGTCCGCGGATTGCCGCGTCTGGTGTGGGCACCACCAGGGCAGAACACGCCATGCGGATCGGACGCGTACACAGTCGTTGGCGCGCTGCTCGTCCGTCCCAAGGTCAGGCGGACATCGTGCTCAGGTGCCAGGATCATAGAGGCTCGGCTAGCTGGGCCAGCGACCCACGATCTTCCCGGTGAGCGGCAGCGCCCCTGCCGAGCTGTCGGCGTACTTGGTAGCGCCACGCGTGCGGTAGTCGAACCGATGGCTGCAGACACACGATCCTGCATTCCCACTGCGACAACGCGGATCAGACGCTGAAGCTGCGTACTTCGACGTCGCCTGGGCCTAGGGGGCGGCCGTCCTGGGCGCGCATGTCGAGGCCGGCGACGCGCTGGCCATCGCGCGACGAGGCCGAGCCACCCTCGTCCGCGTCGAACAGGTGGTCCTCGCCCCACTGCCGCAGCGCGACGAGCGGGACGCGCAGGGCCTTGCCCTTCTCCGTCAGTCGGTATTCGGCGTAGACACTGCCATCGGACGCGGGGGCGGTAGCCAGCACGCCGTGCTCGACGAGCTTGGCCAGTCGGGCCCGAACCGATTCCCGGTGCCGCCGCCCCGCAGCGGTCAGCCCGCCCCCATCCGCATACCTCACACACCACGGGATACAGCCACCGCGTCAGGTCCTTCAGGAACTTCGCAAATATTCACCCTGACGAGCCGAAGTCAGAAACGCCTCGCCGTGTCCCCGGGCCTGTCCCGGGGACACGGCGACGGCGGACGTCGTTCTCAAGGAATTGCCCTTGAAATGCCGGATGTGAGAGGGCAGACGCAGCGGCAGTGCGAGGGGAATGACATCGGCCGTTGCTCTGATCGCCTTCAAATGCGATCTCATCCGGACGTGATCAGTCGATGTCCGGATCATCGTCCTCTTCGAGGAGACGGGCCGCGAGGTCGTCGGCCCACTCGACGGCCCAGGAGCGGAGAGCGGTAATGGTGGCGTCGTCGAGCCCATAGGCGGCGAACGCTTCGTCGTCAGTCCACTCGGCGCCCGTGAGGTTTGCCTGGAGGTCTTCGCGCTCGAAGCTGCCACGCGCGTGACGGCGGCCGAACTCTTCGAGTTCGGTGTTGGTCCATCGCCGCGAGGCTGCAAACACGTCGATCAGATCACGGGGTGCTCCGCGGTCGGCGAGTGCGCGGACCTTGGTCCCGATCACATCCTCCTCACGCGAGGACGGGCCCGTACGGGCTCTGGGCGACTGGCCGCCAGAAGATTTCCTTGAGGATGTCGACTTAGCATTCCTCCCCGGTGGCCGGGTCGGACACGGTGAAGCGGGCGGACAGCGGGGCGGTCTCCAGCGCGTGCACCTTCCAGCCGCGGGCTTCCAGGCCGACGCGGAGCGTGGCGGCGATGTCGGCCATGGGGGCCGGGTTCTCGGTGGCGACGTCGAGGTCCTGGCTGGGGCGGTTCACGAGGCGGTGGGCCCGCACGGCGTATCCGCCGGTGAGAACCAGTGGATACGGCGAACCTAGCGCGATCACATCCGCCAAGAGCCGCGTGTGCAGCTCCGGCATGTCCGTCACGCGGCTGCCCGGGTGCGGTAGGCGAGCTGGGGGAAGGCGTCTTCCCATACGGCGCGCACGGTGCGACCGACGAGGGTGCGCAGCACCGGCCACAGCTGAAGGAGCAGGTCCCGGTCGAGATACCGGGGCAGGTCATCACGCAGGCCCTCGTGCAGGACGGTGCGGTACAGGCCCATGCGCTGACGAGGCTTGCTCATGTCGTACGAGGTCATCCCGGACCAGACCATGTGCAGCGAGAACTCCACGATCCCCTGGGTCGGGCCGTGCAACTCGTCCAGCGACTCCGGCAGACGCCGCCGGAATGACGCGGGGTACGTTCCTGCAGGGGCGGGTGTGGACGCACGACGAGTGGCCGGTGACGCTGTTCAACCAGTCGATGGGCTAGTTGCGCCGCCACCGGGTGCTGCTGCCCGGGGTATCGGTGCTTGCCCGGAGGTGCCGGAGGTGCCGGTGGCGCGGAAGGTCGCGGAGAAGCGGCTGCACGCCACGGTCGCGGGGCCGCGCGGCGTGCGGTCCCGGCGTTGCCCGGCGACTTGGTGGTGACGCTCAAGATGCCGGGGGCTCGCGGTTCTCGGAGCTGGAGCGTTGCACCGGCCGCCGACGCCGGTGACGGGCACCGCGTTTGCCCGCGCGCTGGAGCGCGCGGATGAGATCAGTGCGTATCGGCTCGGCCGGCTGAAGCTGTCTCAGTTCCCACCTGACCGCAACGGCGGCGCAGCCCCGGTACGGCGGAACGACGAGTCGGCCGCCGACCGACGGGGCGCGCCAGGGGCTGCGTGGCCTGGGGCCTCGAAGCCGACCGCCCGCACAGCAGTGGTGTGGGCGGTCGGATCCCGGGCTGTCAGGCGGTGACCCTGCCGAAGAGGTGGTTGGCAGGAGCATCCGGGTCGTTGCCGTAGAAGAACTCGGCGAGGGCCTGATGGAATTCGGCGCGGTCCAGCCCACCGGAGCCGTCCCTGTCCAGAGCGGCGAAGACCGTGGCGCAGTCCTCCCCGGGCACACCGGCGACCGAGTCGAACATCTGCTGGAACTCGGCTTGGTCGATCTTGCCGTCCGCGTTGAGGTCGACGAGGTCGAAGAAGCAGTTGGAGACCGGAGCGATTTGCTGCGGATAGAGGGCGGGGTCGGTCAGGACGCTCCTGAAGCCTTCGGTCATCTCCCGCAGATCGACCTTCCCGTCACCGTCCTGGTCCATCGGGGCGATCACGTTCGTCCAGAACCCGTCCATTCCCTCGATGAGTCGCCGGGCGGTCGCGGAGTCCGGCGCGGTGTCTCGGGCGGCAATGTAGCGCTCGCTCATCGCGCGGACGTCTTGCTGAGTGATGAACCCGTCGCCGTCGACGTCGGCGCCCCTGAACCACTGGCCGTACTTGAGGTCTTGAAGTGCAGTCACGACTGCGCACAGTATTCATCTGATTACGCACATGCAAAACGAGGGGTGGCGTCTCTGGCAGCCGGGGCGGCCCGCTGCGCGCTTGACGACGGCGAACTCGAAGGACACGCCCGAAGAGGCAGGCAGCCTGCGTGTCAGTGTTCGAGGTGTGGTGGTGTGAAGGCGAGCACGTCCGGAAGGGGGCCGTCGTACCGTTCGACGGCGACGAGCGCACTGTGGGCGCTCGGTCCCTGGGACAGGCGGGAGCACCCTCGGTCGGCCGTGAGGGTGTTCGGATTGCCGTGGCGGTCCAAGGTACCGCTCTGGCCTGGCTGGGCCGGGTCCCACCATGCTCCGGTGGACAGTTGGATGACGCCTGGCATGACGTCGTCCGACAGGACTGCGCCCGCCAGGCAGCTGCCGCGGTCGTTGTGGACGCGTACGATCATGCCGTTCTCGATGCCGCGGGACGCGGCGTCCAGCGGGTTGATCGTCACGGGCTCACGGCCGTGGATCTTCGACTTGAGGCTGTGGCCGCCGTTGTCGTACTGGCTGTGCAGGCGTGAGGCGGGCTGATTCGAGATCAGGTGCAGCGGGAATCGGTCCGACAGGCCGGCACGGAGCCACTCCACTGGTTCGAACCACGCCGGATGCCCGGTGCAGTCGTCGTAGCCGAACGAGTCGATCTCCTCGGAGAAGATCTCGATCCGGCCCGACGGGGTCGTCAGGGGGAAACGCTGCGGATCCGCGCGGAGCGCCTCGAAGCTGCCGGGGAACGGGCCGCTCAGCGCCGGCAGTTCAGCCGTGGAGCTTCGCCAGAAGTCGTCGAAGCTCGGCAAGGCCCCGTCGTCGCCGAGGTCGGCCCTCGTCTGCTCGTAGAGGTGCCGGACCCATTCGATCTCGGAGCGTGACTGCGTGAACTCGCGCTCGTATCCGAGCCGGGAGGCCAGGGAGGCGAAGATGTGGTGGTCGGTGCGTGACTCGCCCGCCGGCTCACGGACTTTCGGCATCGCGACGAGGTGGGGGTCGGAGAATCCGGCGGCGAAGTCGTCGCGTTCCAGGCTGGTGGCGACGGGAAGGACGATGTCGGCGAACTTGGCCGTGGTGTTCCACCAGGCTTCGTGAACCACCACCGTGTCAGGGGTCTGCCAGGCGCGGGTCAAGCGGTGGAGATCTTGGTGGTGGTGGAACGGGTTCCCTCCGCACCAGTAGATCAGGCGGAGCTCGGGCAAGGTCAGGCGCCGGCCGTCGTAGTCGATGGTCTTGCCCGGATGCAGCAGGGTGTCGGCGATCCGTGCGACAGGGATGAAATCCGCGACAGGGTTGGGAACCCGGGGAATCGACGCAACGGAGGGCCGGCCGGGGGCGACGCCGGTCGCGTCCATGGTCGCGTAGCCCGCGCCCCAGCCGCAGCCGGGCCGCCCCATCGAGCCCGCCATGGCAGCCAGCACGACCGACATCCAGATCGGCTGTTCGCCGTGGTCCGCCCGTTGAATCGCGTAGTTGACCATGATGAGCGAACGTTGCGTGGACAGGCGGCGAGCCAGTTCGGTGATCGTGTCCCGGCTCATGCCCGTGATCCCCGCCGCCCAGGCGGCATCCTTGGCAACGCCATCGGATTCGCCGGTCAAGTAGGAGGCGAAGCGGTCGAACCCGACGCAGCAACGGCGAAGGAAGTCCTCGTCGTGCCAGCCGTTGACCAGCATGGTGTGTGCGATGCCGAGCATCGCGGCGGTGTCCGTGTTGGGGATGACGGGCAGCCATTCGGCGTCGAGGAAGCCGGCGGTGTCGCTGCGGACAGGGCTGATGTTCACGAACCGCACCCCGGCGGCACGGCACTTTCGCTGAAGGTCCTGCGTCTGGTGTCTGGCCAGTCCGCCGGGGTTGATCTGGCTGTTCTTGAGGGCCAGCCCTCCGAACGCCACCACAAGCTCACAGTTGTCGGCGATCTCGTCCCACATCGGCATCCGTGACTGGTAGCTCCACGGAGCTCCGCCGATCACATGGGGGAGGACGACCTCCAAAGCCGCGGTGCTGTACGTGTTGCGAGAGTCGGTGTATCCCCCGCCCAACGCCAGGAACCGGTGGAGTTGCGCCTGCGCGTTGTGGAACGCGCCCGCACTCGCCCAGCCGTAGGAGCCGCCGAACACGGCGCTGTCTCCGTGCTGTGAACGCACTCGGCGCAGTTCCTCGCTCACCAGGGTGATCGCGTCGTCCCAGCTCACCTCCACGAAGGCGTCCGCGCCCCTGGCCGTGTCGTGGGCGCGCGGCAGGCCGTTCAGCCAGCCCTTGCGCACCGCGGGGCGCAACACGCGGGCGCTGTCGTCGGCGGCTGTCACCATTCCGGGGCCGATGGGCGACGGCGCGGGGTCATCGCCCCTCGGCTCGATGCGCACCAGCCGACCGGAATCAACCACCGCGACAAAACTGCCCCAGTGCGTCGCAACCGACATGCGTCGTTCCACGATGCATCAACTCCGTCTCTGAAGTTCCCCGGCTCTAGGACAGCGGCCACTTATGTCACGGTGGCTCCACGTCAGTTGACGGGCCGCAGGACACAGACTCCCCCTGCGGCCCGCTGCCCAACCGTGCACGTGCACGCCCCTTCCAACGGCCGCACAGAAGCGCCGTCCGCGTCGACGAGTCGGCAGTGTGAATCCGATGCCTGTGGCAAGTACGGTTCTGGCTCTCGCGACGACGAGAGCTGGCTTGATCACTCGGTCAACTGGATAAAGGACGGGCTGCCGGCGGCGATCACGTCCGCGCCGTATTCAGTGAGCGAGGACGACCGACGCCGCATCGAACAGTGGACGGAATCCGGCCTCGTGGCTGCGTTCGGCGGACCGGGTTGGTACGGGTTCGGCACAACACAGATCGTCATGTGGCATCCCAAGCGCCTTACTTCCGTCTACCTGGCAGAAGATGCCGATCGGCTCTTGCGCCACAGCAAGTAGCCGCAGCGAATTACCCTCCCGGGCGTTGTCCAATCCATCCGCGGGGGTGCGGGGCGGACCGATGGTCACGACGACTGGGTGAGCCGAAGCAGACGGCGATCCGTATCGGCAACGTCATGACGATTGCGTCCGTCAGCCCTGGCCTTGTTGGCGCTCATCTGGGAAGGCCGTCGACAAAGCTCACCACGTGGCTTGAGAGCGCTGTCCTTGGGCTATCGCATGCCTTCGGCACACGCGGAGACCGCTTTCGGCAAGCCGGCGAAGTCGGTCTTGAGCGGGCTGAGGCGCTCGATGAGGCTGGACAGCCTGATGGACCTTTGGGTCGGGCAGCGTTCGTCCAGAACACGGGTGGGCAGGACATAGAAGGTCCACTGGTCGAGGTCCAGGGGATCGAGGGTCTGCTTGTCCTGGTGGTGCAGCAGGCAGAAGACGTAGACGTCCGAGCGGCGCATGACCTCGGCTGAGGTGACGCCGGTCTGGGCGTCCCAGCCGGAAGCCGGCGCGATGCTGAACTCGATCTTCGACGGCCGGGGCTGTGCCCACGACTGCAGGTAGGCCGCCGACTTCACCTCCACGCGCCACTTCTCGGGTGTACGGATGTCTACGGTGTCCCATTCGGTGCGGGTGCCGATCGCGGCGCCCAGTGCCGTGGCCACGAGGTACTCGGCCAGGACGCCGCGCATGGTGTTGTTGGCCAGGTCGGAGCAGGCCCAGCTCCAGAGGTCGCCGAGTCTGCCCACCGTTTCGCCGCCCGCCCGTATCGGCTCACTGCTGCTGCGGCGTGTGATGGCCATCGGACCAAACTCGGCAGTCATGGGGTGTCCTTCAGACGACGACGTGGGGCGATGCTGATCCTGACAGCAGGCACTGACACGGGAGTTGGGCTCCCCGGCTCACGCGTGTCACGTGGGCTGCGACGGTTGTAGGGGCCGCCGGACGAAGACAATGACGGGCCTGACCAAGGATCGGTCGGGCCCGTCAGGCATTTACTGGAAACTGTCGGGGCTCCCTCAATGGATTTCGCCGACGGTTGCGTCAGGCGAAGGCGAGAGTGCGGAAGGCGTTGCGGTTGAAGGGGCCCGCATGGCCTTCCCGCCGAGGAGCAGCGGACGTGTGGAGCTGAGAGCGATGACATCTGTCAGGAACGGCGTGTGCAGTTCCGGCATGTCCGTCACGCCGCTGCCCGGGTGCGGGAGGCGGGCCTGGAGGCAGGCGTCCTCCCGTACGGTGTGAACGGCGCGGCCGACGAGTGTGCGTAGCACCGGACACAGCTGGAGAAGCAAGTGCAGCGGCAGCTCCACGATCCCCTGGGTCGGGCCCTGCAACTCGTCCAGCGACTCGGGCAGACGCCGCCGGAACCTCTCCCGACATAGCGCGAGGTTCTCGGTACCCGCGCCAGAGAGGTCCATCGGCGCGGGTGCGGCGCACGGGTCGTGATGTGCGACCTCGCGCCCAGAGGGAGCAGGGCTGGCTCGCCAGTGAGCTGGTTGTCGTGGCCGTTCCGCTCCGTACCAAAGGCACAGGTAGCAGACTGTGACGCTCGTGTGACGCGCTGGGCGTCCGCAATCAAGACAGAGAGTCGTAGACACGGCTCTGACCTGGTCTTTTCCGCGGCACATTCAGACCGACGACTTTCCTATGACGCATCACGTGGAGTGCGTGGCGATTCTGGAGCCTGCAGTAAAGGGCGCCTGACCTGCTGTTCTTCTGGTTTCCCAGGTTGCGTGCGGGTCGTGCCGACATGTGTGCAGGTCCACCGCGTGGAGTGCCGCAGGTTCCTGCCACGTGTCTCACCTGCGGTTTCGCAGCGGGGCGCGGGTCGAGAGCGCTTTGCCTCAACTCCGTGCGGGCCGGGTGCGGCACATGCCTTGACGCTCGTTCGACGCTGACTCTGACGGAGCGTGACGCGGTTGTCCCGGGTGGGACAGCGCGGGTCAATCGCCGGCTGGCACGTCCTGTCGGGGGAAGGCGACGCGCACCCGCACTCCGGGACGGCGGCAGTCGTGTGCGACCTGGTGTCCGAAGCGAGCGAGGGCGGATCCCCGGGGTGAGCTGGTTGCCGCAGTGTGCTCAGCCCTGAGCAGGACGGACTCTCGGCCACGGTGGTCGCCCTCGCCGCCTCGGCGGGCGCCGATGCACCGCGGCGAGCATTCCGATCGCGAGGTCGCCGCCACCACGGCGGCGACCTGGGACCGTGTCAACGATGTCCTTGCGGAGGGGCGGGAGAAGCCGCACCGTGGGCTGTCACGGCTTCACCCCTTCGTTGGTGGCAGGCTCCCTCAGGTACGGGTCCAGCGTTGGTTGTTGCCGTTCGAGCAGGAGTAGAGCTGGATCAGGGTGCCGTTGGCGGTGCCGCCTGAGACGGCGTCGAGGCAGAGGCCGGACTGGACGCCGACGATGGATCCGTCGGAGTTGAGGCGCCATTTCTGGTTGTCGCCGCCCCAGCAGCTGTAGATCTGGACTTTGGAACCGTTGCCTGTGCCGGCGGCGTCGAGGCATTTGTTGCCGTAGACCTTGAGCTCGCCGGCGTCGGTGTACGTCCACTGCTGGTTGCTGCCGCTGTGGCAGTCCCACAGCTGGAGCTGTGTGCCGTCGGTGGTGCCGGCTCCGGGCACGTCCAGGCAGCGGCCCGAACCGACGCCCTTGATCTGTCCGCCATCCGCAGGGGGTGTCGTGGAGCCGCCGCCGTTGAGTGCGTTGAGGACGGCGGTGTAGGCAGGCTTCTTGCTGCCGTCGCCGTTGAACAGCAGCGGCGTGTCCCCCGATCGCCAGGAGTCGGTGTCGCGCACACCCCAGACGGTGATGCCGAGGCAGCGCGAGACGGCCAGGCAGTCGTTGGTCACGTTGGCGTAGGTCGAGGCCGAGGCGCCCTGTATGTCGAGTTCGGTGATGGCCACGTCGACGCCGAGGGCGGCGAAATTCTGCAGGGTGGTGCGGAAGTTGCTGTCGTAGGGGCTGCCGCTGTTGAAGTGCGACTGGAATCCGACGCAGTCGATCGGCACGCCGCGCTGCTTGAAGTCCCGGACCATGGCGTACACGGCCTGGGTCTTGGCCCAGGTCCAGTTCTCGATGTTGTAGTCGTTGTAGCAGAGCTTGGCCGCCGGGTCGGCGGCGCGCGCGGTGCGGAAGGCGACCTCGATCCAGTCGTTGCCGGTGCGTTGCAGGTTGGAGTCCCGCCGACCTCCCGAATTGCCGTCGGCGAAAGCCTCGTTCACGACGTCCCACTGGGCGATCTTGCCCTTGTAGTGGCCCATGACGCCGTTGATGTGGTCGATCATCGCTTGGCGCAGTGAGCTGCCGCTGAGGCTCTGCATCCAGCCGGGCTGCTGGGCGTACCAGGCCAGTGTGTGGCCACGCACCCGCTTGCCGTTCTGCACCGCCCAGTTGTAGACGCGGTCGCCGGCGCTGAAGTCGAACTGGCCCCGCTGTGGTTCGGTGGCGTCGATCTTCATCTCGTTCTCGGCAGTCACCATGTTGAACTCACGGTTTGCGATCGTCGTGTACGCCGAGTCGCCCAGCCTGCCGGAGGCTATGGCGGTGCCGAAGTAGCGGCCGCTCTGAGCCGCCGCGGCGCCAAGCGTGTTCTCGGCAGCGTGTGCGGTCGGCGGTGCGGCCAGTGCGGTGACCGCACCGAGGACGCCGACGACCAGCGCCAGCAGCAGGGTGCGGATCTTCCGACGGGTAACGGATCTGGGAAGGGCGTACGAGCCCATGACGGTGCCTCCGAGGTAGAGATCACTGATCGACTGAAGCGCAGGGGATTGCGTCGTCCGGCCCCGTCCGGCGGACGGGGCCGGGCAGGTCGGAGCCCGGGCAGGACGGAATCACCGGACACCGCAGTCATGGGGACCGGGATGACGCCGACGGCACGGGCGCCGCACCCGGTCGGCCGTCGGGCGACGTACGGCGGGCGGTGGGCGTGTTCCACGTCTCGACATAGGCATGGGGTACTCCAGCGCGGCTCAGCCGGGGGACCGTCACACGGCGTCGTATGCCTCTCCGACTGTCGTATGCCTCTCCGACTGCGGGAAGAGCCAGGATGCGCTGGTGCGAACCTCACCGGAACGGAACGGGGTGGCGCAGGTGATGTGGTGCGCGGGTCTGCCGTGCAGCTGATCGCTGATCTGCCGTGCAGCGTGGATTGCCCAGGCCGAGACAGCCCGGAATCTCGAACCAGGCCCGGTTTCTCAGACAGGGATGATTGAGGCGTGACCATGGATCGTCAATACTTCCGGCCGAAGAAATTTCCGATTGTCGGACGAAACTTTCGGTCATCCGGTAAGCGGGCGGCGGCCCCTGGTGCTCGCGTCGGCGTCGTGTGATTTTCGCTGTCAGGGACGTTGTAGGCGGGCCCGACCGAGTGTCTGCGCCGTCCACGCAACGCTCCCCTCCGGGGTCAAGTCGCTTACGAGCCAGCCACTTGACGGTGTGGCGTGCGCTGGTCGGCGCGTGGTGGTGCGAATGTTTCGGCATTTTAGGCGATGCATGCGAGAGGTATTGACGGCGTTCACCGGTTCTCTATCATCAGGTTGCTCGATAGCTCGACCTCTGTTCGATATCACGAACGCTTCGGGCCGCTCCATCGCACAGTAGGGCCATGCCGGGCAGCACCGCCTGAAGTCGGAATCGCGAGGGCCATGCCGCATGTGTGCGTAACGGATGTGTACGTCGCAGTTGCATATGTCATGGACTCATCCACTTCCCCGGTCCGCCGTGGTGCTCGCGGACTGCTGCACACCGCACAACGCCGACAGCCCGGCCGGCCTCTGACGAGGCCAACCGGAACCGCCTACTCAGGGTCTAGGGAGTATCCATGCGCAGAGGAAGTTCCAGCCGCAGGCATCCGTCAGTGGTGCTCGCCGCCGTGGTTGCGGCCCTGGCCGCGTTGGCGGCGATGCTCGTCGCCGCCCCGGCTCAGGCGGCTTCCAGCGGCGCCTTGCGTGGTGTTGGTTCCGGCCGGTGTCTCGATGTGCCGGGCGCCAGCCAGACTGACGGCACGTATCTGCAGATCTATGACTGCTGGGGCGGGACCAACCAGCAATGGACGTTGACGGACAGCAACCAGCTCACCGTGTACGGCAACAAGTGCCTGGATGTTCCGGGCGACGCCACCACGGCCGGTACCCGGGTGCAGATCTGGACCTGCTCCGGCGGTGCGAACCAGCAGTGGCGGGTGAACTCCGACGGCACGGTCGTCGGCGTGGAGTCCGGGCTGTGCCTGGAGGCTACAGGCTCCGGTACCGCCAACGGCACAGCGGCGCAGATCTGGACGTGCAACGGGGGCAGCAACCAGAAGTGGACCGGCCTGTCCGGGACGACCCCGCCGGGGGACGGCACGTGTTCTCTGCCGTCGACGTACCGGTGGACGTCGACGGGTGCGCTGGCGCAGCCGGCGAACGGGTGGGTCTCGCTGAAGGACTTCACCAACGTCACGTACAACGGCAAGCACCTGGTCTACGCGTCGAACGTGTCGGGGTCGTCGTACGGCTCGATGATGTTCAAGCCCTTCACGAACTGGTCGGACATGGCGTCGGCCGGCCAGACCGGGATGAGCCAGTCCGCGGTGGCGCCCACGCTGTTCTACTTCGCGCCCAAGAACATCTGGGTGCTGGCGTACCAGTGGGGTGCGTGGCCCTTCATCTACCGCACGTCGAGCGACCCCACCAACCCCAACGGCTGGTCCGCGCCGCAGCCGCTGTTCACCGGCAGCGTCCCGGGCTCCGCCCCGATCGACCAGACCCTGATCGCCGACGGCCAGAACATGTACCTGTTCTTCGCCGGCGACAACGGCAAGATCTACCGGGCGAGCATGCCGATCGGGAACTTCCCGGGCAACTTCGGCTCGTCGTACACGACGGTCATGAGCGACACCGAGAAGAACCTGTTCGAGGCGCCGCAGGTCTACAAGGTCCAGGGCCAGAACCAGTACCTCATGATCGTTGAGGCCAGGGGTGCGAGTGAGCAGCGCTACTTCCGCTCCTTCACGGCCTCCAGCCTGAGCGGTTCGTGGACCCCGCAGGCCGCAAGCGAGAGCAACCCCTTCGCGGGCAAGGCCAACAGCGGTGCCACCTGGACCAACGACATCAGCCACGGTGACCTGGTCCGCAACAACCCCGACCAGACCATGACCATCGACCCCTGCAACCTGCAGTTCCTCTACCAGGGCAAGTCCCCCTCCGCGAGCGGCCCCTACGACCAACTGCCCTGGCGGCCGGGTGTCCTCACCCTGCAGCGCTGAACTGGCCCGTGTACCTCGCCGACGGCCGGCCTCGCCCAGATCGGGCCGGCCGTCGCGATGTGGCTTTCCGCCGTCCAGCACACCGGATCCGACACCCGGGGCGGCGGCAGTTCGTCCAGCCTCCCGGCACTGTCCCTCCAGGGGCAGGCCACGCTGCCCAACCGGGTGGACGGTCTGGAGGAACCGCAGAACGTCCCGCCCGTCAACCGGTACCGGCTGCTCTCGCTCACCACGGAGACCGGCGACAACAGGAGGCCCGCTTCACCGACACCGACCGGACAGACGCCCGGCAGAAGAAGGCTGACGGCAGCCGGCGCACTTCCGAGACCACGACGAAGTTCGATTTTGAGAGCACTACGGGGACGGTGGCTGTGCCTCGTTCGGTGCAGGCCGGCACGGCGGCAGATTGTCTCGACGTTCGGATGACGCGCACCCTGACGGCCTGTCAGAGCAGTGTCGACCACGCTCGGTCCGGTGGGCCGCCCGTCGCGTTCCGGCATTACGTGCCGGGGGTACGGCGGTGGGGTCGGCGAGGATCCGTTCGCGTCCGGCGGTGAGGGCGGCGTCGGGGCCGAGGGTGCCGGGGATGACTGGAGAGCCCATGCGGTCCACCACCCTGACGAGCGTGGCCGGGGGTTCGCGGCCCGTCCGGCGGCCACGGCGACTGCGAGCGTCCAGTGCCCGGCTGTCGCGCATGGCGATCGATAACCGGGCAACACGCCAGGTGTGACACGCGTTGGAATCGTTCTCCTGACTCTGGTGGCCGCTCTCGGGGCTTCGGCCGCGGCGCTCGGGATCTCGCCCGACTGGTGGTTCGCGGCCGTTCCGCTCATGTTCACGGGGGTGCTGGGCGCCTGGGACCTGGTGCAGCGGCGGCACTCGGTGCTGCGCAACTATCCCGTCCTCGGCCATGCCCGCTACCTCCTGGAGCGCGTACGCCCGGAGCTGCAGCAGTACTTCATCGAACGGAACTACGACGGGCGCCCCTTCGACCGGGATGTGCGCAGCATCGTCTACGAGCGCGCCAAAGGCACCGCCGCGGAGGAGCCGTACGGCACCGAGCGGGACGTGTACCAGCCCGGTTACGAGTTCCTGGTCCCGTCGATGGCGCCGTGCCCGGTGCCGAAGGACCCGCCGCGCGTGAGGATCGGCGGACCGGACTGCAGCCGTCCGTACGACATGGCACTGCTGAACGTCTCGGCGATGAGCTTCGGCTCGCTCTCCGCCAACGCGGTCCTCGCGCTCAACGGGGGTGCCGCGGCCGGGGGTTTCGCCCAGGACACCGGTGAGGGCGGGCTGTCCGAGTATCACCTCCGTCCGGGAGGCGACCTCGTGTGGGAGATCGGCACAGGGTACTTCGGCTGTCGTACCGAGAAAGGCGATTTCGACGCGGCCGAGTTCGCCGACAAGGCCGCACACGATCACGTCCGGTGTGTGTCCCTGAAACTGTCGCAGGGCGCGAAGCCCGGCATCGGCGGTGTTCTGCCGGGAGCCAAGGTGAACGCCGAGATCGCCAGGGTCCGCGACGTGCCCGAGGGGCGGACGGTCGTCTCCCCGCCGTACCACCGGGTGTTCTCCACCCCGCGCGAACTCGTGCGCTTCGTTGCTCGCATGCGCGAGTTGTCCGGTGGCAAGCCTGCCGGGTTCAAGCTGTGTGTGGGCTCCCGCCGGCAGTTCCTGGCCGTGTGCAAGGCCATGCTGGAGGAGGGCACTGCGCCTGATTTCATCGTGGTGGATGGCGCCGAGGGCGGGACCGGTGCGGCGCCGCTGGAGTTCGCGGACCATGTGGGCACCCCGCTCACCGAGGGCTTGCACACCGTTCACAACGCCCTCGTGGGCACGGGCCTGCGCGACCGCATCAAGATCGGGGCGAGCGGCAAGATCGCCACCGGGACCGACCTGGTCAAACGCATGGTGCAGGGTGCCGACTACGGCAACGCCGCGCGGGCGATGATGTTCGCCGTCGGGTGCATCCAAGCGCAGCGGTGCCACACGAACACCTGCCCCACTGGCGTCACCACCCAGGATCCCCGCCGAGCCCGGGCCCTCCACGTCCCCGACAAAACGGCACGCGTCCAGCGCTTCCAGCAAGCGACCGTGGCCAGCGCCTTGCAGATCATGGCGTCCATGGGCGTCACCGACCCCGCCCAACTGCGTCCGCACATGCTCCGCCGGCGCGTCGACCCCTGCACCGAACGCTCCTACGAGGAGCTGTACGAGTGGCTTGCGCCAGGGCAGTTGCTCGCCGAGCCGCCCGCCTCCTGGGCGGCCGACTGGCAGGCCGCCGACCCCGACCGATTCACCGTGTGACCTGGAGGACTACGTGACCCGTACTGTTGCCCGCGTCATCGTGGACGCGTTGAGCGAACTCGGCGTGCGCCAGGTGTTCGGCGTCGTGGGAGACGCGCTCAATCCCCTGACCGACGCCATCCGCACCACCGAGGGCCTGGAATGGGTGGGCTGTCGGCACGAGGAGGCGGCGGCCTTCGCCGCGAGCGCCCAGTCGCAGCTCACCGGCACCCTCGGCGTGTGCATGGGCACCGTCGGACCCGGTTCCGTCCACCTCCTCAACGGGCTGTACGACGCGGCCAAGAGCCACGCACCGGTCCTGGCCATCGCCGGCCAGGTGCCGCTCGCCGAACTCGGCAGCGACTACTTCCAGGAGGTGGACAACGACGCCCTCTTCAGGGATGTGGCCGTGTTCCGCGCGACCATCACCTCTCCCGACCAGCTTCCGCAGATGCTGGAGACGGCGGTGCGTCACGCACTGGGCCGCAGGGGCGTCGCCGTTCTCACGGTGCCGGGTGACCTGGGCGAGCGGGAACTGACCGCCGATCGGCCGGCCCGGTTCTCCCTGAACGCCCCGGTGAGTCGGCCCGACGGGTCGGCCGTCCGCCGCGCCGCGGAACTCCTCGACCGCTCCGAACGGGTCACCCTGCTCGTCGGTGAGGGCGCCCGCGCCGCTCGCGAGGACGTCCTCACCCTCGCCGACCGCCTGGCCGCACCGATGGTGCTCACCCTGAAGGCCAAGGCGGGCTTCGAAGGCGACGACAACCCCTTCCAGGTCGGCCAGACGGGGCTGATCGGCAACCCCGCCGCCGCCGCGGCCCTCCAGGACGCGGACACCCTGCTGCTGCTCGGCACGGACTTCCCCTACCGGGACTGGTATCCCGAGGGCCGGACCGTGATCCAGGTGGACACCGAGGCCACCCATATCGGACGCCGGGTACCGGTCGACGTCGGGCTCGTGGGAGACACCGGAGCCACCGTTCGCGACCTCCTGGACGACCTCGCCGCCGCGCCCGCCGCGCCCGCCGCGCCCGCCGCGCCCGCCGCGCCCGCCGCGCCCGCCGCGCCCGCCGGGTTCGAGGGCGCACGTGACCGCTCGCACCTGGAGAAGGCGCGTGAACGCTTCGACCAGTGGCGCACCGGTCAGGCCCGGCTCGCCGATCCGTCGCACGACAAGGGCGTGGTGGGCCGTATCCGCTCCGCGCTGGACAACCGCGCCCAGGACATCCGCCCCGAGGCGCTGGCCGCGGCCGTGGACCGGATCGCGGCCGATGACGCCGTCTTCACCTCTGACACAGGCATGGCCACCGTGTGGCTCTCGCGCTTCGTCGAGATGCGCGGCGAGCGGCGCCTCATCGGCTCCTACAACCTCGGCTCGATGGCCAACGCCATGCCCCAGGCCCTGGGCGCCCAATGCCTGGACCGCGAGCGCCAGGTCGTGGCCCTCTGCGGCGACGGCGGACTGAGCATGCTCCTCGGCGACCTCATGACCCTGAAGACGTACCGCCTTCCCGTCAAGCTCGTCGTCTTCGACAACCGCCGGCTGGGCATGGTGAAACTCGAACAGGAACAGTCCGGGCTGCCCGAGTTCGGCACCGTGCTCGACAACCCCGACTTCGCCGCCGTAGCCGAAGCCATGGGCATCACCGGCATCCGTGTGACCGACCCGGCCGACGTGGAGGGCGCCGTGCGACGTGCCTTGGGCAGTCCGGGCCCGGTCCTGCTGGACGTCCTCACCAACCCCGACGAGATCGCCGTCCCGGCCAAGCCGACCGTCGAGCAGGGCTGGGGTTTCGCGGTCGCCAAGGTGAAGGAGATCGTACGCAGCCATGGAGAGTCCGGTGGGGACTGAGAACAGTTCGAGGAATGCCGATCGCCGGACGGGGTAGGCGCGTGCCTGCCGGACGATGGACCGGCGCGGACGAGACTGATCGACTGGGAGGGCGCCATGATGCCGACGACGACCGTGCTGACCGCCGAGCAGATGGTGGATGTGCCGGAGATCACGGATCCTTCCAAGGTCGCGCCGAAGGACGCGCGGGAGCTGTCGAAGCCGTTCTTCGACCGGCTGGCCGTCCTGGAGGAGGGAACGCCCGAGTACCAGTACGCGCGCAACACGCTGATCGAGATGAACATGTCGCTGGTCCGGTTCGCGGCCGGCCGGTTCCGCAGCCGCGGGCCGGAGGAGATGGAGGACATCGTCCAGGTCGGCATGATCGGACTCATCAAGGCGATCGACCGCTTCGAGCTGACCCGCGAGGTCGAGTTCACCTCCTTCGCCGTGCCGTACATCGTCGGCGAGATCAAGCGGTTCTTCCGCGATACCTCGTGGGCCGTACATGTCCCGCGCCGGCTCCAGGAAGCCCGCGTCCAACTCGCCCGCGCCAACGAGGAACTGCGCAGCCGACTGGGACGGACACCGACCACCAAAGAGCTTTCCGAGCTGATGAGCCTTCCGGAGGACGAGGTCGTCGAGGCCCAACTGGCCTCCAACGGCTACAAGTCCGCCTCTCTGGACGCGGCGATCAACGGCAGCGAGGACGGCGAGGCCGCGCTGGCGGACTTCATCGGCGACGAGGACGCCGCCCTCGGCCTGATCGAGGACTTCCACGCCCTTGCCCCGATGATCGCCGAACTCGACGAACGCGACCGCAAGATCATCCACTGGCGGTTCGTGGAGGAACTCACCCAGGCCCAGATCGGTGAACGTCTCGGTGTCTCCCAGATGCACGTCTCCCGGCTGATCTCCCGTCTCCTGGCCCGCCTGCGTGAAGGCATGCTCGACGCCGTCTGACGGTCAAGGACCCGGCAGCCGGACGGCAGCGGGGTGTCCTGCCGAGCGGGGGAGATGTGGGGTGTAGTGCCTCACTTTTGCGAGGTCCTGCGGATCGGGCGGGGCCCCGCGGCCGCGTGGTGCGGTTCGGCCCTCGGCGAGCCGTGGGAAGGGGGCGGCCCCGGGGCCCGCCCGCGCGGCCCCCAGAGACCGGCCGGCCCACCCGAGCCCCCGGGCGGGGGGTCGGGGGCCGCCACCGCGCGGGGCGGGC